>NZ_JBYSYW010000008.1:0-200207 GCF_058783825.1 Pseudomonas sp. FW305-96
CGAGCGCTGGGCCCCAGGATGGGGCGTACAGCGCGGTACCCACGGGAGCAAGAACGGAGCGAGGGAACCCCGGAGCGCAGCGCAGGGGCCGTATGAATGGAGCCAGCGGTTTTTGCCTACTTTTGCCCAAGAGCAAAAGTAGGTCGCCGTAAAGGCGAAAAGGTGACTAGATGTCGACATATTTCAAGAATATGTATGCAAAATCAAAACAATCGAGCCAGAGCCAGAGCCAGAGCCAGAGCCAGAGCCAAATCCAAATCCAAATCCAAATCCAAATCCAAATCCAAATCCAGAGCCAAATCCAGAGCCAAATCCAGATCCCTACCCAAACCAATGCTGCCAAGCCAACCGTACAGTCAACGCCAACACCACAGTAATAAACACCGGCCGAATGAACTTGCTGCCCCCACTGATCGCCGTCCGAGCCCCGAAAAACGCCCCGACCATCACCGACACCCCCATGCACAGCCCAACGATGTAATCCACCTGCCCGGAAATGACAAACACCGTCAGCGCCGCAATGTTGCTGACAAAGTTCATGCTGCGCGCCACGCCACTGGCCCGAACCAGGTCGATGGGATAGAGCAGCAACGTGCTCACGGTCCAGAAGGCACCGGTACCCGGCCCGGCAACGCCGTCGTAGAAGCCCAGGGTGAAGCCCTGCGGAAACTGCCACTTCCTTTTGATCGGCGCATCGGCGTCCACCGGCGCCTTCGGTGTACCGCCGAACAGCAGGTAGACGCCACAAGCGA
The DNA here is from genome assembly GCF_058783825.1 of Pseudomonas sp. FW305-96. Classification (NCBI taxonomy): domain Bacteria; kingdom Pseudomonadati; phylum Pseudomonadota; class Gammaproteobacteria; order Pseudomonadales; family Pseudomonadaceae; genus Pseudomonas; species Pseudomonas sp. FW305-96. The sequence goes on from NZ_JBYSYW010000008.1 coordinate 753, forward strand.
ACACGATCACCGGCAGCATCTTGTTCAGCCACTCGGCTGGCATGTAGTGAGCCACCACCGCACCGATCAGCGCGCCCACCAGCGTGCCGAGAATCGCCAGGCGCCACTGCGCCGGATGGAACAGCTTGCGCCGGTAGTAGGTGATGCTGGCCGTGGCGGCGCCGAAGGTCGAGCTGAGCTTGTTGGTGCCTAGCACCAAGTGCGGCGGCATGCCGGCGGTGAGCAGCGCCGGGGTGGTCAGCAGGCCGCCGCCGCCGGCGATGGCATCGATGAAGCCTGCGACGAAGGCGACCAGGGCGAGAATCAGCAGCGTGAGCGGTTCTACGGTGAGTTCGAAAGGCATGAGGGCACGGGCAGGCTGGACGGGAGGGTGCGGCAAAAGGCCGCGCTAGAGGTGGTGCATGGTAATGCCCTGTGGTCGGTGTTACCAGTTTTGGCCTCATCGCCGGCAAGCCGGCTCCCACAGGGATCGCGGTCCATCTGTGGGGCTTGGCAATGATGAGTCCGGTGAAGCTTACAGGAACCAGCGATACTCCCGCGCACTGACCTCCTGGAGAAACGCCAGATGGTCCTGGCGCTTGTTCTCGCAATAGACCATCACGAACTCCGCGCCCAACCCCTCGTTCACCGCCGGATGCCCACGCATCGCTGCCACCGCGCCGAGCATGTCCTTGGGAAAGTCGATCCCGCTGCCACGGTCCTCGTTCAGCGGCGCAATGGGTTCCTGCGCGGCATCCAGCCCGTGCTCCATGCCGCACAGGATCGCCGCCAGCACCAGGTACGGATTGCCATCCGCCCCGGCCAGCCGGTGCTCGATCCGCAGGTTGCGCGCATCCGACTCGGGGATACGGATACAGGCGTCGCGATCCTCGAAGCCCCAGCTGGCGCGGCTTGCGGCGTTGACCATGGCCCCGTAGCGGCGAAACGCATTGTGGTTGGCGGCGAAGATCGGCATGCAATGCGGCAGCAGCGCCAGGCAACCGGCCACGGCGTGGCGCAGCGGCCGCTGGTTATCGGCGGACAACAGGTTGTTGCCCGCCGGGTCGTACAGGCTGACATGCACATGCATGCCGCTACCCGGCGCGTGCAGATAGGGTTTGCTCATGAACGAGGCGCGCAGCCCGTGCTTGCGCGCCACGCCCCGGGTGCTGCGGCAGAACAGTGCCGCCCAGTCGGCGGCGCGCAGGCCATCGTCGCAATGGCCGAAGTTGATCTCGAACTGGCCGGGACCCAGTTCGGCGGTAATGACGTTGGCGTCCACCCCCTGGATGTTGGCAGTCTCGACCATTTCGCGCAGCACATCGGCAAAGCGCGACAGGCGCTCGATATGCATGTTCGGCTGGTCGTCGGCATCGCCACTGACCGGGTCGCGGGGGAACTGCGGCAAGCCCTCTTTCAACGCTTGGTCGAACAGGTAGAACTCCAGTTCGAACGCCACCACCGGGCGGATGCCTCGACGTTCGAGGCGTTGCAGGACGCGGGCCAGCACCTCGCGGGGTTCGAATTCGATGGGCGCCGCAGTGCCGTCCGAGGTGATCAGCATCTGCCCCAGCGGCTCTCGCTCCCAGGTCACCGGCTTGAGCGTACCGGGGACCAGGCGGCGCGGGGCGTCCGGGTCGCCGTCGTTGAAGCAGTAGTCGCCGATCGGGAACAGCCCGCCCTGCACGCCGAGCAGTACGCAGTTCTGCGGCAGCTTGAGCGGGCTGCCGGCGGCGACTTTTTCCAGCATGTCGATGGGATAGCGCTTGCCGTAGAAATGCCCGGGGATGTCCAGGCTGATCAGGTCGACGTAGCGCACGTCGGGGTGTCGGGTGCGCAAGGCGCGTACTTCGCTGAGCAGATCGGGGAAGCCTGTTGTACTTGTCATTGGCATGCTCTCAACGGAAGACCCAGAGAACCCGGGTCGTTCGGGCGGTCAGGTTGGCGTAGCGGAACTGGCTGTGGGGTGGCAGCTGGAAGCTGTCGTTGGGGGTCAGGGTGACGGCGCCGTCCTGGCCTTCGAGCCACAAGGTCAGCTCGCCCTCAAGGACGAAACCGCCTTGTTCCGAGCTGTCGTCCAGATGCCCCTCGCCACTGCTGGCGCCGGGCGCCAGGTGGCTTTCGAGCATGGCGAAGCGGCCACTTAGCGTCGGCGAGACCAGCACGTCGGTGATCCCGGCGGCGTAGTACAGGGTGCGCCGCTCGCCGGGGCGGGTCACCCAGTCGATCTCGCGGGGCGGCACGGCCTGGTAGAAATAGGTGGTAGGCACGTGCAGCGCTTCGCTGATGGCGGTCAGGTCAGCCACCGTGGGCCGCGACAGCCCGCGTTCGACCTGGGAGAGGAAGCCCAGCGAGCGGTTGACCCGAGTTGCCAGCTCGTCAAGGGTTAGGCCGCGGTGCTTGCGCAGGTCGCGCACCTGACGGGCGAGGGCGTGGGTATCGTCAGACATGATCGCGCATCCTGTACCAGGCCTTAGCAGCCGCTTCCAGTGGCGCGGCCAGCAGGTCGCCGCCTGGGAAACGGCCATTGTCGATGGCCTGGTACAGTTTCAGCAGCTCGTCGTCACCGAGGATTGCGTCGCTGACCGCGCGTGCACCAGCCAGGGTCGGCAGTACGCCGTGGCCGGAAAAACCCTGCAGCCAGTAACGTTGGCCCTGGCGACCGATATCCGGCGTGCGCTGGATGCTGCAATCGATGTGGCCGCCCCAGGCATGCTCGATGGCTACCCCTCGCAATTGTGGGAACACCCGCTCCAGGTACGGCCGGGTGGCGCCGGCGACGTCCTTGGGGATACCACCGAGGTACGTGCAGCCACCGCCGAACAGCAGGCGGTGGTCGGGGGTGAGGCGGAAATAGTCGGGGACGAACTGGTTGTCGATCACGCAGCTGTTGCGCGGCAGCAGCGAGGCGGCGAAGTCGGCGTCCAGCGGCGCCGTGGCCACCTGGTAGGAGCCCACCGGCAGCAGGCGACGCGAGAGCGCGCGGTCGAGGCGGTCGATGTAGGCGTTGCAGGCGAGCACCATTACGCGGCTGCGCACCTCGCCCTGATCGGTGCGGGCGGCGAAGCCGTCGGCGTGTTCCTGGTAATCGATCACCTGGCTCTGCTCGTAGATCCGCCCGCCATGCGCTTCGATCACGCCGGCCAGGCCCTGGGCCAGCTTCAGCGGGTTGAGGTGGGCGCCATTGGGATCGTACAGCGCGGCCTGGTAGCGGGGGCTGTCGATCCACTCGGGCAGTTCCTCGCGGCCGATCAGGCGCAGGCAGTCGTAGTCGAACTTTTCCTGTGCTTCACGCCGGGCCTCCTCCAGCAGTTTTACGCGGCGCGGCAACACGGCGGTCCACAGGCTTCCCAGGCGATAATCGACGTCGAAGCCATGGCGCTGGGGCAGTTCGTGCAGCTCGCGGGCGGCCCAGCACATGCTGTCCCACAGGCGCCGGCTGCGCTCCAGGCCCAGGGCTCGCTCCAACGGGGGCATGTCGCACGACCAGCCCAGCAGTGCCTGGCCACCGTTGCGGCCCGAGGCGGCCCAGGCCACCCGGCTGGCTTCCAGCAGGGTCACGCGCTGGCCGGCCAATGCCAGGCGCAAGGCCGTATGCAGGCCGCTGAAGCCGGCACCGACGATCAGGACGTCGGTGTCGTGGGCGCCCTGTAGGGTGGGGCGCAAGGGGATAGTGGCGGGGTAGGTGCGGGCGTAGTAGCTGGCGACGTGCTGGGCGGATTGCTTGAACATGTCGGGGCCTCGTGAAATTTTTTCTGATTATTTTCATGAAAAAATAGCAGAGGATTTTCATGGCGCCAGTCGGGGATGCCCTCGCGAGGCGTTAGGTCGCCGCCTTGCGGCGCGTCTGCCTGGGTTTGCTGGCTGCGGCTTTGCCCTTGGCCGCGCTTTTACGCTTCTTTTTCCATGGCGTCGCAGCCTTGCCCGCCGCCGGCCCGCTGATGGTCAGGCGCATGCCGCTGCAACGTTGCACCAGCTTGCCCATCCACGCCGATTGCCGGGCGACGAACTCCTCCAGGCTCATTTCCCCGCTCTGCACCATGTCCAGCGCCTGTTCCCAGATCGCCGTGGTGCCGGGGTCGGCGATGGCCCGGGGCACGGCGTCGATCAGGCTGAAGGCGGCGGGTGTGGCCGCGAGGGCCTTGCCGTTCTTGACCAGGTAGCCACGGTCGAGCAAGCCCTGGATGATGCTGGCGCGAGTCGCCTCGGTGCCGATGCCGGTGGTTTCCTTGAGCTTCTGCTTGAGCCTGGGGTCGTCCACCAGCTTGGCGACGTTTTTCATCGCCTTGATCAGGTCGCCTTCGGTGAAAGGCTTGGGTGGCTGGGTCCACAGGTCTTTCAGTTGCAGGTCCCGCACGGTGCAGTCCTGGCCTTCGCGCAACGCCGGCAGCACCTGGGCCGGTGGCGCCTCGCGACCCTTGGCCGGAGTCAATGCCTCGGGCAGCGCACGGCGCCAGCCGGGCTCAACAATCTGCTTGCCCACCGCGCGTAGCGCATGGCCGGCACAATCGAACTCGGCCTGGGTGCGGTCGTACTCGTGGTTGGGCAGGAACTGCGCCAGGTAGCGGGCGCGGATCAGGGTATACACCGCCTTGTACTTGGGTGGCAGGCGCGCCGGGTCACTGGCGGCGGCGGTGGGGATGATGCCGTGGTGGGCGCTGACCTTCTGGTCGTTCCACGCCCGCGAACGGCGCTGTGGGTCCAGGTAGTCCCGCAGTGGCGCGAGGCTGCTGTCGGCGCGATGCAAGGCGGCGAGGATGGCAGGGGCCTCGCCATGCTGGCTGAGGGGCAGGTAACCGCTGTCGCTGCGCGGGTAGGTGATGAGCTTGTGGGTCTCGTACAGGGCTTGGGCGATATCCAGGGTTTCCTGGGCGCCGAGGCCGAGCTTCTTCGAGCACACCTCCTGCAGGGTGCCGAGGTCGAAGGGCAGCGGCGCGGCCTCGCGCACCCGTTCGGTGGCGATCTTCAGCACCCGGGCGCTGCCCGCGGCCTGCATGTCGGCCGCGGCTTGTTGCGCCATGTCCTGCTTCAGGCAGCGGCCCTGATCGTCGCAGGCGTCCTCGGGGGCGCGCCACTGGGCGTTGAACACGGCGCCCGCGCTTTCCAGTTGCACGTCGATGGCCCAGAACGGTACGGGCACGAAGTTGGCGATGCTGCGGTCGCGGTCCACCACCAGGCGCAGTGTCGGGGTCTGCACCCGGCCCACTGGCAGTACGCCCTGGTAGCCGGACTGGCGGCCGAGCAGGGTGAACAGGCGGCTCATGTTCATGCCGATCAGCCAGTCGGCCCGCGAGCGGCCCAAGGCCGAATGGTAGAGGCTGAAGGTCTCCTTGCCGGGCAGCAGGCGCCCGAGCGCCTTGCGGATCGAGGCATCGTCCAGCGCCGACAGCCACAGGCGCTGGATCGGGCCGCGGTAGCGGCAGTGCTCGACCAGTTCGCGGGCAATCATCTCGCCCTCGCGGTCGGCATCGGTGGCGATCACCAGTTCCCGGGCTTCGCCCAGCAGGCGCTTGACCGCCTTGTACTGGCTGGCGGTCTTGGGCTTGACGGTCATCTTCCACTTTTGCGGGATGATCGGCAGGTCTTCGAGGGTCCAGCGTTTGTAGCGCTCGTCGTAGCTGTCCGGCGGGGCGGTCTCCAGCAGGTGGCCGATGCACCAGGTCACGCAGACATCGGTGCCCTGCCAGCAGCCATCGCCGCGGCGCTGGGCGCCGAGAACCTTGGCGATGTCTTTTGCCTGGGAGGGCTTTTCGCAGAGAAAGAGGCGCATGGCCGAAAACGCTTCATCGTGAAAGTTGGTCACTAGGATGCGCAAGCCAGGGCGCGCAGGCAAGTTTTATCTGTATGCATGTACAGGTTTTTTGCCCGCATCTTTGGCAGGGACGTCATCCCTTCGGGTTGGACGAGGTGGCAAATGCGTGCCAGCTTTGCCTTTCGCCCGTCAGTCGTGTCACCGGACGATGTCGCTGGGGTGTCCTTCCTACAAGAACAACAGGGATGTAAACCAATGCCCGTATTCGATTACCGACAGCTCGACAGCACTGCCTCCTCTGCGCTTTACAAGGACGCCATGGCGCTGGCCACCTACGCCTACCATGGCATCGACGATGGCTTCGGCGCCGGCTACCAGAAGTACGGCTTCGGTCTAGGTCTGCCGGCCACGCTGGTCAAGGCACTGATCGGCGGTACCGACAGCCAGGGTGTGATCCCCGGCATCCCCTGGAACCCGGACGCCGAAGCCAGGGCCCTGGCCCAGGTGAAGGCCGCCGGCTGGTCGCCGATCAGCGCGGCGCAATTGGGCTACCAGGGCAAGACCGACGCCCGCGGCACCTTCCACGGCGAAGCGCAGGGCTACACCTCGGCGCAGGTGGAGATCCTCGGCCGCTACGATGCCGCCGGCCAGCTCAGCGGCATCGGCATCGCTTTTCGCGGCACCAGCGGTCCGCGTGAGAACCTGCTGGGCGACACCATCGGTGACGCCATCAACGACCTGCTGGCGGCGATCGGCCCGGCAGGCTATGCCCGTGATTACGCCGGTAACGCATTCGGGCAGCTGCTCGCCGATGTCGCGGCCTTTGCCAAGGCCAACGGCCTGAGCGGCGCGGATATCACCGTCAGCGGGCACAGCCTTGGTGGCCTGGCGGTCAACAGCCTGGCCGACCTGAGCGGTTCGCGCTGGGGCGGCTTCTACCAGGATGCGCGCTACGTCGCCTTCGCCTCACCGACCCAGGCTGCCGACGCCAACAAGGTGCTCAATATCGGCTACGAGAACGACCCGGTGTTCCGCGCGCTCGATGGCACCTCGGCGACCTGGGGCACCCTGGGCGTGCACGACGGCGCCAAGGCCTCGGCCACCAACAATATCGTCAACTTCAATGACCACTACGCGTCCGACGCCTGGAACCTGCTGCCGTTCTCCATCGGCAACATCGCCACCTGGCTGTCGCACCTGCCGACGGCCTACACCGATGGCCTTGGGCGTGTGCTGGATTCGTCCTTCTATCAGTGGACCAGCCGCGACTCGACCATCCTGGTCAGCAACCTGTCGGACGTGACCCGTGGCTCGACCTGGGTCGAGGACCTCAACCGCAATGCGGAGCCGCACAAGGGCAGCACGTTCATTATCGGCTCGGACAAGGACGACCTGATCCATGGCGGGCGCGGCAACGACTACCTCGAAGGCCGGGCCGGCAACGATACCTTCCGCGATGACGGCGGTTTCAACCTGATCGACGGTGGCGCCGGCCATGACACCCTGAAGCTGCAGGATGCCTTGGCCAACCTGAGCATCGCCCGGGATGGCGAAGGCACGCTGTACGTGCGCGACGCCGAGGGCGGCATCAGCCTGGTGCGCAATGTCGAGAGCTTGGTGAGCAAAGAGTCGAGCCTGCTGATCTTCAGCAAGGAAGTCAGTCACGGGGTGGCGGCGCAGGGGTTGTTCGAAAGCGGCAAGATCACCCCCTACGCGTCCTCGCTCAACGGCACCCAGGCAGGCGACCAGCTGGTGGCGGGTAATCAGGGGCAGTGGCTGTTCGGCCTGGGCGGTGACGACCGACTGCTGGGCGGCGCCGGCAATGACGTGCTGGTCGGCGGCACGGGCAACGATGTGCTGATGGGTGGCGGGGGGCGCGACACCTTCCTGTTCAGCGGCCATTTCGGCCAGGACCGGGTGCTGGACTTCACCGGCCAGGATCGACTGGTGTTCATTGGCGTGGACGGCGGCACCGCCGCGCCGGACTGGCGTGCCCATGCCAGCCAGGTGGGGGATGACCTGGTGCTGAAGTTCGGCGGGGACAGCGTGACGCTGGTGGGGATTGCGGGGCAGGGCGTTGGGGATGGGCAGATCGTGATTGCCTGATCCTGGGGCTGCTGTTCGTCGGCACGACAAGCTGGCTCCCTCAGGCAAAGCGCTGTTCGTGGGAGCAATTGTCTTGTGCTGTTTGTAAGGGCCTCATCGCTGGCAAGCCAGCTCCCACAGGGACGGCGCTTGGCTTGAGAGCGGCGCGGTCGGTGTGGGAGCCGGCTTGCCGGCGATGGCTGGCGCTAGCCGGCCCGTTGCTCAGGCGATCTCGCGCGAATCCCGAACCATGTCCACATGCGGGATGCCGGCCTCGAGGAATTCCTCGCTGACCACGCGGAACCCCAGACGCTCGTAGAACGGCGTTGCATGCACCTGGGCGCTGAGCATCTGCTGGCTGAGGTCACGGTTCTGCGCCTCGATGATCACCGCGCGCATCAGCGCATCGCCCACGTGCAAGCCACGCCAGTCCTTGAGCACCGAAACCCGGCCGATGGTGCCGTCGGGCAGCAGGCGGGCGGTACCGATCGGGTAGTCGCCCTCCATGGCCAGGAAGTGCACGGCGGTTGGGTCTTCGGCGTCGAACTCCAGCTCTGGCGGCACGTGCTGCTCGGCAACGAACACGGCGCTGCGGATGCGGTGGATGTCGGCATTGTCCTTGTACCAGTCGGCCAGTCGAACACTGATCTTATTCATCGGCAAATCCCAGGCTGCCTTGCATGACCAGCTGTTGTACCAGCATCAGGCCGTCTTCGTCCTGCAGCCACTGCCCCAGGTTTTCGCTGTGCAGGGCGTCGGCGGAGCAGATCAGCTTCAGCAGTTCGCGCAGTTTGCCTGGCAGCGGGCAGCTGCGACCGCTGGCGAACAGCAGCAGGTCGTCACCGAACTCCGACCAGGCCAGGCGTGCGCTCGGGTTGCGAATCAGGATGGCGCCTTGGCCGAGATAGTCGAGCAGCTCCTGTTCGCTGAGCTCTTCGCCCACCACCTGCTCAGGATAGCGAGGCTCGGTCATGAACTGGCCGAACCAGGTCAGCAGCAGATCCTTGTCGGACATATGCTTGTCGATCAGCGCCTTGAGGCGGTCGAGGGCATCGTGCTGGATCTGGTGCGGGTCGCTGACCGGCTGGGCGTCGGCATCGCTGTAGCGCTCTTCATCCGGCAGGAACTGGCCGAGGAAGTCGGTGAAGTGGGTCAGCACTTCGGCGGCGCTCGGGGCGCGGAAACCGACCGAGTAAGTCAGGCACTCGCTCTCGGCGACGCCGTAGTGGGCCAGGCGCGGCGGCAGGTAGAGCATGTCGCCGGGTTCGAGGGTCCACTCGTCGCTCTGCTCGAAGTCAGCGAGGATGCGCAGGTCTGCGTGGTCGATCAGCGCACTGTCGCTGTTGCACATCTGCCCGACTTTCCAGTTGCGCGTGCCGTCGCCTTGCAGCAGGAACACATCGTAGTTGTCGAAGTGCGGGCCGACGCTGCCGCCGGGCGCGGCATAGCTGATCATCACGTCGTCGATGCGCCAGCTCGGCAGGAAGCGGAACTCTTCCAGCAGCTCGGCCACTTCCGGCACGAATTGGTCCACGGCCTGCACCAACAGGGTCCAGTCACGCTCGGGCAGGTCGCTGAAAGCGTCCTCGGCGAACGGGCCGCGGCGCAGCTCCCACGGGCGCTCGCCGTGCTCGAGCACCAGGCGCGACTCGACTTCTTCTTCCAGGGCCAGGCCGGCCAACTCGTCGGCGTCGATGGGGCTGACGAAGTCAGGGAAGGCCTGACGTACCAGCAGCGGCTTCTTCTGCCAGTAGTCGCGCAGGAATTCACGGGCCGTGAGGCCGCCCAACAGTTGCAGTGGAGTATCAGAATTCATGTTCAACCTATTGAAAAAACGTAATTTTCGTACGGGAATAAAAACGCCCGGCCAGGCCGGGCGTTGCACGCGACGGTCAGCTTAGATGCGTTTGGCCTGGGCCACCGCGTTGCCGATGTAGGTCGCCGGGGTCAGCTGCTTGAGCTCGGCCTTGGCTTCGGCCGGCATGTCCAGGCCGTCGATGAAGGTCAGCAGCGCGTCAGGGGTGATGCCCTTGCCACGGGTCAGCTCCTTGAGCTTCTCGTAGGGGTTCTCGATGTTGAAGCGGCGCATCACGGTCTGGATCGGCTCGGCCAGGACTTCCCAGCAGGCGTCCAGGTCGGCGGCGATACGGGCTTCGTTGACTTCCAGCTTGCCGATACCCTTGAGGCTGGCCTCGTAGGCGATGACGCTGTGGGCGAAGCCCACGCCCAGGTTGCGCAGCACGGTAGAGTCGGTCAGGTCACGCTGCCAGCGCGAGATCGGCAGCTTGCTGGCCAGGTGCTGGAACAGCGCATTGGCGATACCCAGGTTGCCTTCGGAGTTCTCGAAGTCGATCGGGTTGACCTTGTGCGGCATGGTCGAGGAGCCGATTTCGCCGGCAACGGTCTTCTGCTTGAAGTAGCCCAGCGAGATGTAGCCCCAGACGTCGCGGTCGAAGTCGATGAGGATGGTGTTGAAGCGGGCGATGGCGTCGAACAGCTCGGCAATGTAGTCGTGCGGCTCGATCTGGGTGGTGTAGGGGTTGAACACCAGGCCCAGCTCGTCTTCGATGAAGGCGCGGGCGTTGGCTTCCCAGTCGATCTGCGAGTAGGCCGACAGGTGGGCGTTGTAGTTGCCCACGGCGCCGTTGATCTTGCCCAGCAGCGGCACGGCGGCCACTTGCGCGATCTGGCGCTCCAGGCGGTAGACGACGTTGGCCAGTTCCTTGCCCAGGGTGGTCGGCGAGGCTGGCTGGCCATGGGTGCGCGACAGCATCGGCACGGCGGCGTGGGTGTGGGCCAGGGTGCGGATCGCTTCGGCGATCTGACGCATCAGTGGCAGCAGCACTTCGTCACGGCCGGCGCGCAGCATCAGGGCGTGGGACAGGTTGTTGATGTCCTCGCTGGTGCAGGCGAAGTGGATGAACTCGCTGACCTTGGCCAACTCAGGCAACTGCGCGGCCTGCTCCTTGAGCAGGTACTCGATGGCCTTGACGTCGTGGTTGGTGGTGCGCTCGATTTCCTTGACGCGTTCGGCGTGCTCGAGCTTGAAGTCGGTGGCCAGGCTGTCCAGCACGGCGTTGGCTTCGGCGGAGAACGCCGGCACTTCGCCGATCTGCGGGTGGGCGGCCAGGCGCTGCAGCCAGCGCACTTCGACCAGGGCGCGGAAACGGATCAGGCCGAATTCGCTGAAAATGGGGCGCAGGGCCTGGGTTTTGCCGGCATAACGGCCGTCTACAGGGGAAACCGCAGTGAGCGAGGAGAGCTGCATGGGGTGTTCTCGGACAGTCAGGCTTTTGGAAGGGCGCATATCATACATGAAAAACGCGCCCGGGTCGGGTGGCTGACCAAAGGTCGGGCCATTTCGAAGCGTGTGGTGGCTGGCGCGGGAGCGGCGGCGCACCGCCGCTCCCACGGTTCATTTCAATCGGCGGTACGCATCATGCCGTACAGCTCGTTGAGCAGCTTGCGCCGGCTGAACACCAGCTGCCAGCGATGTCCGCCCAGCTGGCGCCACAGGCGCGCGGCGCGGATGCCGGCCAGCAGCAGGGCGCGGATCTTCGATGCATTGCTGGCCTGCTGCAGGAAGCGCATGTCGCCGTGCACCTGGATACGTTGGCGCAGGGTGCTCAGGGTGTCCTGGTACAAGGCGCCGCTGGAGGCGATGACGTTTTCATGAACCAGGCCGAAATGCTCGGCCTGGGACTGGATCTGCGGCAGGCGGTTGCCGATTGTGTCGAGCAGGTCGCCACGCTTGTTCAGTTGGCGCTCAAGGCCCAGCATCGACAGGGCGTAGCGCAGCGGCTCGCGTTGCAGGCTGCTGGGGTCGCGCTCCAGGGCGCCGACCAGTGCCCGGTAACCGTCGCGCAGGTTGAGGTCGTCGCCGCCGAACACTTCCAGGGTGTCCTTGGGGTCGACCACCAGCAGGCTGCCGAGCATGCAGCCGATATTGGCTTCGCTTGCCTGGCCGGTGCGGGCGATACGGTCCACCAACACGGCGGCCTGGAACACGCCGCCCAGGGCAATCAGTTGCTCCTGGAGGTTGTTCATGGGCGCGGGCTCCATGGCTCGGCGATTTCGATCACGCCGCCGCCCAGGCATACCTCGCCGTCGTAGAACACCACCGACTGGCCCGGGGTGACGGCGCGCTGCGGCTCGTCGAACACTGCGCGGTAGCCGCTGGCGGTCTGCTCCAGCGTGCACTGCTGGTCGCCCTGGCGGTAGCGCACCTTGGCGGTGAGCTTGCGCGGGCTGGACAGGTCGATCGGGTTTACCCAGAAAATTTCCGAGGCCAGCAGGGCGCGTGAGAACAGCCACGGATGCTCGTTGCCCTGGCCGACCACCAGCACATTGCGCGTGAGGTCTTTTTCCAGCACGTACCACGGCTCGTCGCTGGCGTCCTTCAGGCCGCCGATGCCCAGGCCCTGGCGCTGGCCGATGGTGTGGTACATCAGGCCGTGGTGCTGGCCGATCACTTCACCCTCGGTGGTCTGGATCTCGCCCGGCTGGGCCGGCAGGTACTGCTTGAGGAAGTCGCTGAAACGGCGCTCGCCGATGAAGCAGATACCGGTGGAGTCCTTCTTCTTGGCCGTGGCCAGGCCGTGTTTCTCGGCGATGGCGCGTACCTCGGGTTTCTCCAGTTCGCCTACCGGGAACAGGGTGCGGGCGATTTCCTTGCCGCCGACGGCGTGCAGGAAGTAGCTCTGGTCCTTGTTCGGGTCCAGGCCCTTGAGCAACTCGGTCAGCTCGCCAGTGTCGCGGCGGCGCACATAGTGGCCGGTGGCGATCAGGTCGGCGCCCAGGGACAGGGCGTAGTCGAGGAAGGCCTTGAACTTGATTTCGCGGTTGCAGAGGATATCCGGGTTCGGCGTGCGGCCGGCCTTGTACTCCTCGAGGAAGTGCTCGAACACGTTGTCCCAGTATTCGGCGGCGAAGTTGGCGGTGTGCAGCTTGATGCCGATGCGGTCGCACACGGCCTGGGCGTCGGCCAGGTCTTCGCGGGCGGTGCAGTATTCGGTGCCGTCGTCCTCTTCCCAGTTCTTCATGAACAGACCTTCCACCTGGTAGCCCTGCTCCATGAGCAGAAGGGCGGAGACGGAAGAGTCCACGCCGCCGGACATGCCGACGATGACGCGGGTCTTGGCGGGGTCTTTGAGTGCTGGGCTGGTCATGGCTACCGATGTGTATCAGAGGGGAAAAACGCCGATTCTATCAAACCGGCGTCAGTCGCGCAGCAGGTCAAGGCTGTGCAGCGGGCCTTTGAGGTAGTCGTCGAGGCAGCGCGGCACCAGCTCGCTGCGCCAGCGCGACGGCTCGGCCAGCAGTTCGTCGCGGGTCAGCCATGCGGCGCGGACGATGTCGCTGTCCAGTGCGCGGCCTTGGTGGTGGCGCACGGGGCGGGCGGCGAAGCAGATGCGCTGGTAGGTGACGCCGTTGCTGGGGGCGGTATATAGGTAGATGCCGACCACGCCGGTGAGCTCGACTTCCCAGGCGGTTTCCTCGAGGGTTTCGCGCAGGGCGGCCTGGGTGATGGTTTCATTGGCTTCGAGGTGGCCGGCGGGCTGGTTGAAGACATGTCGGCCGGCCTTGAACTCCTCGACGAAGAGGAACTTGCCCTCGTGTTCGACGACGGTGGCGACAGTGATGTGGGGTTGCCAAGACACGGTCGATTCTCTCCCTAAGTAGCAAGTTTCAAGCTGCAAGCCACAAGTAGAAGCAGTACGCGGACCGCTTTGGCTTATGCCTTGCAGCTTGAAACTTGCGGCTGAAAAAGCACAAACCCCGGTGCGTGGCCGGGGTTTGTGCTGTTACTTCAAGCGAACCTTACAATGCTGCAATGGCGCTGTTCAGGGTCTCGCTTGGGCGCATCACCTTGGCGGTCAGCTCGGCATCCGGGGCGTAGTAGCCACCGATGTCGGCCGGCTTGCCCTGGACAGCGTTGAGCTCGGCGACGATGGTCGCTTCGTTCTCGCTAAGGGTCTTGGCCAGCGGGGCGAAGCGCGCCTGCAGGGCGGCGTCATCGGACTGGGCGGCCAGTGCTTCTGCCCAGTACAGGGTCAGGTAGAAGTGGCTGCCACGGTTGTCGATACCGCCAACCTTGCGCGAAGGCGACTTGTTGGTGTCGAGGAACTTGCCGGTGGCCTGGTCCAGGGTGTTGGCCAGGACCTTGGCGCGCGGGTTGTCGTAGGTGTTGCCCAGGTGCTCCAGGGAAGCGGCCAGGGCCAGGAATTCACCCAGCGAGTCCCAACGCAGGAAGTTCTCTTCAACCAGCTGCTGCACGTGCTTCGGTGCCGAACCACCGGCGCCAGTTTCGAACAGGCCACCGCCGTTCATCAGCGGCACGATCGACAGCATCTTGGCGCTGGTGCCCAGCTCCATGATCGGGAACAGGTCGGTCAGGTAGTCGCGCAGCACGTTGCCGGTCACCGAGATGGTGTCCTTGCCTTCGCGGATGCGGGCCAGGGAGAACTTGATGGCGTCGACCGGGGCCAGGATGCGGATATCCAGGCCGGCGGTGTCGTGATCCTTCAGGTACTGCTGCACCTTCTCGATCATCACACCGTCGTGGGCGCGGGCCGGGTCCAGCCAGAACACCGCCGGGGTGTTGCTCAGGCGGGCACGGTTGACGGCCAGCTTGACCCAGTCCTGGATCGGCGCGTCCTTGGTCTGGCACATGCGGAAGATGTCACCGGCTTCGACGTTCTGCTCCAGGACGACCTTGCCCTTGCCGTCGACTACGCGCACGACGCCGTCGGCCTTGATCTGGAAGGTCTTGTCGTGGGAGCCGTACTCTTCGGCTTTCTGCGCCATCAGGCCAACGTTCGGCACGCTGCCCATGGTGGTCGGGTCGAAGGCGCCGTTGGCCTTGCAGTCTTCGATGGTAGCCTGGTAGATGCCGGCGTAGCAGCGGTCCGGGATCACGGCCTTGGCGTCCTGCAGCTCACCTGCGGTGTTCCACATCTTGCCCGAGTCGCGGATCATCGCCGGCATCGAGGCGTCGACGATGACGTCGCTCGGTACGTGCAGGTTGGTGATGCCCTTGTCCGAGTTGACCATGGCCAGGGCCGGGCGAACGGCGTACAGGGCCTGGATGTCGGCTTCGATCTCGGCTTGCTTTTCAGCAGGCAGGTCCTTGATGCGGGCGTACAGGTCGCCGATGCCGTTGTTGGCGTTGAAGCCCACTTCGGCCAGCGCGGCGGCGTGCTTGGCGAGCACGTCGTTGTAGAACTCTTCGACGATCACGCCGAACATGATCGGGTCGGAAACCTTCATCATGGTGGCTTTCAGGTGCACCGACAGCAGCACGCCGGAGGCCTTGGCATCGGCGATCTGCTCGGCGATGAAGGCTTTGAGGGCCTTGCGGCTCATGGTCGCGCAGTCGATCACTTCGGCGGCTTTGACGGCGGTCTTTTCTTTCAGCACGGTGGTGCTGCCGTCCTTGCCGACCAGCTCGATGCGCAGGCTGTCGTCAGCCTCGATCAGCGCGGCCTTCTCGCTGCCGTAGAAGTCGCCCTGGGTCATGTGGGCAACGTGCGACTTGGAGTCGGCGGCCCAGGCGCCCATCTTGTGTGGGTGCTTACGGGCGTAGTTCTTGACCGACAGCGGCGCGCGGCGGTCGGAGTTGCCTTCGCGCAGGACCGGGTTCACGGCGCTGCCCTTGATGCGGTCGTAGCGGGCGCGCGATTCTTTCTCTTCGGCGCTGGCCGGCTCGTCGGCGTAGTCGGGGATGTTGAAGCCCTTGGCTTGCAGCTCCTTGATCGCGGCCTTCAGCTGTGGAACCGAAGCGGAAATATTCGGCAGCTTGATGATGTTGGCTTCAGGGGTGGTGGCCAGCTGGCCCAGTTCCGCCAGGTGATCGCCTACCTGCTTCTCGGCGCCCAGTTGCTCCGGGAAGGCGGCGAGAATACGGCCGGCCAGGGAGATGTCGCGGGTTTCGACGGCGATGTCGGCGGAGGCAGTGAACGCCTCGACGATCGGCAGCAGCGAGTAGGTGGCGAGGGCGGGGGCTTCGTCGGTGAAGGTGTAGATGATCTTGGAACGGGTGGGCATGCGGGTTAACTCTCTATGTGCTGAGCGTACTCGAGTCTCGAGGTGCGCAGGGTAGGCGCTTCGCCCTGGCGACGCCATGAGCGGAAAGTCGAGAGGCTGCGAGCGGTGATGGTGGATGCATCAGTCGAGCGTCAAGTGCTGGGCCGCGGTAACGACCCAGGCTTTGTGGCCATTCATGACCAAGGGCGAGCCGCATTTTCCTAGGGTTCGCCCCGATGACCCTATGGTCGCGCCGGAGTATATCAAACCCTTTGGGCTAATCAGCAAGGCGAAGTGGTATCAGCGCATTTATAAGACCAAAGACGTAGGGGCAATGTGGCGTGTTGCCGCAGGCATTTGCCAGCTGTTTGCCGGTGTTGGCGGGCTCCTGCCTTGCAGGTCGGCGGATGTGGTTTAGGCTCAGTGGATCGCACGATTTCCAATCACCCAGGAAAAGCGGAGTAGTGCAGCATGGGATACCAGAAAATCAAGGTTCCGACCGATGGTGCCAAGATCACCGTCAATGCAGACCATTCGCTCAATGTTCCCGACAACCCCATCATTCCCTACATCGAAGGCGACGGCATCGGCGTGGACGTCTCGCCAGTGATGATCAAGGTGGTGGATGCCGCCGTGGAGAAGGCCTATGGCGGCAAGCGCAAGATCGCCTGGATGGAGGTGTACGCTGGCGAGAAGGCCACCCAGGTCTATGACCAGGACACCTGGCTGCCCCAGGAAACCCTGGATGCGGTGAAAGACTATGTGGTGTCGATCAAGGGGCCGCTGACCACGCCGGTCGGTGGCGGCATCCGTTCGCTCAACGTGGCGTTGCGCCAGCAACTCGACCTGTATGTGTGCCTGCGTCCGGTGGTGTGGTTCCAGGGCGTGCCGAGCCCGGTGAAAAAGCCAGGCGACGTCGACATGGTGATCTTCCGCGAGAACTCCGAGGACATCTATGCCGGCATCGAGTGGAAGGCCGGCTCGCCCGAGGCGAACAAAGTGATCAAGTTTCTCAAGGAGGAGATGGGCGTCACCAAGATCCGCTTCGACCAGGACTGCGGCATCGGCGTCAAGCCGGTATCGAAGGAAGGCACCAAGCGCCTGGTGCGCAAGGCCCTGCAATATGTCGTGGATAACGACCGCAAGTCGCTGACCCTGGTGCACAAGGGCAACATCATGAAGTTCACCGAAGGCGCCTTCAAGGACTGGGGCTATGAGGTGGCCCGCGACGAGTTCGGCGCCGAACTGCTCGATGGCGGTCCGTGGATGAAGTTCAAGAACCCGCGCACCGGCCGCGAGGTGATCGTCAAGGATGCCATCGCCGACGCCATGCTCCAGCAGATCCTGCTGCGCCCGGCTGAGTACGATGTGATCGCCACGCTCAACCTCAATGGTGACTACCTGTCCGACGCCCTGGCGGCGGAAGTGGGCGGTATCGGCATCGCGCCGGGGGCCAACCTGTCGGACACCGTGGCCATGTTCGAGGCCACTCACGGTACCGCGCCGAAGTACGCAGGCAAGGATCAGGTCAACCCAGGGTCGGTGATCCTGTCGGCCGAGATGATGCTGCGGCACATGGGCTGGACCGAGGCGGCGGACCTGATCATCAAGGGCACCAATGGCGCCATTGCGGCCAAGACCGTGACATACGACTTCGAGCGCCTGATGGATGGCGCGACCCTGGTCGGCAGCTCGGGCTTTGGCGAGGCGTTGATCAAGCACATGTAAGCGTGGCAAAAAAACCGGTCGCCTCTTTAATTAAAAGAGCGACCGGTTTTTTCGTTTACCGGCAGACAGGCCAGAGGTCAGGCTTCGACGGTGCTGCCTGGGTTCGTGGCGCTGGCCTGGACGTTGCTGGTGGCGCTTCTGATGTCGGTCGCATGCAGCCCTTTGGGGCCCTGGATGATCTCGAAGTTCACGGTTTGGCCGGCTTTCAGCGTCTTGTAACCGTCCATCTGGATCGCTGAATAGTGGGCGAACAGATCATCGGTCTTACCGTCCTCGTTGATGAATCCGTAGCCCTTGGCATTGTTGAACCACTTGACTTTACCGCTTGCCATCCCTATGTCCCTCTGCAAAGGACTCCATCACTGGAGTATCATCCACTTCATCCGCATACGAACCTTGCGAGAAAATCTGGTTGACTGCGCGGATCTTTATCGACCACGGTGGGTTCTTATTGGTTGTAACACCGTTTTGCCGATAGTCAAGGTCAGCCGGCGCCCGCGCCGGGAGGGGCCTGCGCAGTCAACCCACAACCTTAACCTGTCGATCATGATGAAATTCTTTCCATGCATGTACTCAGTGAGATTCGACTAACATTCAATCAGGATCGCCCGCAGTCACATGAGGACGGGCATGAGGACGATGGCGCGGGCCTTGCCGTCCAGGAGGCCAAGCCGATCCTGCAGGCGCCACCGATGTACAAGGTGGTTTTGTTCAACGATGACTACACGCCAATGGATTTCGTCGTCGAAGTGCTCGAGACGTTCTTCAATCTGAACCGCGAGCTGGCGACCAAGATCATGCTGACCGTCCATACCGAAGGGCGGGCAGTGTGCGGATTGTTTACCCGTGACATCGCCGAGACAAAGGCCATGCAGGTCAACCAATACGCCAGGGAAAGCCAGCATCCGCTACTCTGTGAAATCGAGAAGGACGGTTAATCGCCGACCACTTGGGTATGAGGTGAAGCTATGTTAAACCGCGAGCTCGAAGTCACCCTCAATCTGGCCTTCAAGGAGGCCCGTTCAAAACGTCATGAGTTCATGACCGTCGAACACCTGCTGCTGGCACTCCTTGACAATGAGGCTGCCGCGACCGTTCTGCGCGCCTGTGGCGCCAATCTCGACAAGCTCAAGCACGACCTGCAGGAGTTCATCGATTCCACCACCCCGCTGATCCCCGTGCATGACGAGGACCGCGAGACGCAACCGACGCTGGGTTTCCAGCGCGTGTTGCAGCGTGCCGTGTTCCACGTGCAGAGCTCCGGCAAGCGCGAAGTGACCGGCGCCAACGTGCTGGTGGCGATCTTCAGCGAACAGGAAAGCCAGGCGGTGTTCCTGCTCAAGCAGCAGAGCGTGGCGCGTATCGACGTCGTCAACTACATCGCCCATGGCATCAGCAAGGTGCCGGGCCATGGGCCGAACACCGACAGCGACCAGGACATGCAGGATGAGGAGGGCGGCGAGGCTTCCTCTTCCAGCAACCCGCTGGACGCTTACGCCAGCAACCTCAACGAACTGGCCCGTGCCGGTCGTATCGATCCGCTGGTTGGCCGTGAGCAGGAGGTCGAGCGCGTCGCGCAGATCCTTGCCCGTCGGCGCAAGAACAACCCGTTGCTGGTCGGCGAGGCCGGCGTGGGCAAGACTGCCATCGCCGAAGGCCTGGCCAAGCGCATCGTCGATGGTCAGGTGCCCGACCTGCTGGCCCAGAGCGTGGTCTATTCCCTGGACCTCGGCGCGCTGCTGGCCGGCACCAAGTACCGTGGCGACTTCGAGAAGCGCTTCAAGGCGCTGCTCGGCGAGCTGCGCAAACGCCCGCAGGCGATCCTGTTCATCGACGAGATTCACACCATCATCGGCGCCGGCGCGGCTTCGGGTGGCGTGATGGATGCGTCCAACCTGCTCAAGCCCCTGTTGTCGTCTGGTGAGATCCGCTGCATCGGCTCAACCACGTTCCAGGAGTTCCGCGGCATCTTCGAGAAGGACCGTGCCTTGGCGCGTCGCTTCCAGAAGGTCGATGTCACCGAGCCGTCGGTGGAAGACACCGTGGGCATTCTGCGTGGCCTGAAAGGGCGCTTCGAAAGCCACCACAACATCGAGTACAGCGACGAGGCCCTGCGCGCCGCCGCCGAACTGGCGTCGCGCTACATCAATGACCGGCACATGCCGGACAAGGCCATCGACGTGATCGACGAGGCCGGCGCCTACCAGCGCCTGCAGCCGGAAGCCAACCGCGTCAAGCGTATCGACGTGCCGCAGGTCGAGGACATCGTCGCCAAGATCGCGCGGATCCCGCCGAAGCACGTCACCAGCTCCGACAAGGAGCTGCTGCGCAACCTCGAACGCGATCTGAAACTGACCGTGTTCGGCCAGGATGCGGCGATCGACTCGCTGGCCACCGCCATCAAGCTGTCCCGTGCCGGCCTCAAGGCGCCGGACAAGCCGGTGGGCTCGTTCCTGTTCGCCGGCCCCACCGGCGTGGGCAAGACCGAGGCGGCTCGCCAGCTGGCCAAGGCCTTGGGTGTCGAGTTGGTGCGCTTCGACATGTCCGAGTACATGGAGCGGCACACCGTGTCGCGGTTGATCGGTGCGCCGCCCGGCTACGTTGGGTTCGACCAGGGTGGCCTGCTGACCGAGGCCATCACCAAGCAGCCGCACTGCGTGCTGCTGCTCGATGAAATCGAGAAGGCTCACCCGGAAGTCTTCAACCTGCTGTTGCAGGTGATGGACCACGGTACCCTGACCGACAACAACGGGCGCAAGGCGGATTTTCGCAACGTGATCCTGATCATGACCACCAACGCTGGTGCCGAAACCGCCGCGCGCGCCTCGATCGGCTTCACCCATCAGGACCATTCCTCCGACGCCATGGAGGTCATCCGCAAGAGCTTCACGCCGGAGTTCCGCAACCGCCTGGACACCATCATCCAGTTCGGCCGCCTGTCCCACGAGACGATCAAGAGCATCGTCGACAAGTTCCTTATCGAACTGCAGGCGCAGCTGGAAGACAAGCGTGTGCTGCTGGAGGTCACCGACGCCGCGCGCGGCTGGCTGGCGGCCTCGGGCTACGACGTGCAGATGGGTGCGCGGCCAATGGCGCGGCTGATCCAGGACAAGATCAAGCGGCCGTTGGCCGAAGAGATCCTGTTCGGTGAGCTGGCCGAGCATGGCGGTGTGGTGCACATCGACCTGCGCGATGATGAGCTGGTGTTCGATTACGAGACCACGGCAGAGGTTGCGTAAGGCTGGGGCCGCTTTGCGGCCCATCGCGGCTAAAGCCGCTCCTACAGGGATACGTGGTGCCTGTAGGAGCGGCTTTAGCCGCGATGCGTTTCACCAGGCACAAAAAAGCCCGGCACAATGGCCGGGCTTTTTCATGGCTTGAGCTTAGCGCGCACGGTAGGTGATGCGGCCCTTGCTCAGGTCGTACGGCGTCAGTTCGACGCGGACCTTGTCGCCAGTGAGAATACGGATGTAGTTCTTGCGCATCTTGCCAGAGATGTGCGCGGTAACGACGTGCCCGTTTTCCAACTCCACGCGGAACATGGTGTTGGGCAGGGTGTCGACGACAGTGCCTTCCATTTCGAAGCTGTCTTCTTTCGACATGCAGTAAAGCCCTCGGTATCCAGTGATGGCCCGACGCGCAACTGCACCGGGCAAAAAAGTGGCGTGGATTATGCCCGAAAATTGTGTTTCAAGCCAATGCCTTTCAGTTGAGGGTGACCCAGCGCTGGTTGATCAGCAATTCGATGGGGCGGTACTGGGTCTTGTAGTTCATCTTCTTGCAGTTCTTGATCCAGTAGCCGAGGTAAACGGCCTCGAGGTTCTGGCGCAAGGCTTCGGTGATCTGCCAGAGGATCGCGTAGCGGCCAAGGCTGCGGCGCTCTTCTTCGGGCTCGTAGAAGGTGTAGACGGCCGACAGGCCGTTGGGCAGCAGGTCGCACACCGCCACGGCCAGCAGCCGGCCTTCCAGGCGGAACTCGTAGAACCAGCAGAACGGCAGGTCGCGCACCAGGAAGGTGGAGAACTGATCGCGGCTTGGCGGGTACATGTCGCCGTCGGCGTGACGCTGTTCGATATAGCGCCGGTACAGGTCGAAGTACTCTTCCTTGTACGCCGGGCGGGCGGCGCTGACGGTCAAGTCGGCGTTGCGCTTGAGGATGCGCCGCTGCTGGCGGTTGGGAATGAACCGCGCGGCGGGGATGCGCGCCGGCACGCAGGCGTTGCACTGCTGGCAATGCGGGCGATAGAGGTGGTCACCGCTGCGACGAAAGCCCATTTCCGACAGGTCGGCGTAGACGTGCACATCCATCGGCTGGCTGGGGTCGAGAAACAGTGTGGTCGCCTGCTCATCCGGCAGGTAGCTGCAGGAGTGGGGTTGAGTGGCATAGAACTTCAACCGCGCCAGCTCTGTCATGATCAACCCCTTAGGTGAGACGTTGTATCTAAGTGTAAGCCAGCTCCGGGAACTCGCCTAGGCAACCCAGCTGGCCGCACTGGGCTGATCCAGATGGCGCGCCAGGTAATCGGCGAAGCTAGCCCGGCTGATGGCGCGGGCACCCAGGCTGTGCAGATGGTCGGTGGGCATCTGGCAGTCGATCAGCACGAAGCCTGCCTGCTTCAGGTGCTCGACCAGTGTCACGAATCCCACCTTGGAGGCATTGTCGGCGCGGCTGAACATCGATTCGCCAAAGAACAGCTGGCCCATGGCCAGGCCATACAGGCCGCCGACCAGTTCACCCTCCCGGCGTACTTCGACCGAGTGGGCGATGCCGCGCCGATGCAGCTCGCAGTAGGCGGCGCGCATGGTGTCGGTGATCCAGGTGCCATCGGCGTAATCCCGGGGCGCGGCGCAGGCGGCGATCACCGCCGCGAAGTCGCTGTCGAAGCTCACCTGGTAGCGGCCTTGGCGGATCAGCTTGGCCAGCGAGCGCGAGACATGCAGTTCGTCCGGAAGCAGAACGGTGCGCGGGTCGGGCGACCACCAGAGGATCGGCTGGCCGTCCTGATACCAGGGGAAGCAGCCGTGGCGGTAGGCTGCGACCAGGCGATCCGGGGTCAGGTCGCCGCCGGCGGCAAGCAGGCCGTTGGGGTCGTGCAGGGCCTTTTCCAGAGGCGGGAAGGTCAGTGAGTCGCGGGTCAGCCAGGTGAGCATGGTGTTCTTGGGCGGCGGGGGAGGGGAGAGCGCCCAGCATGGCGTGGCGAGTGGATGAGGTCAACGACCGTCATCCCGGAGCATGCCCAGCGACGGGCCTGCCCAGGCAAAATCGACTGCCGATAATTCACGCATTCGCACCGCCATCGGCACCATCTGGCACATTTGCTGTCACACCTGTGCAAAAACACAGCATAAGCCTTTGTCACAAAAGAAAATGCATGCTCAAATTGCATCCATATGAAAGTCGCCCCGTTCACGCGCCATACAGCGTGCCGCCATGGCGGCGGGTGGGCAGTAATGTTAAAAGTAGTGGTTCATTGGCCGGTGACCGGCCAATCACTACTGGACGCGCAGCACGCGCAGGAATAGACGCGTTTTGAAGAAATCCACCGCAACTCCAGCCCCCTTGCCAGTGCCCCTGTGGCGGCAGCAGCTGCACTACCGCCTGAAGGAAGGTGCGCTGATTGCCGTCGGCGCCCTGTGCCTGTACCTGTGGATGGCACTGGTCACCTACGACACCGCTGACCCGGGCTTCAGCCACACCAGCAACGCCGAGCAGGTACAGAACGCCGCTGGCCGTGCCGGGGCCTATTTCGCCGACATCCTGTTCATGGTGCTCGGCTACTTCGCCTACATCTTCCCGCTGCTGCTGGCAATCAAGACCTGGCAGATCTTCCGCGAGCGCCATCAGCCCTGGCAGTGGAGCGGCTGGCTGTTCTCCTGGCGGCTGATCGGCCTGGTGTTCCTGGTGCTGTCGGGCGCGGCCCTGGCGCATATCCACTTCCACCCCTCGGCGAACATCCCGTTCTCCGCTGGCGGCGCCCTGGGTGAAAGCCTGGGCGATCTGGCGCGCAACCTGCTGAACGTGCAGGGCAGCACGCTGATGTTCATTGCCCTGTTCCTGTTCGGCCTGACGGTGTTCACCGACCTGTCCTGGTTCAAGGTGATGGACCTGACGGGCAAGATTACCCTTGACCTGTTCGAACTGGTGCAAGGCGCAGCCAGCCGCTGGTGGGAAGCACGCAACGAGCGCAAGCGCCTGGAAGCCCAGCTGCGTGAAGTCGACGACCCGGTCTTTGACCTGGGCGGCAAAGGCGACAGGCGCGAGCCGGCCAAGGCGCAGCTGCGCGAGCGCGCCGAGCCTGTGATGACGCGCGACGAGCCGCCGGCCCGCCCGGTGGTGCCGCGCGAAGTGGCCGTGGCCCGCGAATCGATCGCGCCGCGCGAAACCGTGGTAGCTCGCACCCAGCCCGCCGCCCCGGTGATCATCCCGCCGACCGCGGACAAGGCGCCGGAACCGAGCAAGCGGGTCATGAAGGAAAAACAGGCGCCGTTGTTCATCGACAGCGCGGTGGAAGGTACATTGCCGTCCATTTCCATCCTCGACCCGGCCGAGCAGAAGAAGATCGAGTACTCGCCTGAGTCCCTGGCCGGTGTCGGTCAGTTGCTGGAGATCAAGCTCAAGGAATTCGGCGTGGAAGTCGCGGTGGACTCGATCCATCCGGGGCCGGTGATCACCCGTTACGAAATCCAGCCGGCCGCAGGCGTGAAGGTCAGCCGCATCGCCAACCTGGCCAAGGACCTGGCGCGTTCGCTGGCGGTGACCAGCGTGCGCGTGGTCGAGGTGATACCCGGCAAGACCACCGTGGGCATCGAGATCCCCAACGAGAACCGCCAGATGGTGCGCTTCTCCGAGGTGTTGTCGTCGCCGCAGTTCGACGAGAACAAGTCGCCGGTCACCCTGGCCCTGGGCCATGACATCGGCGGCAAGCCGGTGATCACCGACCTGGCCAAGATGCCCCACCTGCTGGTGGCCGGTACCACCGGCTCCGGTAAGTCGGTGGGGGTGAACGCGATGATCCTGTCGATCCTGTTCAAGTCCGGCCCGGAAGACGCGCGGCTGATCATGATCGACCCGAAGATGCTCGAACTGTCGATCTACGAAGGCATCCCGCACTTGCTGTGCCCGGTGGTCACCGACATGAAGGATGCCGCCAACGCCCTGCGCTGGAGCGTCGCCGAAATGGAGCGGCGCTACAAGCTGATGGCGGCCATGGGCGTGCGCAACCTGGCGGGATTCAACCGCAAGATCAAGGATGCCCAGGAAGCCGGCGAAGTCATCCACGACCCGCTGTACCGTCGCGAGAGCATGGACGACGAGCCGCCGACGCTGAAGACCCTGCCGACCATCGTGGTGGTGGTCGACGAATTCGCCGACATGATGATGATCGTCGGCAAGAAGGTCGAGGAACTGATCGCGCGTATCGCCCAGAAGGCCCGTGCCGCTGGTATCCACCTGATCCTCGCCACCCAGCGCCCGTCGGTGGACGTAATCACCGGCCTGATCAAGGCCAACATCCCCACGCGCATGGCGTTCCAGGTGTCGAGCAAGATCGACTCGCGGACCATCATCGACCAGGGCGGCGCCGAGCAGTTGCTCGGCCACGGTGACATGCTCTACATGCCGCCGGGCACCAGCCTGCCGATCCGCGTGCATGGCGCCTTCGTCTCCGACGACGAAGTGCACCGCACCGTCGAAGCGTGGAAGCTGCGTGGCGCGCCGGACTACAACGACGACATCCTCAATGGTGTCGAAGAGGCCGGCAGCGGCTTCGACGGCGGCGGTGGTGGCGGCGATGGCGAAGACTCGGAAAGCGATGCCCTGTACGACGAAGCGGTGCAGTTCGTGCTGGAAAGCCGCCGGGCATCGATCTCGGCGGTGCAGCGCAAGCTCAAGATCGGCTACAACCGCGCCGCGCGCATGATCGAGGCGATGGAGATGGCCGGTGTGGTTACCCCCATGAACAGCAACGGCTCGCGCGAAGTGATTGCTCCGGGCGGCCCACGCGATTGATGAACAACCTGTCGGGCGCCATAGACGGCGCCCGGCCCCTTCACTGTGCAATGAGGATTTCCATGCGCGCGATTCGCATGCTGTTGGTTTCTGCCCTGGCCACGGCCAGCCTGTCGGCCCACGCCGGCGAACAGGACGTCCAGCGCCTGACGCAATTGCTGGAGAAGTCGCAGACCATCGAAGCCAATTTCTCCCAGTTGACCCTGGATGCTGGTGGCACCAGTCTGCAGGAGACCAGCGGCAAGATGACCGTCAAGCGTCCGGGCCTGTTCTACTGGCATACCGACGCGCCCCAGGAGCAGGTGGTGGTGTCCGACGGCAAGAACGTCACCCTGTGGGACCCGGATCTGGAGCAGGCCACCGTCAAGAAGCTCGACGTGCGCCTGAACCAGACGCCGGCGCTGCTGCTGTCCGGTGACGTCTCGAAGATCAGTCAGAGCTTCGACATCACCTCCAAGGAGCAGGGCGAGGTCATGGACTTCACCTTGAAACCCAAGACCAAGGACACCCTGTTCGACTCGCTGCGCGTGTCGTTCCGCCGGGGGTTGATCAATGACATGCAGCTGATCGACAGCGTCGGCCAGCGCACCAACATCCTGTTCAATGGCGTCAAGGCCAACCAGGCGGTGCCGGACAGCAAGTTCAAGTTCGACATCCCCAAAGGCGCGGACGTCATCAAGGAGTAAGCGGAGCCTGTGATGGACCTGTTTCGAAGCGAACCCGTCGCCCAGCCCCTGGCCGCCCGCCTGCGCCCGTCGAACCTGGACGAGTATGTCGGACAGGAGCACCTGCTGGCGCGCGGCAAGCCGCTGCGCGAGGCGCTGGAGCAGGGTGCGCTGCACTCGATGATCTTCTGGGGCCCGCCCGGGGTGGGCAAGACCACCCTGGCGCGGCTGCTGGCGCAGTTTTGCGACGCCCACTTCGAAACGGTCTCGGCAGTGCTGGCCGGGGTCAAGGAGATCCGCCAAGCCGTCGAGGTGGCCAAGCAGCAGGCCGGCCAGTATGGTCGGCGCACCATCCTGTTCGTCGATGAAGTGCATCGTTTCAACAAGTCGCAACAGGACGCTTTCCTGCCCTACGTGGAAGACGGCACGCTGATCTTCATCGGCGCGACTACCGAGAACCCGTCCTTCGAACTGAACAACGCGCTGCTGTCGCGGGCGCGGGTCTATGTACTCAAGAGCCTGGACGAGGCCGCGCTGCGCAAACTGGTCGATCGCGCCCTGAGCGAGGAACGCGGCCTGGGCAAGCGCAACCTGCGGGTGGGTGACGAAGCCTTCAAGATGCTCATGGCCGCCGCCGACGGCGATGGCCGGCGCATGCTCAACTTCCTCGAGAACGCCTCGGACCTGGCTGAAGATGGCGGCGAGATCGGCGTCGAGCTGCTGCAGAGCCTGCTCGGTGACAGCCGCCGCCGCTTCGACAAGGGTGGCGAGGCGTTCTATGACCAGATCTCGGCGCTGCACAAGTCGGTGCGCGGCTCCAACCCGGACGGTGCGCTGTACTGGTATGCACGTATGCTCGACGGTGGCTGCGACCCGTTGTACATCGCCCGGCGGGTGGTGCGCATGGCCAGCGAGGACATCGGCAACGCCGACCCCCGCGCCCTGAGCCTGTGCCTGGCAGCCTGGGACGTGCAGGAGCGCCTGGGCAGCCCAGAAGGCGAGCTGGCGGTGGCCCAGGCCATCACCTACATCGCCTGCGCGCCAAAAAGCAACGCGGTGTACATGGGCTTCAAGGCGGCGATGCGCGAGGCGGCCGAGCACGGCTCGCTGGAAGTGCCGCTGCACCTGCGCAACGCGCCGACCAAACTGATGAAGCAACTGGGCTATGGCGATGAGTACCGCTATGCCCACGACGAGCCGGACGCCTATGCCGCCGGCGAGGACTATTTCCCCGAGCAGCTCGAACCGCGCCAGTACTATCAGCCAGTGCCCCGGGGCCTGGAACTGAAGATCGGCGAGAAGCTCAAGCACCTGGCCGAACTCGATCGCGCCAGCCCGCGCCAGCGGAGAAAACCGTGATTGCACTGATTGCCGCAGTCAGCGCCGGCGGCATCGCCGGCACGCTGTTGCGCTTCGCCACCGCCAACTGGGTCGCGGCCCACTGGCCACGGCACTTCTATGCCGGTACGCTGGCGGTCAATCTGGTCGGCTGCCTGCTGATCGGCCTGTTGTACGGGCTGTTCCTGCACAAGCCGCTGGTGCCGGTCGAGCTGCGCGCCGGGCTGATCGTCGGCTTTCTCGGCGGCCTGACCACCTTTTCCTCCTTCTCGCTCGATACCGTGCGCCTGATGGAAAGCGGGCAGGTCCCGCTGGCCTTGGGCTATACCATTATCAGCGTGGTGGGCGGCCTGCTCGCGACCTGGGCCGGCCTGTCCCTGACCCGATTCTGAACCAACACCTACTTATAACGAGAGAACGATATGCTCGATTCCAAACTGTTACGCGGCCAACTTCAGGAAGTGGCTGACCGCCTGGCCTCCCGTGGCTTCAGCCTGGATGTCGCGCGCATCGAATCGCTGGAAGAGCGCCGCAAGGCGGTGCAGACCCGCACCGAGCAACTGCAGGCTGAGCGTAACGCCCGCTCCAAGTCCATCGGCCAGGCCAAGGCCAAGGGTGAGGACATCGCCCCGCTGATGGCCGACGTCGAGCGCATGGCCAACGAGCTGGCCGCCGGCAAGACCGAGCTGGACGGCATCCAGGCGGAACTGGACGGCATCCTGCTGACCATCCCCAACCTGCCCGACGCCAGCGTGCCGGTCGGCGCCAGCGAAGACGACAACGTCGAAGTGCGCCGCTGGGGAACGCCGAAGGCCTTCGACTTCGAGATCAAGGACCACGTCGCCCTGGGCGAGGTCAGCGGTGGCCTGGACTTCGAGGCCGCGGCCAAGCTGTCCGGCGCCCGCTTTGCCGTGCTGCGTGGCCCGGTGGCCCGCCTGCACCGCGCCCTGGCGCAGTTCATGATCAACCTGCACACCGGCGAGCACGGCTACGAGGAGCACTACACCCCGTACCTGGTGCAGGCCCCGGCCCTTCAGGGCACCGGCCAGCTGCCGAAGTTCGAGGAAGACCTGTTCAAGATCACCCGCGAAGGCGAGGCCGATTTCTACCTGATCCCGACCGCCGAAGTGTCGCTGACCAACCTGGTGGCGGGTGAAATCCTCGACGCCAAGCAGCTGCCGCTGAAGCTGGTCGCCCACACCCCGTGCTTCCGCAGCGAGGCCGGCGCCTCGGGCCGTGATACCCGCGGCATGATCCGCCAGCACCAGTTCGACAAGGTCGAGATGGTCCAGGTAGTCGAACCCGCGAAATCCATGGAAGCCCTGGAAGGCCTGACCGCCAACGCCGAGCGCGTGCTCCAGTTGCTTGAACTGCCGTACCGCGTACTGGCGCTGTGCACCGGCGACATGGGCTTCGGCGCGGTGAAGACCTACGACCTGGAAGTCTGGGTGCCAAGCCAGGACAAGTACCGCGAAATCAGCTCCTGCTCCAACTGCGGTGACTTCCAGGCACGTCGCATGCAAGCCCGCTGGCGCAACCCGGAAACCGGCAAGCCGGAGCTGGTGCACACCCTCAACGGGTCGGGCCTGGCCGTTGGCCGTACCTTGGTCGCCGTGCTGGAGAACTACCAGCAGGCTGACGGTTCGATCCGTGTGCCTGAAGTGCTCAAGCCGTACATGGGTGGCGTCGAGGTCATTCGCTGAATGGACTACCTGCCGCTGTTCCACAAGCTGCAGGGTGGCCGTGTGCTGGTCGTCGGCGGCGGCGAGATCGCCTTGCGCAAGGCGCGCCTGCTGGCCGACGCCGGCGCCGCGCTGCGGGTGGTGGCGCCTGAGGTCGACGGCCAGCTCGCCACGCTGGCCCGTGAGGGCGGGGGCGAGGTCCTGGTGCGTGGCTACCAGGCCTCGGACCTGGACGGCTGCCGGCTGGTGATCGCGGCGACCGACGACTCGGCGCTCAACGCCCAGGTCTCGACCGAGGCTCAGGCGCGCAGCCTGCCGGTCAACGTGGTGGACGCGCCGGCCCTGTGCACGGTGATCTTCCCGGCCATCGTCGACCGTTCACCGTTGGTGGTGGCGGTCTCCAGCGGCGGCGACGCTCCGGTGCTGGCGCGGCTGATCCGCGCCAAGCTGGAAGCCTGGATTCCATCCGCCTATGGCGAACTTGCCGGCCTGGCCGCACGCTTCCGTGAGCGGGTCAAGGCCTTGTACCCGGATGTCAACCAGCGTCGCGGCTTCTGGGAAACCGTGTTCCAGGGCCCGATCGCCGAGCGTCAGCTGGCCGGGCAGGGCGCCGAGGCTGAGCGCCTGTTACAGGCGATGGTCGACGGCGCGCCGGTGCAGCAGGGCGGCGAGGTGTACCTGGTGGGCGCGGGGCCGGGCGATCCGGACCTGCTGACCTTCCGCGCCCTGCGCCTGATGCAGCAAGCCGATGTGGTGCTGTACGACCGTCTGGTGGCCCCGGCCATCATCGAGATGTGCCGGCGTGACGCCGAACGCATCTATGTCGGCAAGCGCCGCGCCGATCATGCCGTGCCGCAGGATAAGATCAACCGCCTGCTGGTCGACCTGGCTCGCCAGGGCAAGCGCGTGCTACGGCTCAAAGGTGGCGATCCGTTCATCTTTGGCCGGGGAGGCGAGGAGATCGAAGAGCTGGCCGACGAGGGTATTCCGTTCCAGGTGGTACCGGGCATCACGGCAGCCAGTGGTTGTTCGGCCTATGGCGGGATTCCGCTGACCCACCGGGACTATGCCCAGTCGGTGCGCTTCGTTACTGGCCACCTGAAGGATGGCACCAGCAACCTGCCCTGGAATGACCTGGTGGCTCCGGCCCAGACCCTGGTGTTCTATATGGGTCTGGTCGGCTTGCCGACCATCTGCGCCGAGTTGATCCGCCATGGCCGTGCGGCGAGTACGCCGGCCGCGCTGGTGCAGCAGGGGACCACTCGCAACCAGCGGGTGTTCACCGGCACCCTGGCCGACCTGCCGGCGCTGGTGGCACGCCACGAAGTGCATGCGCCGACCCTGGTGATCGTCGGGGAAGTGGTGCAGTTGCGCGAGAAACTGGCGTGGTTCGAAGGCTCGCAAGACGTCTGAATGACTGGGGCCGCCTTGCGGCCCATCGCCACGATAAGCCGGCTCGCATAGGATCATACAAGCCCCTGTGGGAGCCGGCTTGTCGTGGCGACGAACCGCGGCGATGGGCTGCAAAGCAGCCCCAGCTTTATCAAGCCTTCCAGATCCCTTTGCCCATTAACCGCTCCCGATCATGCGGCAAGCCGAAATCCTGCAGCGGCCCCTTGGGCACGATCCCGTTCGGGTTGATGGTCTTGTGGCTCATGTAATAGTGCTTCTGGATGTGCTCCATGTTCACTGTGTCCGCCACGCCCGGCCATTGATACAGCTCACGCAGCCAGTTGGACAGGTTCGGATAGTCGCTCAAGCGGCGCAGGTTGCACTTGAAGTGACCGTGGTACACCGCGTCGAAACGCACCAGCGTGGTGAACAGACGCACATCGGCTTCGGTCAGGTACTCACCGGCCAGGTAACGCTGGCGGCCCAGTAGCGCCTCTAAGCGGTCCAGTTCGTTGAAGACATCGTCGAAGGCGGCCTCGTAAGCCTCTTGCGCGGTGGCAAAGCCTGCGCGGTACACGCCGTTGTTCACGGCCGGGTAGATACGTTCGTTGAGCGCATCGATGGTCGCGCGCAGCGGCTCGGGGTACAGGTCCAGGGTGTTGTCGGTCAGTTCGTTGAACGCGCTGTTGAAGATGCGGATGATCTCGGCCGACTCATTGTTGACGATGCGCTTCTCCTGCTTGTCCCACAGCACCGGCACGGTCACGCGACCGGTGTAATGCGGGTCGTCCTGGGTGTAGCGCTGGTGCAGGTACTGCAATGCGTCCAGATGATCGCCGCTGGAGCCCTGCTGCTGGTCGAAGGTCCAGCCGTGCTCGCCCATCAGCCAGCTGACCACAGAGACACCGATCAGCGGTTCCAGGCCCTTGATGGCGCGGAAAATCAGGGTGCGATGCGCCCAGGGGCAGGCCAGCGACACGTACAGATGATAGCGGCCCGCCTCGGCGGCGGGCAGTTGATTGCGGCGCTGGGCGTTCTCGCGTTTGAACGCGCCATCCTGGCTGGTCTGGTACCACTGGTCATGCCAGCGGCCATCGATCAAAAGGCCCATTTCGGAGCTCCTCGGAACAAAGTCGTTTGTCGTTGGAGCTCAGTCTAGTGAAAAGCGTTCGAATAAATAGCGCAAAGACTGCGCCCTATCTATCGACTTATTCGATGTTTCTGCGGTTGGCCCAGTAGTCGCGAGCGCGGCTGAACGCCTGCTCGCGGTCCTGGCCCAGTCCGCGCAGGGCGAGGGCCATGGTGGCGACCACGGCCAGCTCGCCATAGCTGTCCAGTGCCTCGCCACGCCATACCGCCAGCAGGTGTTCGGGCTGCAGGCTGGCCGGCTTCACATGGCGCTGGGCGCTGAGGGCCGGCCACTCCTCGTCCCAGGCCTCGCCGGACGAAGTGCCATACAGGTGGCTGATGACATCCGGGTTGACCTCGATCTCGCCGCCGTCACCTTTGATCACCACGGCGTGGTCGCCGAGCAGGCGGCTGGCCTCGCGGTGCACCGCCTGGTAGCCAGGGTGGAAGATGCTCTGCAGTCCGCAGCGGGCGCCGAGAGGGTTGAGCACCCGGGCGAGGGAGTGGATGGGCGAACGCAGGCCCAGGGTGTTGCGCAGGTCGATCATGCGTTGAAGCTGCGGCGCCCAGTCCTGCAGCGGGAAGAAGGCCAGCCGATGGCTGGACAGGGCTTGCTCCACGGCCGTCCAGTTGCGACACAGCGGAATGCCCAGCAGGTCGAGCAGTTGCTCGCTGTACAGCCTGCCCGCCGTATGGGCACCGCCGCCATGCATCAAGATACGCACGCCGTTGCCCGCCAGGCACTTGGCCGCCAGCAGGTACCACGGCAGGTGGCGCTTCTTGCCGGCGTAGCTGGGCCAGTCGAGGTCGACGGCGATGCGGGGGGCATGTAGGTGGCTGCGCAGGGCCTCGGTGAAGCCGGCCAGCTCCTCGGCGCTTTCTTCCTTGTGCCGCAGCAGCATCAGGAAGGCGCCCAGCTGGGTGTCCTCGACCTTGCCCTCGAGCAGCAGGGTCATCGCGGCGCGGGCTTCCTCGCGGGTCAGGCCGCGGGCGCCACGCTTGCCCTTGCCGAGGATGCGCACGAACTCGGCGAACGGGTGTTCGGCCGGGGTTTGCAGGGTTAGTGGGCGTGCTTCGTTCAGCAGGGACTCGGTCATATGCAATTGGTCGGCTTGGGCAGGCCCGCCAGTTTGGCGGCGAGTTTGGCGGGGGTGCCGTTGAACAGGCGATTGAGGTGCGGGCTGTTGCCTTTCTCGGCGCCGAGCTTGAGCGCGGTGTACTTGATCAGCGGCCGGGTGGCCGGCGACAACTGGTACTCCTGGTAGAACTGGCGCAGTAGCTCGAGGATTTCCCAGTGGTCTGCGGTCAGGGCGATGCTTTCGCGCGTGGCGAGGGCCTCGGCGACTTCGCGGGACCAGTCCTGCAGCTCGACCAGGAAACCGTCCTTGTCCAAGGCGATGCTGCGCTCGCCGACAGTCAGGGTACTCATAGCCAGCTGTTGACCTTGTCGTGGTGCAGGGTGAGCTCGACAAAGGCGGGGTAGTCCACTGCCTTGGCCAATTGGCTGTCGAGGGCGCGGGCCTGCAGGTCTTCGGTAAGTGCGAACAGGCGCTCGCCGAGATTGGCGGCCTGCAGGGCAGCGAAGGGCTCGGTGCCGGCCTTGAGCGCGTAGGTGGCGTCACCGCACAGCAGCAGCGCGTCCTGCGGGCCAAGTAGACGCAGGCAACTGGCCAGGCGCTCGTCACCGAAGGGCGAATGGGTGATTACATGCAGGGTCGTCATCAGAGCGTCACCACCTGGTCGAAACGGGCAATCAGCGCGGTCAGCGCGGCGCTGTCGAGCACTTCCACCGGCAGTGACAGGGCGTCGTTGTCCAGTCCTCGGCGGGCGAGGCTGTGACCGCAGGCGAACAGCTCCTCGACACCGAACATCGGCAGGGCCTGGAGGTTGGCGGCCAGGTTCTTCTGTTGCACGGCGTCTGGCTGCTGTGCGGCGGCGAGCTGGAACACGCCGTCATCGAGGAACAGCATGCCCAGCGGCAAATCGAAGGCGCCACCGGCCAGGGCGATGTCCAGCGCCTCGCGAGCGGACGGGCCGCTCCATGGCGCCTGGCGGCTGATGATCAGCAAGGACTTGGCCATTTCAATCACCTCCGAAGCAGACCAGACGGTCGGCCAGTTGCGCGGCTTCGTGCAGCTGGCCCAGGCCGGACAGCTCCCACGGCATCGGCAGGTTCACCGCCGGGCGCTGGTAACGGTTGGCCTCGGTGTCGTCGAGCACACCCCGGCGCAGGGCGGCGGCAATGCACACCACGGCGTCGAGCCTGTGATCGCTGACGAAAGCGCGCCACTGCGCGGCCACGTCCAGCTCATCCTGGGGCGCGACGATATTGGCCGAGGCACTGTGGACCCCGTCCTGGTAGAAGAACAGCCGGGCAATTTCATGCCCGCCGGCCAGCACCGCCTCGGCAAAGCGCAAGGCGCGGCGGGAGGAGGGCGCATGGGCCGGGGAAAAGACCGCAATGGCGAATTTCATGTAAGGCTCGAGCAAATGAATGCGGCCATGATAAAGCAAAAAGCCCGTGCGGGTGGGCACGGGCTTCTGCTCTGGCTGGCGGGGCTCAGGCC
The DNA here is from genome assembly GCF_058783825.1 of Pseudomonas sp. FW305-96. NCBI lineage: Bacteria > Pseudomonadati > Pseudomonadota > Gammaproteobacteria > Pseudomonadales > Pseudomonadaceae > Pseudomonas > Pseudomonas sp. FW305-96. Next base: position 35,102 of record NZ_JBYSYW010000008.1, read on the forward strand.
TGGTCTTTGCTTTCCGGCAGGAACCAGTTGAGCACCAGGGCACAGATGCCGCCGGTGGCGACACCCGACTCCAGAACGTTGCGCAGCGCCGACGGCATGTGCGCGAGGAACTCCGGCACTTGGGCCACGCCCAGGCCGAGCGACAGCGACACGGCGATGATCAGCAGGGCGCGGCGGTCGAGGCGGGTGCTGGCGAGGATATTGATACCCGAGGCCGCGACGGCGCCGAACATCACCATGGCCGCCCCACCGAGCACTGGCTCCGGCACCGCCTGGATCACTCCGGCGACGCTGGGGAACAGGCCCAGCAGGATCAGCATGGCGGCGATCCAGATACCGATATGGCGGCTGGCAATGCCGGTCAGCTGAATCACGCCGTTGTTCTGGGCGAAAATCGAGCTGGGGAAGGTGTTGAACAGCCCGGCCAATAGCGAGTTGGCGCCGTTGACCAGCACCCCACCCTTGATCCGCTGCATCCACACCGGGCCTTCGACCGGCTGGCGTGAAACCTTGCTGGTCGCAGTCACGTCACCGATGGCCTCCAGCGAGGTGACCAGGTAGATCACCAGCATCGGGATGAACAGCGACCAGGAGAAGCCCAGGCCGAAGTGCAACGGCGTCGGCACCTGGAACAGTGCGGCCTGGTGCATGCCAGTGAAGTCCAGGCGGCCCAGGTAGCCGGCCAGGGCGTAGCCCACAGCCAGGGCGATGACGATGGCGCAGCTGCGCATCCATACCACCGGGACACGGTTGAGGATGACGATGATCGCCAGCACCACGCCCGACAGCAGCAGGTTCTCGCCATCGGCGAAGGTGCCGTTGGCCATGGCGCCGAAGCCGCCGCCCATGCTGATCAGGCCGACCTTGATCAAGGTCAGGCCGATCATCAGCACGACGATGCCGGTCACCAGCGGGGTGATCAGGCGCTTGACGAAGGGCAGGATGCGCGACACGCCCATTTCCACGAACGAACCGGCGATGACCACGCCGAAGATCGCCGCCATCACGCCTTCAACTGGCGTGCCCTGCTTGACCATCAGCGCGCCGCCGGCGATGAGCGGGCCAACGAAGTTGAAGCTGGTGCCCTGCACGATCAGCAGCCCGGCGCCGAACGGCCCAAAGCGCTTGCACTGGACAAAGGTGGCGATGCCCGAGATCACCAGCGACATCGACACGATCAGGTTGGTATCACGCGCCGACACGCCCAGCGCCTGGCAGATCAGCAAACCCGGCGTGACGATCGGCACGATGATCGCCAGCAAGTGCTGCAGTGCCGCCAGCAGGCCGATCAGCAGGCGAGGCTTGTCCTCGAGGCCAAGGACCAGTTCATTGGCAGGCGCCGCCGCGCCTGGGCCGTGTTCGTGTGAACTCATGGGAAAATGCCGCCCCGGAAGAAAAAAGGAGCGCATTCTACGGGCAGAACGGCCATTGCGGTAGAGGCAAGCACGATGGGTGCACAATCGCGGAGGAAGGTGCTAATAAGCTGACTTTTAAGTCAATGTTTGTGAGGTTCCCGGCGCTGTTCAACGGGCATGAAAAAGCCCGCCGAAGCGGGCTTTTCCTTAAGCGCTGGCAACCGATTCGATCAGTCGTCGCGGCCCATGATGCCGAACAGCTGCAGCAGGCTGACGAACAGGTTGTAGATCGACACGTACAGGCTGATGGTAGCCATGATGTAGTTGCGCTCGCCGCCATGGATGATGGCGCTGGTCTGGAACAGGATGCAGACCGACGAGAACAGCACGAAGCCAGCGCTGATCGCCAGTTGCAGGCCGCTGATCTGGAAGAAGAAGCTAGCCACCACGGCACCCAGCAGGACGAAGAAGCCGGCGGTGATGAAGCCGCTGAGGAAGCTCATGTCCTTGCGGGTGATCAGCACGTAGGCCGACAGGCCGCCGAACACCAGGGCGGTCATGGCGAAGGCCGAACTGACCACCTCGGCGCCACCGGCCATGCCCAGGTAGCGGTTGAGGATCGGGCCGAGGATGAAGCCCATGAAGCCGGTGAGGGCGAAGGTAGAAACCAGGCCCCAGGCCGAGTCACGCAGCTTGTTGGTGAGGAAGAACAGGCCGTAGAAGCCGATCAGCACCACGAAGATGTTCGGGTAGCCGACACGCATCTGCTGGGCGACGAAGGCCATGATGCCGCTGAAGGCGAGGGTGAGGGCCAGCAGGCTGTACGTGTTGCGCAGGACCTTGCTGACCTCCTGCTGCTCGACCTGCTGGCCGTGTTGGACGGCGTAATCCTGTTCGCGCATGGCGCACTCCTTTGGGGTGAGACCGCGGTCCGGGACCTGCGGTAATGGAACGTATGGTGCAGAGCATATCAGAGCTGTCGCAAGCCGCGACACAGAGAGTTTGACAGCTTGTTACATTAAGGTATTATTGCCGCCGCAAAACAGCTGGAAGCGTGGCCGAGTGGTTTAAGGCAACGGTCTTGAAAACCGTCGATGGGCAACTATCCTAGAGTTCTTATCTAAGGTGGTTCCCAGATGCACACTACACCTTCATCAGCTGTGCATGCATCGGGAAATTGGCAGAGTGGTTGAATGCACCGGTCTTGAAAACCGGCGTACGTTAATAGCGTACCCAGGGTTCGAATCCCTGGTTTCCCGCCAAACTCAGTAAAATCAGGGCCTAGAGCGATCTAGGCCCTTTTTTGTGCCCGATCATTTCTTGCCTCCCTGGTGTGCTTAGGCACAATTTCCGTCTTGGGGCGCGAGGGATGCATCTCATCCACTGCACGCTACTGCCGCTTGCTGCACGCTTTGGAAAGGGTGAAATTTCGACTGCATGCTTTGCAAACCGCGGATTTCCTGGGTTCCCCGCATAGCCCTGTGCGTCCTCACCCGGTCTTGCATTCCGTCAGCACCTGAACCGTTGTTCGTTGGTGGCCTGGATGACCGTTGCGCCTGCTCCTCGCGGAGTCCCTCAAAAACCCTTCAGGTAATAAAATCGGTTGAGAAACGAACTGTGAAAGCTTCGTTGAGGCGCTCGGATCGTTACAGACCCAAATCAGCAGCGAACTTGAGATCGCGAAGCTCCGGGTGAAAAATTTCAGAGCCCATGGTGCCCAGAAGGTGCTGAGCAAACTGCCTTATGGGGTAGGAATCTACAGGGACACACCATCCTTCGTAATCGGACAGGCAGCTAAGAAATGCAAATCCGAACCGATAGCCTCGCTCTTGAGACACAGCCGTGAAGGCGTCAAAGAGAGCTAGAGCGTGCTCTGGCGGTAATCTCGATAGATCAATCATTACGTCTGTGCTGGGTTGATCATCAATAAAGTCAAAAAAGAAGGTCTCGATTTCCTGCGCGAGTGATTCGGGGGAATTGGATCGACAGGCGATCTCGATGACCGTCACGTCGTAGAGGGTGGCGCTGAGCTGCTCGCTCCGCGAGTCTTGTAGCATTGGTCTTCGCTCGTTTTACTTTTAATGGGGGGCTGGGAGTGTACCTGAGGCAGTAATGGTTCAGGTTTAGCAGTCGCGGTCTGGGGGGGAGGTGTGACCTGCTTAACTCCAGCTGTTCCGATTCTGGTCTGCACATTCAAGATGATGAAGCGCACAGTGAGCCGAGATCAGGAACAAGATCGAAGGGCTCTGATGCAATAAGGCGCTGTTTGTAAAGTGCACCCAAAGCCCAGATTTCTTGCCAACGTCTGCAGCCTAACCTTTACCTGCCTCCAGCCCTTGCTGTGACAGGCGTGCAGCACTGTCGTGTAGTCTAATCAGAGAGTCAACCCAGCGGATTATCTGTGAGTCTTCCCCTATAAACTTTTTCAGATCCAATCACCGGTTAGTGCCACGATCTCAGTACGGATGCTAATCCATCAAGCTGCTGGACAGCAGTCGCGAAGTTCGCTCAAAGCCAAAGAGTACAAATGTACTCTTCGTGGGCGGCGGGGCAGTGATGGGGGGAGGGTGAGAATTGAGCGGCCCATTCGCCAGGTCGCTGCTAAACACCCTCAACGCGCGGTTGCCCCACAAGTAGGTCAACAGCTCGATGAGCTATGGCGTTCTAGTCACTTAAGTGAAGGCTTGCAGCCCTCGATAGGATAGGTTCGAGATACCATCCGTGAGGCACTGCATCAGGCTGTTGGGGGGATTTGGCTGAGTGGATGATCACCATGAATTTTCGGGCCCTGCCTAAGGCGCAGAGGGCAACCCCTCTCAATTAATCAGCGATTAGCCCAGATAGCTGGACTGCCGCAGCAAGGTAAACAAGGAGTTAGAAACCAAGTGGTTAGAGCCGTATTTTTCAATGACGCTTTCAGGGCAGCCTTCAAGCATGCTGAGGCCCTGTGCAGTGATGACAAGCACAAGATCAAAGAGATCGTGTTGGTGATTCCGGCCATGGCAAACCTCAAGGGTTCCACAAGCCTGGTGTCGTTTCTTGGGCCGGAGGCAACAAAAGCGCTCAACAAAGGCGAAGCTGCCGTGCTGAGGGGTATGCCCATCACGCTGAAAACCGAACGCACCTTGTCAGGTTTGACGCCAAATACGCTGGTCGTCTGCGCCTACGCAAGCCAGAGCATGATGGACAAAGTTGATGGGTTTGGGCGGGTTGCTGGCGTCATTGCTCTGCCGTTCGCAAAGGACGTTATCAATAGCTGGATGACCTCTTGGTCGCCTTTGATCGATGGCAAACAGCCTCATCAATCGAGGTCGGCAGCTACCGATGGTGTCGTGTTACAGGCGATGGAGGGATTGACGGCAACAGTGGGGGTGGCAACAGGAGTGCTCCACAACTCGGATAAAGAAAGGGTTGATCGGGTGCTCAGAATTCTTCGCAAAAAAGGGCACGCGCTGGATGCTACGGCTTTACGTGCATGGGCTGTAGGTAATGGTTGGGCGCCAAAGGCCGCAGATGAACTGGAGAAGCTTGCGACCCGGATTGCTGGGCTGAAAAATAAGCCTACTCTGAGCAGCCCGGATCAGGCGGAGCAGCTCTACGCCTCTTGGGTCACGAAAGCCTCCCAATAGCTGAGACAGGCCTTGCATTCGTGATCAATCCGAAAAGGTCATCTGTGCTTGCATGGGGCAAGGGAAGGGTACTTGGGTGCGCGTCCTGCGAGGTGTTGGGTGGATACTTGCGGGCTCCGTCATATCAAAAAAACGGGCTCTAAACCGGGCAGCCCCTCGTTTTGCTTGAGGCTTACGCATCGGTTGAGCTCGTCATCCAGATCGTTGCAGGGGGGTAGTCGATGTCATCGCTACCTCGGATCTAAGCTGCCGGATCCATGTAAGACATGATCTGAATGACGCATGTCGCAGTCACCCCACAGTCGCTGGAAACCAGCCTCAGAGGCCGCTCAAAGGCTTTGAGTACAAATGTGCTCTTCAGGGGCGCCCGGGCGTTGATGGGCGCGACTACAGGGAGAATTGAGCGGCCCCTTCGCCAAGTCGCTGCTAAGGCAGTCTGAGCTGGCGGTTACCCAGAAAGCAGAGCAACAGATCGCTCAGAGCCATGGCCTCTTGATCGCTCAGGTTGAAAGGCTCGTAGCCCTCGATAAAGAAGCTACGAGAGGTGTTTGCAGTGTCAAGCATGGCGGTGTGAACCTTCTTGCCCACTTTGAAGTAGACCCTACCTCGCGATGAGGGGTGCAGTTGGATCAGCAGGTTTTCAGCATCCTGTTTGGATAGTTTGAATGCCTGTTGATCAATCTTCAAATTTAGACGATTCCACTTCCAGCGGAACTGTGTGAATCGCTCCCTGCTAGCTGAGCAGATAGTAAAGGGGCGGAGAATATTGTTCGCTTCCTTAAAGCGACGATGGAGTTCAGGAAGGGGAGGGAGGCCTTCTACGTCTGCGTGGATAACGCTATTGCGATAGCCTTTGAGCTCTATCGCCTCCTTGACAAATTTATCCCAGAATTCAGGATATTCCGGATGCAGAGGATAGTTTTCAAGGGTCTTCCGAACCAGTTTTCCCAGTGACTCTTCTGGTGCTGTACCTGCCATGCGCGCGATGTAGTCTTTGACATTTTTTTCGAACTCGATCGCTTCTGCGCGCAGCTCATGAATGGTGGGTTCGAAGCTTCCAGGTATGTCTTGGAAGTGAGTCGGTGGACGGAATCGACGAGACAGTCCGAATACGTGGGTGATCCATTGCAGCATCCGTTTTTCCTATTTCGATGGGTGGAAGAGCCTTGCTCTAAGCGATCTTGGAGGGTGATGTTTTGGATATCGGCAGATCGGTGAGTTTTTTTAGTGAAATATCACCGGCCTAGTAGATCCAGTGCCAGAGAATTGGCATTCAACAGAGCAGTCAGTCATGGATTGTTGCTGGTGGTGTGTTGTGCTACAAGGAGATCACTGGTAATTTGATAGAGGATAATAATAAGAAGAAGGAATGCGTCGTGGCTGATTTTTCTGTTGAAATTGTACCTGCTCCCAATGGGCCGATGTTCGAATTCAAACGCATACCTAGTAAGCAGGAAAGCCAACCGGTATCTGCTTTTCAGGGTGTCGGATTGATTTATCGAATTGCAGACGCCTTTGTTCGCTTTGATCCGTCTCTAAAAACAACAGCCGATGAATTCGTGTCGCGTCAACTATCTGAGGGCGGGTGGCCAGAGCAGATAGCAGAGTGTTTCCTCGCAGCACCTGATTGGCCCAGTAGAATGCTAACAGCATGGTGCCTTCTCGGCGAAGATGAGCGGCAGAAGGCAGTGGAGCTGGATTATGAGTGCTATATCAATTATTGGCCAAGCCAGGCCTTCATGGAGGCTGAGTGGACGGCGGAGGCTAGGCTATGGATAGAAGCCCCGGTAAACATGAAATACATTTAGCCCGGAGCGGAAAATCTCCGTTCGAAAGAGACATGAGCCCCGATTGAATCAGGGCATGTCGGTTTGGACAACTGACGGTCAGCCCTGGCATGCGAAGGCTGTAACCGTCATCATCAGCGTTACTCCACCTTGCGCATGATGGAGGTGATGTCAGTCCGCCCTCAAGCAACCTTTGTGGGCGCGTGCTCTCGGTATCATTGAGTAAGTCTTGTCGGATCCATTTACTCAGTCGAGACGCCTTCCTGGCAGCTAACCTATGAGATCAAACCCTGCTTCGCAAGCTGCTGCCGCGATACAGCTTGGAAAGCGACTCAAGGATTTCCATTGAATTGGATTGTGTTTCTTGCTCGCCAATCCAGCGTTGCAGCCTCAAACCCGTTAGCTCCTTGAGGTGACCTGTTTTCGCTTCATGGAATACGGGCACCGAGTCGAGAGCACGCGATTCGGTGGCGACCACCAACTCTTTGGCATGCTTGGCTTGCCAAATGAAATGGCTAAACATCAGCTCCATATGAATCCAAGGAGACCCTGTTTTGTCTTCGTCTTCGATCGAGTGCTGTGTGGACAGGGAATGGTCGGTGTTCAAGAAGAACAGTGCGGTGGAATCGCTAATCATCTGCTGCAGAGCTGTGGCTAGGATCATGTACACATGGGCGGTCGAGCGATTGCGAAGGTCGTAGTGATAACGAGTGGTACCTTCGATTTTGCAATGTTTTTCATCAATTGCCTTCAGGAGTTCGTATGCCGAACCCCAAACCGTAGAGTCGATGAAGGCTGTTATTCCTTTCTTTTTCAGATCCAGCGCGAGTTGGATCGCCAAGCCTTGATCCTGGAAGGAATGGGAAATGAAGATGTCGCATCGTTGCGCCGGGAATAGGTGCTTGATAACGGTTTTGGCATCAATGCTGACATTGTCCTCCAACAGGTAATTTTTAAGCTTGACTGTGGAGGTTTTAAGGGTGCTCTTGAAGTCTCTGACCTCCCTGGTAATCGGGAAGTGATTGGGGTTGATGTCAATGTTGAAGCCGTATTCCATTTGGTGGTTATCCTTTACCGAAAGTATTGTCTGGATCGTGCCTTGGTTTCGACGGTTTTACTGACAGATTGCGCTCGCTGTTTAGCCCGATTCCTAGGCCATGGGTGAACAGGCCAACGTAGTCGAGCAGCTCGTCGTAATCTTTTTCGTCGGGTGTGAGCAAGTGATCAATCGTGGCGGAAGCGCCACCAGGGCTGCGGAGCGCGATCACATTTGCTTGGGGATGATCCCCTTTAAACTGCACGTGCTCGTCGAGGATACCTTGTTGACCGCCGATGAAGACCGCGGCCTCGAACTTGTGGTGGCTGAACATGGCTCTTCTCATGAGTTCCAAGCTCGACTGCCGCTCGCCAGTTGAATCTACTTCAATCAAGTTTTCAAACCTGAGGTTCACCTTTGGAGCTACCTCTGCGAAGTATTTCGACTGGTAGATCGTCACGGCAGCTCTGTTGTCGACTCCTAGATCCGGTGTGTACTGGCTAGATTGAGCGTATTCAGTTCAGGATGCCAGAGGGTTGGTACGAACCTTCTGTCGTGCGGCGAAAGAAAGACCTCGAATTCGTTGTAAATGATGTCGGGGCCGCGCCCCTTCGAATCCTGCAGAGCTCGGACTATCTGATCCTCTAGCTTGAGAGCCTGCAGACGCATAGTGGAGTTGATGACCACGATGTGGTGGTCGTTCAGATTTTTGGCTAGTTCATGAGCCTCAAAGATGATGCTGTCCAACACTGCGACCTGGTGCACTTTCTGGCTCCGTATTGATGCGACCCGCTGGCACCTTAGAAAATCTCTCTGCCGGCTACCTGATAAACCTCAAGCCCGGGAGGCTGACAGTCTCGCTGCGGCACGTTCATTTGCTGCATCAGGCTCAGTGACGGCGCGAACCAGCTTGGTCTGTACAAACAGGCGCATGGCATAAACCCAGCCTGGTTTGCGTATCGGCGTAAACTAATGCTCCCGCGCCGCTGAGCACTGATTGACCGCTGATAGTGCTTGGGCTTCAGCTGTAACGGCTGACTGCATGAGGATTTCTGAGCGTTTCATCAGTCCACGCGAGCCATACACATACCGCGAGTGCGATGCATGCATACCCAAGCACTCCCGCAGTTCCAGCGACGCTCATGGATTCCACGTCTCGATAGCACCACACCATCAGGTACCCCATCATTGCGCCCAGCGCCGCGCGAAAAGCTGTCAGCAGGCTTCCACCGATGTTAACGAAGAACGAATGTACCTCGCGAGATTTCTGAATGAGACGGTACGCCCGGAACGTCACCCTGAAAATGAAGATACTCACCAAGCCGAAGGCGAAAAGCAGCCAGAGGTAGTAAGACATCAGGGCAGGAGCCGCCAAGAGGGCGTTTACTAATTCGCTGACCTCTTGGGAAGACGCGCATGCAAGGAAGGGCGGGGTACCGAGGAAAAAGGCATAGGTCAGTTCCCGACGCGCGCGTCGGATGAAGCCAAATTTTGGATCTCTTTTCAGTAGCAAGATTACGGACTTCCTTTAGGTCGCAACTAGATCAGCTGATCATCAAAAGCGGAATCTCGCGAGCCCCAGTAGGCCTTCAAGCATCTGCGTGAGGTAGTTCTCAGAGCCGAAGGCGAATCCTGCGGCCAGGGTAGGGGCCTTGAATTCCTCGGTTGCGTACTCGTGAGCGAAGCGGTTGATGGTCTCCGAATGCCATGAGATCCGTCCGCCTGCGATGGTTCTGATCTTACGATTTCGAATGATGTCGATCAGCGATTCCTCGCTGATTAGGCGCGATTCGCAGAAGAAAAGGAAAGAAAGAAACTCAAACCGTTCGTAGAGCAATCCTGCGCCGTGCAGACCTGCAAAATCTGGCGCCCAGCGCGGTGCCAGTACTTCAGCGAGGCGGTTGCAAAACGGTGTAGTGGAGCTGTCTTGCCCCTCGAACATTCGCCAGCGTTCGAATAGGCCGATGCCCGCTTCGACGTACAGCGGAGCGAACCTTTCCCCTATGGTGCTAGGGATTTCGTGGCGGGCAATTAGCGGAGTGCTGAACAGTTTACGGAGCTCTGTCAGGCGTTCAGCCCGGACTAACCCCATTCCGTACGCGTAGATGACCAACGTTGCGGGATAGCTCTTCAGTGAGACCCAATGCTGCCAGCCGGACTGCTCTTTTTGAGATGCGGCATACAGCCCTTTAATGGCGTCCAGTACCAATGGGTACTCGCCACCGCTTCCCCAGCGTCCCAAAACTGCGCAGAGGCGAGCGAGAGGTTCGATAGTGGCTTCGTAGCTGACGACCCGATCTGTGAAGTCTTTCGGTGCATCTCCTTGAGGCGGTGAAGTGAACAATGGTGTTAGCTGTGTGAGGGAGCGCTGAGTCTGTGCTGTGATCAGGTCGTCCAGCTGGATCCTGTGTTCCGGCTTCGCCAGGAAACGCTTGGCCATTGCAAGCGTCAGTTCTATTCCTGCCGGGTAGGGTAGCCGGGACTGTTGGATGGTTTCTAGCTTAAAGCTCAAGCCCTCAAAGAACGTGTCGGCATCCAAGCCATTAACCACGGTCGCTCTGCGCTGCGTGATGAGCTCTTGGCCGCGTTCGCATGGGCGGCCTCGAGCTAGCCAGTATGTAGAATAACGACGAGAGGGGGCTCTGATGAACGCGGCTCTCAGCGCATGATCCCACTCACCTGACCAACCCGCGACGATCAGCCCAAACTCATCGATGATGCGATCAAGGAGCGTATTGAATGCGGGTGGATAGTCTCCCAACTCATCATCCGTGTTGAGGATCCTGGCATCCTTGTAATCGCCATGGATTTTCAGGATGTAGCAAGTCGAGTGGGTAAGCGGCTCCGCGCCGGCGAAGCTATCAGCCGAGCTGACCACAGTAGGTTCGATGCCGACATCTCTTAGCGCGTTTTCCATCAGGCGATCGAAGTTCGTTGTCACAATCACGCGAATGTGGCCCGTCTTGACCATGTTCGCGATAGCTCGGTGTGCACGTGTGGGCAGTTTGAGGCCGTCCTCGGCCTCCTGCTCATTTGGTTCGAGAAAGCCCTGAATTATGGCTCTGCGTTCGGTTTGGGTCGCCGCCAGGCGCTCAAGCAGCTTGGAGTAGTTGGGCTGCTCACTCGTCTGCGCTACATACCAGGAGACCCAGTCATCCTGATCGCCCGCTCCTGTGGCGATGCCCCAGCGTTTGACCAGTTCCATTGTGATCTCCCAGCCCGTCTGTATTCCTGCGGAGCGGGAGACGCCTGAGCCAACAAGGACTGCGTAGACGCCTTTGTTCTCAAACATGGAGAAAGCAATTTGAGCAGTGGCATCAGGGGCTGTTGCGGTCATGCGGAGTCCTCGGTCATTAAGCGTAAGACGCTCATAGGCAGTCGTGCGTTTCAGTCCCTCGGTACCGAGCCGACGTAGGCATGAGCTCCATGCCACAAGGATGCTCGCCTGAGTTCACTCCCGTCCAGCCCAAGTGCTGGCAATTTGCCGTGTTTGCGTTCAGAGTGCTGTTGCCTGCCTGCTCCTACACGGGTGTGCTTAGCATTGCCCGCTATGCGGATCAGGTTCAGGGCGTTTCAAAACCTCGCAGAAACTACAGATCAGAAGGGATTCAGTATGTATGTAGGGCTTGAGTTGACCAGCTATGAAAGCTATAGCTCGGTACCCGCGTCGGAAATCCAGAAGTTCAAGGATCAGGTGCAAGGTCAGTTCGGTGAGGTGTCCGACTACTTGATCGATGTATTCGAAGGCAGGCGTCTGATCGACGCTAACCTGCTGTCGAGGCATATCTTCCCTCAGCAGCAGAGGACGCACGTGTTTCTCTCGCACTCCCATGCTGACGAGGATAGGGCTGTCGAGCTTGCAATTAAGCTCCGTAATTGTGGCGTCAACGTGTTCGTGGATTCCTGTGTCTGGGGGGCGTCACAGCATCTTATTGAGAAGCTGATGGCTTTTTACGCAGACCAGAAAGCAGACGGACTGCCACTGAGTGAGCGTGAAGTAAGCGATCTTTCGGCTGGCGTGCATCTGATGCTGGTAGGTGCGCTTCAGGAGATGATTGATAGAACGGAGCTTTTCGTGTTCCTGAACACTGAAAATTCCGTTCCCTTGAAGGCTTACGAAGGTTCAGATCGCACGTTCTCGCCCTGGATATATTCGGAGCTTCAGTTCAGCGCAATGGTGAGACGTCGGGTGCCAGCTCGCCGCAGACGCCGTAGCCCAGAGGTCTTGTCGTTGGAACACGAGCAGGCCAAACGCTTGCTGCCAAATTTTGCTCACAAGGCACTCAACTCTCACCTGCCCAAAGTCGACGGTTCAGAGTTCAGTGGCTGGATTGAGTTTTTGCTAGAAAAGGGTGAGCACGCTCTTGACAGCTTGTATGGGCACTTCGAGATACCAGGCCAGTTCAGAAGGCTTCGGGCTCAGGCGGCTGCTAAGAGCAAAAAGCTCTTGTAAGAAGGCTCTTGGCGCCTTCTCAACACCTACATGGATTGAAAAATGGCATTTTTTACGAAATCTGAGGCGCGTGCCGCAGCAAAACGAGCGATGAGGAATCGCAGCCTCGGCGAGATGATGAGCGAATCGATGGAGTCCAGTAAGCGGGCGACCAGGTTCGACGTTTTCCTGTCCCACTCGATCAACGATGCTGAGTTAGTACTCGGGGTGAAGGTGCTGCTGGAGGAAATGGGCAAAAAGGTTTATGTCGATTGGGTAGACGATCCTGAACTGGATCGTAGCCAGGTGAACAAACATACGGCGGAACGGCTGCGAGGTCGGATGAAGCAGTCAGATACGCTTCTCTACATCGCTACCGAGAACGCTACGAATTCGAAGTGGATGCCCTGGGAACTGGGCTATTTCGACGGCCATAAACCCAACAAAGTCGCCATCCTCCCTGTCCTGGAAAAGGAAAACCAGAAATTTGAAGGGCAGGAGTACCTGGGGTTGTATCCGACGGTAGACAAAGACAGCTTGAGCGAGCCTCCTCGGCAGAGTCGAGACCCTCTCAGGGATCTGGAGGCCCTGCGCAGGGGGCTTCCGGGCGGGCCGCTCCCGGGGTTCGGTAAGATCTATCTTTGATCGATGACGTAATTTTCACAATGCGCAGCGTACCTTGAGATAGCTCCCTAATGATTGAGTCCAGCCCGCTCTCCCCATCGCGGGCTTTTTTTTGCCTCCGGTTTCGTGCCCAGAGAAGATTCTCGTTTCGTAGACACGCAAAGGGCGTCTTGTCCTCACGGCTGCCTGGCCGCATTCGGGTTGTTGATCCACAGGAGCTGAACACACACGAGGTGCCATAGCGCACCTCGCCGAGCTGGGTTCGACCTACTGCTCGTAGTGTCACTTGATCGTGAGTTGTCCTGCGAGTAGCCAGCTCGTGCGAGCACGTCGGGATAGATCAACGGTGTAGGCCCGAGCTAGGCATTGCGAGTCCGGGCTCCTAGCTTACGCAGCCGTGTGGGAGTTGATGACGTAGACCACCACCACTGCAGTGATAGCCACCAACACCGCCCCATGGAAGACGATTAACGTTTTTGATAGCGTGGCTTTGAGCCAATTTTTCCACCCTTGGCCTTTATCGATCACCATCAGAAAGTCGATCTGGTCTTTGTCAGTCGCTCGAACCTTGTCGTAGAGCCTGCGGTAGCAACGCTCAAGCGCCAGGAAGTAGCCATCCAGCCCCCAAAACGCGATGCCTGGGATGTAGGCCAGCAGAGCGAAGCCCTTGTCAGAATCTTTGGCGGACAGTGCGAACAGCGCCGAGATCAGGATGATCGACCAACCTTTGAGCAGAAACGAGTTAGTAGAAAGGCGATTGACTACGCCTTGAACGAATTCAAGGTGTTTGAGCTTGGCATCCATGGGGTATATCCGTCAGAAGTTGCGGTATAAAAGATCGATGGCTTTCGAACCTCTAAGGGTGGACGCCTGTAGCATCCACTTTCGAAAATCGCTTTCTGCAATAGAGGTTAGGTGGCCGGTAGGGGCATCATGTACGACGTTGAAATGCTCGTTAGAAACTACTTCGTCCATCGCACGTTTGCCCTCTATCGCCATTTTGTAACGTGAGCGACGCCGTACCAATGTACTGAAATTGAGCTCCATGTGTATCCACGGAGACAAGGTCTTTCGCTCTTCATTTACTGAATGCTTCAGCGAGATCGAATGCTCCGTGTTCATGAAGATGATCGTATCTGTCTGATCAATCATGCGCTGCAGGGCGGTGGTCAGGATCATGTGTATGTGCGCTGTCAAGCGATTACGCTCATCGTAATCGTAATCGATTTGACCTTGACGGCGGCGGTACTTGTCGATGGCCTTCAGCAAATCGTAGATCGAGCCCCAGACGCAAGAGTCAATAAATACATTCAGGCCGCACTTCTCTTGGAGCTCCAGTGCGATTTGGATCGCCTCGTTCGCGTCAGCGGAGGAATGAGACAAAAAAATGTCAGCCTTCACTGCCGGGAAGAGAGCCTCCAATATGAGGGACGCATCGAATGTGTCCTCGTCAATCATTAGCTGGGCGAGGTCGTCAACGCGCTTTTGGTTTGCATCTTTATAAGCATGGACTTTTGTGAAGTCTACGGGGTATGGGCCGGTGTTAATGCTCAGGTTGAAACCGCGATCCATTAAACTCTTCCTTAGTTACTGAAAATCCGTTCGCTATTCGGATCGATGCCTAGGATGCTGTTGAACAGCGAGAAATAGTCTCCTGACTCTTCAAGGGCCTGGATGGCTGGGTCTGATTGCGTACAGGGAAGGGTCGCCGTAGCGCCGCCGCCGGCTCGGACTGCGATCACTTTGGCGTCAGGGGATTTTTCTCTGAACATTTCATATTCGTCGATGATGCCCTTCATGCCGCCGATGAAAATACCGACCTCAAATTCGTTATCTTCCAGCATTCGCCGGCGCATAGACAAAATACTGTCTTTGAGTTCTGCTTCCTTGGGGATTACCCGAATGTCAGCAAATCCATGGTTCTCAAGAGGGAATTTGTCTTCAAAAAATGCGGATTGGTAAATGGTCACGCATTCAATGGTATTGAGCCCAAAGCTTCTGCCCGCGGCATAAACCATGGGTGTGATTGAAGGATGTCCGCCAAATACCAAGCGTTGTCGTCCCAGTGCCAGGAGCAACAGTGATCTTACCGCTATTTGTATTTGATAAGGGTGGCAAGAGTCAAAAAACTCTCTGCCATACGTCGGTACGCTGGCAGAAAGAAAAATTGATTTTTTCATTTGCGCCAGTCCGTAAATTTCCAGCCAGAGTCATAGGGCTTGATCAAGCGGACGTCTTTTTCCAAATAGTCACTTATCCATTCCATATGTGAAATCCACCTTCTCTCTTCAATACCCGCGTCATCATATACTACAGCTACAGGTGCGGGATGGTTGTCAAGCGTGGCGTCATGCAAGGTATATGTTGTAGGTACCCCGAGGGCAGGATAGACGTAGATCGGATCGCCAAATTTCGGCTTCACGGTAATGCTACGGCGCAGTGAGCATCCCTCAATCGTCGCTTGAGCACGCTTGAGCGATGTCCCGAAGGCATCCATCAGCACGTGATAACGCGTTGCTACCCCTTCCGCGCGCAGATCCTCAGCAGACCGGCATACCCGAGCTAGGCATTCATCGGTGAGTGAGACCCCGTCAGGCAGAAAATCGTCTGTGCCTAGACGCATATCCCGCGTGAACTGGCCGCGGTCGTCGAGACCTACATCAGGCCATCCTGCTCTGAGGATAGGGATGCCTCGAAAAACAGCGCGAGCGAATTCTGCAGTCGTCCATCGGCTATCAAAATAGCCAGGCGTGTCCAGGTAGATCATGACATCGCTGTCGCACAGCTTTTGCCACAGCACCTCCTGAAAGTGTTCCCCTGGCAAAATCTCGTGCGTGTCGAGGAAAACGTCGAACAACCGTTCTGAAAGCGCCGCATAGAGCTGTAGCGCTGCGGTGGTAGATTCCGTTCGTCTGTAGCTCAGGAAAACGCGTCGTTGCCTAGGCAAGAGCGAGGCGCATTCCAGCAAGCAGTTGACGATGGTCGGGATTTCCGATGAGTCCAGTCCTAGCCCGTTGAGGATCGATACTGAAGGAGGAAATTCCGCGGCCAGATGTCCGAGCTTCGACGCGACTGGGATGACGGGGACACCATCCTTCATCAATTTCGTAATGTGTACGTCCTGGCCATTAGGAAGAGGGAAACACAGGGCTGCGGTGCATTTCCCGTTGGCAACGCGGTACTCGTCAGGCGTACCTGTGTACCAGTCGACCTCAACGCCGAGGTTGAGTGACAGTACCGCGAGTTTCGCTTTCAAGGCTTCGTAGAATTCGTCAACGAAGCCTTCGGGAGGCGAGCCGAAAATAGCCAGATAGTAAGAGGCGTGCTGCATGGTGTTTCTCATTGGCAGAGTCGAGAGAGGGCGGTTAGTAACGCTTTCGGATCGCTATCGCTTCTTCGACCCACCTGCCAAGATTCTGAGAGATGGTGGCGTACCGTGTGGCGCTGTCATAGCCCGCTGGATCGTAAGTGCGAACGATGTTGGAAAGAGGGACATTGTCCACATTGAAGCCGGTGAACGGATTTGAACCGACTCTGGAGGTCTGGTTGTTGCGATCAGTTATGCCGTGAATGTAGACCCCGACCAGGCCCATGCCTTTGTTCCAGGCTTGCTCAATTTCGTAGTTGATCCATTTGCGTCCCGCAGTTTGTGAGCCGATTAGCACAATCGCGCAGGAGCAGCCGTTCATTTCGGCGGCAATCCAGTTTTTGATTGCCTGTTCGCTGCCATTTTTCACAGCTTCCCAGCCGTTGTCATAGGCCTCGCGGGCGCCATGGATAGCGCCGATCGAGCGAATCTTGGCCGCTCGCCAATTGTCGGCTTCGTAGTGAAAGCTGTAAAAGCAGTGGCGCATGATTCCATCTCCGCGCAGGTAATGCAGCACCGAATGCTCGGCGCTGCGAGGGCGTTGATATCATAGGGCCGCTACTCTTGGGGCGCTACATCACGATTGCAAAAAGGCTGGGTAGACTTAAGCGCTTGCGCTGGACGCGCGTGGTTGAGCGTGCGCAGTTCAAGTTACGCAGGTTGCTCGGCCTTACTGGCTTCCAAGCACTCGTAAACTTTCTTGAGCGCTTCCCGGCGCTGCTGCGCATCTGGGGCCTCCACCTTCGCAAGAAGCCAATCTGCGGCTGCGTTTAGCTCCATCACGCCCAGATCCTCGCCTGGACGAGCCTCAATCTGGCCGGTTCGTCGAACTCTGAGATTAAATCGGCTCGCTACCGAGGCGGGTTCGAGTCGTGATAACGTCGGAGCCACGAATTCATAGGGAGCGCCGTAATGGCAAAAGTGTTTTTCTCATACAGTCATGATGATGAAGCACTGCGCAATCAACTGGAAAAGCACCTTGCCTCCCTGAGGTACGAGGGGCTGGTTGATTCGTGGCATGACCGGCGCTTGGTCGCCGGCGAGATGGTAGACAGTGCGATCGATGCGCAAATTGATGCCGCGGATATCGTGTTGCTGTTGGTCAGTGCCAGCTTCCTGAGCTCTCACTATTGCTATTCGGTAGAGATGCAACGCGCACTGGCCCGGCATGCTGCAGGGGAGTGCCGGGTTGTGCCAGTCATTCTGCGCGCGTGTGATTGGACTCATAGTCCGATGGGTAAGCTACTAGCGGTGCCTCAGGATGGGAAACCAATCACCAGTTGGACGAACCCTGATGAGGCTTTCACTGATGTGGTACGTCAGATTCGAGTACTGATCAAGGAAATATCGCCTGGCAATCCCGGACGTGGTGCAGGGGCTCAATCACATCGACCATCTGCTGCCCATGGCGCCGCAGCGGACACGGTAATTTCGACGATGTTTGAGTCGGTGCGTTCGAGTAACCTGAGGCTTCGAAAAACCTTCACAGATTTCGAAATTGATCAGTTCGCTCATGATGGTTTCACTTACATCCAGCGTTTTTTCGAGAATTCATTAGCTGAGCTTCAGGCGCGTAACCCTGGGATTCAAGCAACATTGAGACGACTGAGTGACACGCGGTTCGCGGCTTCCATCTATCGGGACGGGAAGGTCGCTTCGGAATGTGCGATTGGGATGGGGGATGGTATCAGTCGGAACGGTATCACCTACTCGGCTCAAGTATCCTCAAATGGATTTAACGAAATGCTCTCCGTGAGCACGGATGACCAGTCGATCTTCTTCAAGCCTCTGATGGGATTCTCTCGGAATACTCGTGATGAGAAGCTGAGCCACGAAGGTGCTGCAGAGGCGTTCTGGGCGAAACTTCTTGAGCCTCTCCAGCGCTAGGCCAGTTGACCTTATATTTTCCGCGCGCCGTGGAACGGGTTTACTTGGACTTTCCACGGATCAGCATTTTCGGAGCGTGAGGTCACTGCCTCCAATTTGCTCGGGGTATGCTGCCTGAGGCACTGTACTTCGGTGTTAAGACGTAGCGACTACGGGTGGACACTTTTACTCTTGCAAATTCAGTTCGCTATCAAATCGTCGAGCGCCTGATCAGATTTATTAAATAGGTGAAGACACGCCTAAGATATTGACCTAAGATATGCCTACTGTTCGTCTAGTGATCTCTCGTTTTAAGGAGTTTTTATGTCTCGTTTGGTAGAATTTCGGCAGTTGGAGCAAAAGCTAGCAGAGCAGCTCGCTGAACTTGAAGCGATGAAGGGGAGCTCTGAGCTTCAGCATGAAATTGAATTCGAGAAAAAGCTGAGGGATTTGCTAGCGAAGTACAACTATAGCTTACGTGATGTCATCAATATACTCGACCCGCAAACTGGCCGTGTCAGTGTAGAACCTAAAGCAGCTAAAGCAACACGAAAGGCACGTGAAGTTAAGGTGTACAAAAATCCTAATAACGGTGAAATCATCGAAACTAAAGGTGGTAATCATAGACTTCTGAAAGAGTGGAAGGCTAAGTATGGGGCAGAAGAAGTTGAGACTTGGGTTTCCAAGTGAAATATGTGATTTGATCTGAATGCCCGAAATAAAGCCCCGGTACATGGGGCTTTATTTTATTAAGCGCGTGAGTTTATGTCTGGCTATTCAAGCGCTAGATTGTCAATTTTATGTTCGTAATATCGATTGGTTATATGGCAGGTGGCATAGAGGTCGTCCAGAACCTCTCCAGCATCAGTAAATTTCTTCGCCGCTAGGTCATGGTACCACTTGCTGAAGTCTGTGCCTTTTACAGATGGCAGATGCTCCTTTGAAATTTTAAACGCCATCTCATACGGCTGTAATTGCTTTGACTCGGTCATGTAGCTCTCAAATCCAGCGACACTCGGTAGAGATTTCTTATTTTTCAAGCGTGGCGGAAGCACCTGTTGAACCTGGGCGCTGAATTGAAGCTCGGCATAGATCCACGGGGAAAGGGTTCTATCGCTGACATCGTTTTCAAATGGTACTGATTTTTCCGTGCGTAGAAAAACAAAAGCTTCGGTACGCCAAATCATTTGGTGGATGGCGGCAGAAAGCAGCGTATGCACGGCTGCGCTCACTCTGACTATTTGAGAATCTCTCGTTTCGTTCTCGAGTGGGCTGGACTGATCAAGAATCAGTTCTATTAATTTCTCGGAGTGTCCCCAGACGCATGAGTCTACGAATACCCTGATCCCTTTATCTTTAAGAGAAAGGGCTAGCTCGATTGCTTTACTTTGATCGGCATGGGAATGTGAGAGGAAAATATCATAGTCTGATCGAGGAAATAGACTAGCGGAAATTTTCTCGGCATCGAGATGTTGAATGGTATGCGAAGTTGATGCAACATATTTGGCTAAGTCGTAGATATTTGCGTCGTTTAAAGCACTGAAGCTCCATACGTCGAGGTCGTCTTGGTGGGTTAGGCCTTGATAGTCTGTTAATTCGAAGCCAATAAACATGTTAAGTCCTTTATCAGTCCATTGTGATGGTGTACTTGAGATCTAATTGGCTGATCTTAGTTATTTCAGGAAGCGCACCCATTTCCCTTTACCTTGCGGGTCAAATAGGGCTAAACCACCACCTGAGGCTCGGTCGACTTTGTTGTAGAGTTTTAGATACTCGTTGCCGTAGTGGTGGCCGCTATTGTCGGTGGTAGGAATTATTGCAATTTTCTCGATTCGCTTTTTCCCATCGGCATACCCGATCTCCCAAGGGCACCAGCGAGAAGCCTGAGAGTTTTGAGTCGCGAGAAATAAAAACCAATCAGCGGCGACGATAGCATTCTTGATACGGCTAGCCGTTACTGCGTCGGGCGACTCAGGCATGGCTTTATCCTGCCAATCAATATACACATCCCAGCCCTCTCGACGTAGTGTCTCCTGGAGCCCCAACGCGAGCTTCATATCTTTGTGGCTATGGCTCAGAAAAGCAGTGGGTTGACCAGATCGTTTAGATACATGGCCCTGAGGGACACGTGTTGTAGCGCTGTAGAAAAGTTCAGATTGCCGAATCGCCATAGAGAAACGCCCTCAAAAAATAGAGGCAAAATGCCAGCTTTCTTGGGCTGCCACAAGATGCTGATCTTAAGCAGGAAGGCGAATGCGTCTGCTGACGGTCTCACCACCAGCTCAGCAGCAACGTGATGAAGCCATCCGATTTGGCTACCGTTCGTCAGGTGTATTCGGCTTTAATAGCCATAAATTGACTTGTTAAAATAAAACAAGTTTCAAGAGTTAAGATCCGCGCTAGCGTTAACCGTAATCTCTTGATTTTTCTAAGCTTGGGCCATTGTTGCGTGTATAACTGCGGCTCAATATGTGTATTGTGCAATATCATTATACCGTGGAAGCTTGTTTTATAGTTTAATTTTGATCGTCGCCCCTCTCGCTTGAAGGCCTTGAGCGCTCCTTGCATGGCTGCATTTTGCGGTTAAGCTGCGAGCACAGTAAATCATTTCATAGGGCCTTACATGGTGTCCTGGGAGGCGGCGTGTCAAAGAATAAATTAATTAGGATGCTTGCGATCGCAGTGTTTTTTCTGCTGATTAGTCTATGGTCGCATTCGGCTTATTGAGCCTTGGTTTGATAGCGTTCGCTTTAAGCCTAAGCGGACGTTGCTTTTTTGGAGTAATGGATGATGGACGCACGTATCGAAGGTCTGTGTGCATCAACGCGTATGCAGTGCTTATAAAGGGAGCCAGGTTTATTCTTGATTCTCTCTAGGTTTGAGCAGGTCGTTGTTGTACAGATGCCTAAGAGATAATTCGGCTAGTATCTGTGCATAGCTCATCATGAGACTCAGCAGGTCGCTCAGATTAAAAGTTGAAAAAATGCCGTATGTTGGGTCGGTGTGGCCGAGAAGGAAAACGTGCGTTTCTTCGCTGCTTTTCAGCTCGCCGAAAAATTTATTGGCTTTTAGTGATAGTGCTGGTTTGTCTCTATCATTGATGCCGCAATCTCTAAAGATGCGTTCAATTACCTTCTCTTTATTTTTGACTACGCCTGAGTTATGTACGATCAAGTGACGCAGTTTCGATATTAAGCAGACGTCAAAACCAACATGGCAGTCAAGTTTGTTTTTGGTTTCAATTTTTCTTAGTTCGTCGAATTTATTTCGGAAACATGCGAGGATGCTGTTTGGTTTGCTTTTCTTGATGGCTACTTGGCTTAAGAACCAGTCAAAGTCTTTCGTGGGTAAATCAGAGCGATGAGTGTTTTTGTAGTCTGAAACAGGCCAGAAATCGTAGTCGACGTAGCCCATTCCAGCGTAGAGGTTCTCAAGAAAATCTTCGAACCCCTCGTAAGCTTCTGCCAATACCCACTGGTAGTGTCGGTTTTTATGGATGTGAGCTGACCTAATCTGATCGTCTAAAAATAAGCGCTTTGCACCATAGGTCTTGGCGTGGCCTGTTCTTAAATCATGATAGATCATGTGATGGACAGAGCGAGGGATATCCTCCATTCCCAATTCTTTCTCACGTTCCTTCTCTTCCTTCAGCTTCTTGAGTTCACTGTCAAAGCGGGAACTGATTGCGCTCCTCAGTGCGCTAGCCTCGGTCATCCTATTTTTTAGTGCATCCAGGGCGTCCAAGATTTTTTGTGCTTTCTCAGGCTCTTTCATAGTGCATCCTTGTTGGCTTTCACGCCATTCGTTTGAGTGTTCTCAGTCTGCTACCGGTGACATAGGTATTCGTAACAACGGGTAAAGGGGGGCGATACACACTGCGTGCGTCGCGGGATAGGGCATTTTACGAGAAGCAGTGAGAGAAACGTCCACTCTGGTGGTAGGCTTCTCGTGGCCTGAGCCTTGAATGAGGCACCGCATTTGAGCCTACAACCACCCTTCATCTGGTGGATGGGCTTTGTCGCACAGAATGGAGATTTGTTGTAGTGGATGCCCCAAAGCCTGACGCATCAGCGGATGAGACCGTTGAGCCATTGTTTTCTAAAAGTCTGGTGCATCGCCTGGTCAACCGGCTACTTGATGCCGCAGGCGTGCAGCAGGCATCTGCTTGGAGAGCAGGTCGTGTCGTGGGGCGAGAGGACGGATATCAGTCAGGATTGAAAGTAGGTCAGGCAGCGGGTGTCGCTTTAGGAAACAAGATAGGGCATGCACGCGGTCTTGGTGCAGGGCGCGCTGCTGGACATGAGGAGGGTCGAGCCCTTGGCTTTGAGGAAGGGCAGATAGCAGGGTTTAAAGCTGGCCACCAAAAGGGATTTGACGAAGGCAAGCTGGTCATTGAGGTTCAGGCTGGCCCCGAACCCACGACTGGTGCTCCAGGTATCCGGGAAGACCAGCTCTTTAAAGATTGGCGCTTCCCAATCACGGAGGAGTTGGAGGCACAAATCAGAGCTGACGTTGCTGATCGATTGCCTAAGCAGCCGCCTTCAGCCGATCAGTGGAAGATGATCTTGTCCAAAACGCCCACCACATCTGTGGTTGCCGGCGCGGGGAGTGGCAAGTCGACGACGATGGTGTTACGGCTTCTGGTGTTGAGGCACTACTTAGGAATCGATTTTTCGAACCTCACCGTAGTCACCTTTACCGTTGAGTCTAAGAAGGATTTTGCTAAGAAAGTCCGAGAGGTTTTCAAGCTTTGGGGCTATGACATCTCGCATGATGACTCGCTGAAGATCGTACGTACCTTCCACTCACGGATTTTGTCCTTTGCTCGATGCCTGCCAGGCATGAGTCAAGTGCAGCCTTTCGAATTCCTGGAAAAGGACGGCACGACGAAAGAGAAAGGCTCCATGTTTCAAGTGAAGATGGGCGAGCCCCAGCTGGAGCTGATGAACGAATGCTACATGCGTCTTTACGACAAGAATCCCGAGTTCAAAACGCTCATCGGTAAGCTGTATCGTCACGCACTGGCGATGGAGAAGGTCAACGCAGATAGCCCTGACGCGCTGAAGGCGCAAAGGCAGGCGCGCGACTTGGCCAAGGCTGACGAAGACATATGCGACACCCTAGAGCAGCTGTGGCGCGCTGCGGGCAAATGGCCGATCGAAGGTATTGAGCCTTCGCGCAAGGTGATTCAGCTTCTTGGCCAGGACTTCCAAGTCAACGGCTACATTCCTGAGCTGGATGCCTTTGTCATTTTGGGGGTGGATAAGTCGGAACCAAGTGATTTGAAGGCAAAGGAGGGGCGCTTTCCCTACCTCACCGCGGACGTCAAAAACAAGCGAATCCTCTTTCAGGCTCATTGCTCTCGGCCAGTCATCTACCTAAAAAGCTATGTCGAATCGGCCAGTCCGATAGAGGCAATCCGCAGCTTGGTGAATACCTGCCCAAAATTTACCTATAAGCTCGAAGGTGACATTGCTCCTCAGTACATCACGGAGGCGTTCTACAGCGCCGCATCGTACATGGAGAATCTCGGCCTGGATGTTTTTGAGGCCATCAGGGCCATGCGCCTACGCAAAGACGATGCGGATCGTGACTTCTTCCATGCCCTCGCGATCTACTGGAACGACTTCACACGGATGCTGTTCAACATGACTCCGCCGGTGATGACCTTCAACACGATGTTCTCCATCTTCAGCGAACGTAAGCCCCATAACCTTCGGGCACTGACACCAGATGTGCTGCGACCGATGACCACATTGCTGGTCGACGAGTTTCAGGATGTCGGCGCCAATACCATCTCCTGGATACGTGCGACGTTTGCCGAAATCGAGCGACGGAATTTGAGGGTTCCCACCAACGGTTCACCGGCGTACGCCTCGCTCATGGCCGTCGGCGATGACTGGCAGAGCATATATGGTTGGCGTGGCAGTTCTCCGCACTACCTTATCGACTTTGACAAGGTCTTCGAATCACCAGAGCCCAACCGGGTGCTTATGCAGGAGAACCACCGGTCTCACCAAATGGTGATTGATGCCGCGGAAGAAATCGTAAAGCGTACCCCGGGTGGTGTACCTGGCAAGCGGGGGGTTGCGAAAAACCAGGCTGTGGCAGAGCATCAGGTACCAGTCGAAGTGCGCGAGATGGATTGGAATCAGATCGCAGCCGATGTTGAGCGACACTACGATGCAGGTGATTCGATCCTCGTCCTGACACGCTCAAACTCCGTGAAGGAAGAGGCGCGCGACGCGCTGGAGGATCTTCGTGAACGAGCTAGGCTGGAAAGGCGCTCAGACCAGATCAAGTTCCTGACCTACCATTCTGCAAAGGGATTGCAAGCCAAAGCTGTTTTCCTGCTGGGTGATTGCGATCTCAAAACGTCCTCTCCGTCCAAGAATGACCTTTACGCTCAGGCTGGCCTCAATCGCCCGGGTGATCCTTGCGGATACGACACTTCGCAAGGCGAGGAAGCCTTGCGTACAGCATATGTAGCGATTACCCGAGCGATTACCTATTGCTACTGGTACCTGGATGATGGGTCTAAGCCGGTGATCGAGAGGGCTAGCCGTCATATCAACGCGGCTCAGCCGTACTGGAATCGGGTGAACGCTCCTGTTCCGGACGCTGCCAGCAAACCCAAAAGGCCAGCTAAGCAGCCTGGCAGTCGAGTTCACTGAGTGCCTTCGAGTGATGGCGAATCTGGAGCAAACAATTGGACGAGCATCTCATTCGATTTCTAGAAGGCGACGATCCGTTGATGCGAGTGGCGATTGACGCGCTCAAACGTTATCACGAGGCTGTGGATGCTTTAGCCCCTGAGGAAGAGGTAGTGCATCTGAAGAACGAAGCGGAAGCGCTCTTTCAGGCTGTGTCCGATTACCTATTCCGCGCGACCGGAGGTCAAGCAGGGACGCTGCACTGAGCGTACCGGCCGAGATAGGTGTGGTTTCTTGGGTGAGGGCTAAGTAGTCGTTTCGAGTGATGAAAAGCCTCGAATAAATGGAAGCTTCGAAGGGGAAATCATGGGAAAACATCAGCACCTTGTCGACCTGGCGCTTGGTGGGGAATTGCCCAAGCTTGCGATCGAATTTTTCATCGTGTTCTCTAGATTCGAGTGTGCCCTCAAGCGGTCTGCGGACTATGCAGCGCCAGGCGGTAACGTGAAGGTACACGCCAATTGGGATGCTTTCGCGAGTGATCTCGGAACAGGCTTTTTTGAAGAGGTACTTGCTCAGGGTTTAGCTCCAGAGCTGGTGCACAGGCCGCC
Organism: Pseudomonas sp. FW305-96; assembly: GCF_058783825.1. NCBI lineage: Bacteria > Pseudomonadati > Pseudomonadota > Gammaproteobacteria > Pseudomonadales > Pseudomonadaceae > Pseudomonas > Pseudomonas sp. FW305-96. Next base: position 60,462 of record NZ_JBYSYW010000008.1, read on the forward strand.
CAAGCTACAAGTGCTGCTTCCCCATGGAGGTGGGCTAGGGTGGCGGGACACCGCTGCGGTGACCAACTCTGTGGAGCTTTTTCTCGCAATTCGCCGTGCTCGCAACAACCTGGTGCATGGAGCTAAGTACCGCGACCAAGCCACGGGGCAGGTAGATCTCATTGAGGGATCTGAGCGTGATGAGAGGTTGCTGGATCAAGCGTTGGCAGTGCTTGGCCTAGCGCTCGAACGACATGCAGAAATCCAGCGTTATTTCCAGCCGTACTGAGCTGTAATAGCATGCAAGGCGTAAAAGCAATGGTGCGAGGTATGCACTATCGAGTGTTCGAGAGGAGAGTGGAAACAGTGGAGTTTTCAGCGCTCCTGCACCTAGCTGAGCGCGTATTTGGTAACGAACGCAAAGATGCGGCGTGCCTGAGGTCGCCACTTAAGGTTGTCGTTTAGGGCGCCGCAATGGTGGCCCTGCCTCAACAGGGTGGGAGGGAGAGACATGCCCTATTGCATGCTGCTCAGTCCTGGTAGGCCACCTTCGTGTTCCAATGTTTCGAGCTCACCTTTAGTGTGCTGATAAGATCTTTAGCCGGTCAGCAGCCGTCTTCGCTCAGCGTTGGAGCCAATTGCGTCAATGAGCTCCGTTTGAGATCCGCGCTTAGCTGTTCGAGCTTGTCTAGAGTAATGCTTGGCCTCAGTCCAGAGTGACAGGCCTAGCGAGTGATTTTGAACGACATTTCCTACCAGGCTCTCTGGGCACCGGCTTCAGGCTGCAGTGCCGGCCATCCTGTCACCGCAAGAGTGGATTGACTGAGCAGCACCAAAACGCTTAACTGTATACATATACAGTATGAGTACTTTCCATATGGTGACCATCCTCGGCCCACTTGAACCCAGCGGGGCAAAGCTTCCGCTCTTTTCCTTCCATGTGCCAGCAGGGTTTCCATCGCCGGCAGCCGATCACCTCGAGAAACGCATTTCGCTCGATGAGCTGCTCGATGTCCGTGCTCCGCATATTTATCTGGTACGCGTAGAAGGGGACAGCATGATCGGCGCCGGCATATACCCAGGCGATCTCGTCATAGTCGACCGTTCCATCGAGGCGGAACCTGGCCATATCGTGATCGCCGCGGTGAACTGCGAACCGCTCTGCAAGCGCCTTGCTCGAGACGGCAGCCAAGTGGTGCTCAAATCCGAGAATCCACGTTACCCATCTCGGTACCTGCTCGAAGGGGAGGAGCTGCAGGTGTGGGGTGTGGTGACCTACAGCGTGCGAAGCCATGACAAAGCCTGAGCGGGTCTTCGCTCTAATCGACTGCAACAGCTTCTACGCGAGCTGTGAGCGTGTATTTCGCCTCGACCTCCGCACCAAGCCTGTTGTCGTGCTCAGCAACAACGACGGCTGCGTGATCGCACGGTCGGCGGACGCCAAGCCCTGGATCAAGATGGGCGAGCCGTACTTCCAAATCAAAGACAAGCTCCGCAAGCATGGCATCGTCGCGTGCTCGTCGAACTACGAGCTATACGGCGACATGAGTGAGCGGGTAATGACCGTCATCGAGTCCATGGTGCCGGCGGCGGAGGTATACAGCATCGACGAGGCTTTCGCTGAGCTCACGGGCATGCCTGGCGACCTCGAGCGCCTGGGCCGGCAGATCAGAGCGGAGGTCTATCGGCGGACAGGTATCCCTGTTGGAGTTGGCATCGCCTCAACCAAGACCCTCGCGAAGCTGGCAAACCACGCTGCGAAGAAATGGCAGAGCCACACTGGTGGTGTGGTTGACCTGCGCGATGACGTGAAGCGCAACTGGGTGCTCAAGAAGTGCGATGCGTCGGACGTCTGGGGAGTTGGCCGGCGCATGACGGCGCACCTGGCGGCTATGGATATAAGGACTGCGTGGGAGCTTGCGCATGCTGACGCCTGGGCACTCCGGAAGCAATTCAGTGTGGTGATCGAGAAGACAGCCAGGGAGCTGGCCGGCACCACGTGCCTCGAGTTGGACGAGCCTGACCCACCCAAAAAGGAGATCTGCTGCAGCCGCATGTTCGGTACCAGGCTTACTGAGCTGGCTCCAATCAAAGAGGCGGTGGCTACCTACACATCCAGGGCTGCCGAGAAGCTCCGTGCCCAGCAATCGCTCTGCAAACGGCTACGGGTGAGCATCCGCACGGGCATGTTCAACCCCGACGAGGCGAAGTACGCAAATGGCGTCCTGGTCGAGCTGCCCTATCCAACGGACGACACGCGTTTGCTGACAAAAGCAGCGCAGGAGGGCGTGGAGCGGGTGTTTCGGGATGGCTTCCGCTACAGCAAAGCCGAGGTGCTGCTGCTTGACCTCAGCCAGCCGAACGAAATTACGGGTGATCTGTTCGCCGCGGCTCAGCCGGTGGCGACCGAGAAGCTCATGGGTGTGCTCGATGCGGTGAACGGTAGGTGGGGCAGAGGGACGATGCGACTAGCGAGTGTCCCTGTCAATCCAAGCTGGGGTATGCGCCGGGAAATGATGAGCCAAAGCTTCACTACACGGGTTGATGAGCTTTGGACTGCCTATTGCAAGTGAAAGGCTAGGACAGAGGTAGGTTTGTTGTTGAGTGTTTCGTTTCTGCTGCTGAATGCCTGACACTGCAACCTGAAGTTAACAAAGGGAAATCGATCTATGAAGGCATTTTGTAATGCACTGCGCGCAACTGCTGCCCAATGGAGAGCAAGGCATGAGGAGTGCCGGGGCGGGATTGTGATGATCTGGGAAGGAGATGCATACGCTTGGAAAAATGAGGTTCGAGATCCTCAATGCGAACGACCAGGCGTATACGCGGTTGATGAGGAGGGAAAAATCTTTATCGCGGTAGGAGGTGATGACCACAATGGAGCAGAACGCTGGGTCGTGAAACAGCCAACGGTGGATGATCGTCCAGGTTCAAGTTGAGCAAATATTCGGAGCTCTGCGACATGTTGATGCAACGGCGCCCATCAAGGTCACGGCAGCTAATGCGCATGGTGCTCCACCGGTTATCGTCCAACGTTCGGGCGGGCCTATTCCTTCCGAGGCAATGCCGTACCTCTTCAAGCCGGAGGGGGCTCAAGCTATTCAGGCGGAGATCGGGCACTGCGGCTGGGCTTGGCCGCGACCTGTTCATCGCGTCGAAAATGGTTGCGAGCCGCGGTGGTCGAATTGAGGTGGAGTCGACTGAAGCGGAAGGGGTGACATTCGGAGTGATTCTGCTTTCTTCAGCTGGCTGATCACTCATGAAGGCTGATTTTATATGGCTTGGTTGTCGCTGGTCTGGTTGATCAGGGTGGCGAAATGCGGGGGTTTCTCGGATCATCGACCAGTGCCACCACTTAGCCTTAGCGCGAGCGCCACGGCGCAGGCCTGGCCATGTACACCTGCAAAGGAAGCCGGAATGCAAGCTCAGCAATCCATCGTCATTTACCTCGACAGTTGCGATTATTCGAACCTCAGCCACCCTTTGCTCGACGCTGCAAAAGCTGAGCAGTTGGCTGCGCTCAGGGCACTCAAGAAGCGCGGCGATGTGGTGTTTGTATACTCCGGCGCGCACATCTCCGAGATGTCGCCCCTGGATCAACAATACGCCAGCGCCGCTGTGGCGCGTACCGAGCTGATGGTCGAGCTTTGTGGTCGCTCAACGATGATTGCCTACGATCGACTTATACGGGCGGAGCTGACTCGCCTGGTGGAGCGCAACCCGCACCCCGTGAACGTCTTCGACAACAACGGTGGCTGGTTCCCCGACATGGGCTCATTGATAAATCCGCTTGATAAACTGGATTTGAGCGGGCAGTTAAAGGAGGACGCTGATTGGAAGAGGATGAACCGCCAGCAGCGTAGGAGGGCCGAGGCCACTCTGATGAAAAACGGCGGCTTCCGAAGCAGTTTCGAGCAGCATGCTGGGGAGATGGATATCAGCGAGCTCCTGACCAAGATACCGATGCGACCGAAAAATGCCCTGATGATGAAACGGTATGTGATTGGCAAAGCGACGCGGCAGCAGGCCGAGAAGGCCTTTCTGGAGAGCCTGCGCGATCCAACCTTCATGGCGCAGTGGTTCATCAACCACCACGATCAGATGGGCGCGATTATCGATTGGGTCAGGCGGCCTGCGCAGGAGTTTTTGGAGAGCTGCAATAAGACGTTGATGACGCTGGCCGAAAGCCTGACCAGGTTTCCGGAAGATGAGAGGGCCAAAGCGTTGAAGGGGGTCAGCGGCGATCGTTGGGTGAAGCTGAAAAAACAGGGGTTGGTCGATATCGTGAATAGATTGATCGCGCGTCTGTTTCCTGGTGCGTCGGAATGTGACGACGCAGCCGCGATCGAGCATTATTGCCCAGGCCTCTTCGTCTGTATCAACGGCTTCTACAATTCACTTCAGAACTCGCTGGGGGAGAGGGCGCGCGCGCTGAAAGGCAGTGATTTCGTCGACATCATTCACGCACTCTACATTCCATACGTATCGTTCTTCCGAGCGGATCGGTACATGTGTGGAGTGCTGCAGCCGTTGGCTACGCGATTCGGAACTCAGGTCGTGGAATCGCCGGCCAAGCTGATTCAAGCTCTTGATGCCGAGCGTGCCTGACGGCCCCGCGCCGCTCATTAGGGCCGCGTATTCACCTGCCACCCCAGAGGGTTTGACCATGAGTTACACGCTTTTGATTCTTGACGAAGCAGAGAGGATATTTGGTGACAAACTCAAAGCAGCGGCTTGGCTGAGGCAGCCACGGCCTCACTTTGACGGGCTCGCTGCTCTGGAGTTTGTCCAGGACGAGGTCACCTACCTGCAGGTAAAAGAGTTCCTAGACAGGCTTGATCACGGTTTTACATGCTGACCTGACATCGGCAGTCGCTCAGTCATAGAGGGCGAGCTCAGTTTGATTAGGACAAGTGGAAGGTTGTCGTTTGTGGTGCCTCGCTGGTCGCGCCGCCTCGATAGTGTGGGAAGGAGGGAGAGACATGCCCTGTTGAAGGCTAGTCAGTCCTGGTAGGCCACCTTCGCGCTCCAACGTTTCGAGTTCAACCTTCAGTGTGTTAACAAGGTCTCTAGCTGGCCTGCAACCGTCTTCGCTCAGCGTTAAAGCCAATAGCGTCAATGGGCTCAGTTCTAGGCGCGCGCTTAGCTGTTCGAGCTTGTCTAGAGTGATGCTTGATTTACCGCTCTCAAGCTTCGACAAGTAGGTACGGCTGGTTGCGTCTGCGAATTGCCGCTGGGTAATACTGCGCTTGCTCCTGATGGCGCGGAGCACAGTCGCAAATGACGACTTGAGCGTCATGAGCTAGGCCTGGTCATCTGACTTCGTACATACATTGCGCTCAGAGTTTTCCTTTTTGGATGTCGCTCACCGGAGGGCGAGCACTTGATCGTGAATGGTCGATTGCAACGGCGAGTGGCAGCCTGGCATGGGACTTTGATGGGAAAAGGTTCTCTAGTTTTTAGGCCCTAGCTTCCAAAGCTGAGGTGAGATCTTCGCCTATCATGAACAGGGCCGCCTCAATTTCTCGACTCGTCCATGTCCTAGGTAGCCGGGCGCCACTGCAGTCTAGCGTCGCGGCCTTGGCTAACCGCTCGATGATCCAGTTCGCTCTCCGATTCCAAGTTGCATGTCGTCGGTGGTATCTGATGTGGCCAGAGGGTGTGAAGTATTTGAAGGTTTTGCTATCCGGGGTTCTCACAGCTCGTGGCGTTTTCTGCGAGTTAGCCCTCATGCAGCCAAAGCACAGATGCTCAGGAACACGGAGCCCGCACTCCCGCGCCCACTCTCCTGCGAGCCATGCAAACGCCGCAGCGACACGGCTGTCGTAGATCACAAATCCAGGCAGGATTAGAGAGTGGATTTTTGTGGTGCCTGCATTAGAGCGAAGATCGTTCAGCCTCTCAAGCAGATGAGGTTCCTCGTTCTCAAGGGCCGGAAGGGCGCGAGTAAGGTACTCGTGCAAGCCTCCGTTTAAATTCTCTAGCCACACCGCATTGCCCGGGCGTTTAAAGACGCCTCCCCACTCCATAATCGCTTTTGCCCAGCCAGTCAGTTCAGCGGCGTTTACTGTGTGCTGAGACATGCAGCCTTTGATGCCGTCTGACAGTTTTTGCAGAAGCGCTTCATTCTGAGCAAAGCCCGAGTTCCGAGCGATGCTCATAGCTCCAGCGGGTGTGGCAAGCTCAAGGCGGTTGGGCGGCCAGCTATAACGCTCGAATGCATTGCTCAAAAGGTCATCAACACCGGCCCGATGTCGGAACTGGAGAGGGCGTGCTCCGATGACGACAGATTCGAACCAGGTCAGAAACGCCAAGGTATCGGGGTTCGTGAGAAAGTCATTTTTCGTCATGGTACCTAGCGCTCCATTTCCAGCCGGCATTCTTGCAGACGGCGCTGCCTTAGCACACCCGAATGCTGTGCCTGGTGTGATCGGATGATCAGGTTGCAGACTTTGAACAGGGGGGAGCTCACGCTCTCGTAGCTTCCCATTGGCGGCGTCATCGGTTGCTATTTTGGCGTGCGGAGGTACTGAGTAAACTCCTGAGCGTCTATTGCCTGTAACCGGTAATACTGTCCGTTCGCTTTGAGCGCGGGTTGGAGCTGACACTGAGCGTATGGAGTGCCATAAAAGGTATTCCGAGCATGGATGTTGAAGACAAACTCTTCTCCGCGGAAATGTTCGTGTTCTAGCTGTAGGTTGTCGAGAGCACCTGTGGCCTCTCCGTGTCCTTCGGCGATTTCGATGACTAGGGTGCGCAGGGTGGAGCTATCTCTGTCGGAGACCTCCACTGAGAATTTCCTCTGACGGTGATTGCCACCACTAAAACCACCTCCTGAACTGGCGGAACCGATCCGATTGAGGGTGATGTGAGCGAGCAGTACTACTTCCACGGCTTGGTCTCCATAATTCTGATTATCCACGTGATCGCAGACGGTAAGAGGTCGGCTGGCTTGCCCCGGCCTGGCTTGGAATGCAGCGATGGCTTCTTGTCAGCGCGGTGGCTCTGACGAGCCATTGAGTGCTTGGTTCTGACTCGCCCAGCTCACCGCATGCTTCAAGGCTATTAGAGAGCTGCCAAACGACTGACCATATCCTGCGTTCGAAAACTGAAACTCTTCATTGATGCCCCATCCCTTGATCCGAATCTCTGCGTACCGTGTGGTTGGGATTTGATAGTTATCGATGAACCGCCGATCTGGCGAGCCATCTTTGTTTTCCCGAAGCCAGCTGTACCCCGCGAGCGTAGCGTCTCGAGGGACAGATTCCGTCTCCAAAAATCTTGTCTTGCCGGACTCGATGACGAGTTCTTTCATCGAGAACACCTTGAATTCGGCAAAATTTTCGAGCAGTACAATGCCTGGTAATAAGTAGAGGGCAGCGCCGCTCGCCGTTCGAAGAAGAGGTAGCGTCGGGTTGCCCGTAAGCCATTGCGGCGCACTATCCTCAAAGCGGACAGGACAGCGGACGACTGAGCGACTGACGTTGGAGCGCTCAGTCAATTGGTTGACCGCACTGGAGCTGCAGATGCTCCAGATCATGTCGCTGAGTCTGACATCAGAAAACGTCTTGAGAACGGTGATGTATTGATCCGCTATATCCTGGGTAAGCGTCCAATGGAGCTCCAGTCCAAGGCCTTTGATTCGGTCTTGAACACCTGCTACCAGCTCCTGCTCATGGGCGATCAAACGATCCAGCCGATCTTTCCTCCCGCGCAGAAAAAAAGTAGACAAAATTGGACGCAGTCATGCGGCGCGTTTATCTCGCGCCTTCAGGGCTTGTTCGCGCTGGTTGAGCTCTTCAGTGAGCGTGATCCGTTCCTGGTAAACCTGGGAGATCAAATCCTGGAGATTCTTGATGGTGATTTCATCGGATTCCATCCCACGCCGTTGGAGAGCGGTCAAGCCTGAAGCAGCAACCTCGAGTGCAGGGAAAAGGGTGTTGCAGGAAAGATGAAGGGTAAGACCATTAACGATCTTCACCCGTCTGCGGTGTTGCAACGACATACATCCTTTCCTCGAGAGCTGATTTCGGCAGAATGATACCCCCGGCATACCCTTGGACGGATGACGGTTGGCGTGCGCCAGAACGCAGCCGTGATGCGCTACGTTGGCCCAGTGCCAGGTCTCTCTGGAGTGTTGAACTTCAGCAACCGCAGGCCCATCTGCAATCATTCCATTCGGGTGCGGATAGTCAAAGTGATATCTAATTAGATGGACAACACTCAAGCACTTCGTTAGGCGACGTAGCGACATTGGCACGTGGTCTACGCCAAACCATCACCAACTGCGAATCGGACGGAGTAGATGCCTCAACGAAGCCTGCGTGCTCCGCTGCTTTACGGGAGGCGATGTTCGATTTTCGCATGTGTGCATAAATCACTTCATGTTGGCTTTCCTGGCAGCAAAGGCGGTAGGCTGCCCGACCGATTTGGCGGCCCTGGCTGGGCCGGTTCAAAAAGACATGAAACGAGGCATGCCTTCCGCGAACGGCGTCCACAACCATGTTGATGTATGCGGTTCCCGCACGTTTACCATGCACTTGAATAATCCAGGCTTCTCCACCTGGGCCGCCACCGCGTTCGCGCGAACCTGGAGTACGAACAAAATCAACGTTTTCCAAATCGACCGGCCCCAACCTCGACTTCGCTGGTACCGGAGGCGGCTTCGGCGTCTTGCGTGCTGCCGCCTTTGGTTTGAGGGGCTTTACTGGTCGCTCCATGGCGCTTCTCCTAGGCCCGCGAGTAGACGGTCGCAGCTATCAGCCCAGAACTCAGCGGGATAAAAGCCCGGTGAAAAGGCAATGACGACGTCCGCAAGCCGCTGGGTCAAACCGTGGCGTCGCAGTGCAGCAGTCAGCTCATCAATGCGACTCAGGATTTCGGTTATTGAACTGTTCAGCGGCCCAGGCTGTTCGATATGGTCACTGTCTCCGTCGTATCGGTTGCAGAAGTAATCCATGTCGATGTGCAGCAGGATGGCAGATTCGCTGTCAGCAACCCCTTCAAGCCAAGCGTCAAGATCGTCTGTAAAGCGGTAGCGTCCTTTACCTGCACCTGTGGTCGCTGCCTCAAGTCGGATTGAAGGCCTTGAAGCCTCGGGGTCTAGTAGAGAGTCCTTTACGATTTCGAGTTTGATTACCGAATCTGTGGTTTGCGTGCATTTAGGCTTTTGGCAGAGATGACGCACATCGGCATCAGGATAGAAGTGTAGAAACGGAGTCAAAAAGCTCCCCATGCCGAATGCGCCGCTGCGAATCGCGTTCGTCACTGTCTCAGGCTGGGTCAGGTCAACGGCACTGCCCACTATCGGGTCTATCCAGCCATCCTTGCTCACGAACACGCGCGGGGTGCCTAAATCTTTATGGTCATCCACGTGGAGCACAGTGATGCCCTTAAGATTGGAACTCTGAGCTAACCACTCGCTCCAGCTTTCGAGCGTCCACGTGTCATTGAGCGACAAGAGCACTCTGCCGCGGCGTTTTCGAGCGCTCGCCATTTCCTCGTACTTGAGGGCGTCGCCCCACCAAGCTAACCCTTCATCTAAGCGCGGATCGACGTACCGATAGGGATCATCTGACCAGTGAAGGTTCAAGTGCCATTGACCGCCGTGCTTAGTCGCAATGGCGTCCTTGTCGCAAAAGTAGTCTCTGAGCTCGGCGTGACGCACCAGTGGGTCAGTTGAGAGCCTGGACAGCGGAATTGCTATGGTCGAGCTCATACTGTTCTTGCTCCTCAATCGCTGCACGGTTCAGGACGCCTACCAAGCGCTGCCCCATTTCTGTGAGCGGGCACTCTTGAAGCGTGACGAAAGCTTGGCTCAGGTGAAGGTCTGTATCAGCGAGTTGATTGACGGCACGAGAATTCAGCTCAGCTGGCCCGTGATCTCGTACGTGCATCCAAAACCGTCTTAGCTCGACGAAAACGAAAACGGCATGCAGTAAACCAGAGGGTGGGCGCAAATCCTCTCGCCACGGGGAGACGACTTGAGCGTTGGTACGTTCTACTGTGGGTGTGAATCGCTCGAGCAGATACAGCTTCTGATGTCTGTGTTCGTGAATCAGAGAATCAGCCAGATCGTACGGATCTATGAGGTGGTTACCCTGAGAAATCGAAACGTAAAGCGCGCCGGGCACTGAATTGTCGCTGAACGAAACGATCTTGCGTGGATCGGCTGAAGGGTCTCGGACAAACTGAACGGCTCTGCATGCCTTGAGGATTTCAGTTGCTAGGGCAGGGCGCCAGGCGCGCACGATCTCCATCGCGCGCTGTACCAGTTCCCGGCCAGCCTGCGTCAGCTCCGAGCTTTCGAAATAGATGGATTTGCCAAACGGCGCTCTGAGCCATTCGTCTTCATGACCCACTTTCAGGTCGCTAGCGGGTACCGTCTGCTGGATGAGCGATAGCACCTGAGTCAGGTACTGGGTATCGAATGATATCGGCTGCCCATCGACGGCCAGCAGCGTGTGCCCACGATGTTGCGCCAGTGCTGCATTTGACCATGCAATTGATCCGGGAAGCACGGCAGCGCGCTCAAGTAGCGAATCAGGCAAGGAAAGCAGCTCAATGGCACTGGCATCGTTCGCGAACAGTTGTAGAGCTTCGTGCATGTGTTTCACGGCGTTCGACTTGGCGTCTTCGCACAGCTCATTTAGGTGATGAGCAGCTGTCTCTGCCAGCTCGAACTCTGCGAGGTCGAAGGACTGAGGCAGGTCAGCGAAAATAATCTCGTCTGCGTTCTGCAGATGCTCATTCAATCGGTAACTGATGTGAGCGACTAGCCGCTTCATCTCGTTGCAATAAACCGTTGGATTGATGAAGCCATCTTCAGAGAAACGGTGGGGCAGTGATCCGCCGCCGCAGATATCGACAATCTCACAGCTTTGACAGGTCTGAGACAGACCTTCCTTGCGTAGATACCTGCGATGCTGCGCAATTGCGGCTGACTGAGCGACTTCGGCGATGGGAGTGTCGATGACAGTACCTGCCAGTCGAGTGATCCCATCCTGGGTAACCTTCAGTACATCGAGATCGTGATAGCTGCCATCCGTCTCTATCGACAGCAAGCTTACGTCTCCGAAGCCAAAAGCATCTGTTCCGGATGGCAAACCGGCGCTGACATCCAGCAGCGCTTCAAATGTCCGTAAAGGGATGTGAGCGTAATGGTCGAACCACACATCAAAAGCATTCACCAGCCACTGCTCGTACAGACCAGAGTCTTGGTTACGTCCAGGAGGTGGGCGGAGCCAGTGGGCGTCAGGCAGCAGGAAATCCAGCCGCGGAATGGTGAACTGGTTGAAATACTCGAACAGCTCTTGTGCGCTGGTTGAGGCGTCTACTACCGCGATCACCCCGGCGAAAATCGATGGGTATCGCTGCAGGCGAATCAACGCTTGTTCGGTTGCTTCGAAGCTCGATCGCCCCTTGCGGGTTAATCGATGTTTATCATTTGCCCCTCGCGGGCCATCGAGGCTCAGCGAGACGCCGATGTCGGCGGCTGCCAGAGTTTCTAGGGCCTGCTCTGTGAGCAGTAGGCCGTTAGTCTGCAAGCTCACGTCGACAGGGATACTGCATTTCTGCCTCAGCAAGAACGCGAAATCCGCCAGCACTTGCACGCCGGCAAGTAGCGGTTCACCGCCATGCAGAATCACTGCACAGTGCTTGAGATCGCTGTGCAGGATGTACTCAGCTAACCGATCTGCAAACGCTTCTCTGTGCTCTGCGCAGAGGAATTTGGGCATGGAGCGCCAACTCTGATCCGCGTGGTGGTAGACATAGCAGTAATCGCAGTCCAGGTTGCACCGCGATGCCACCTTTACCAAAAACGACGAGAACTTAGCGGCGTCCATGCTGAGACTCACGAGCGATTGTGGCGGTGATGCATGCGGTCATAGCTGGTAATGACTTGGCCGACATCCGACTCAGTCAGTACGCGAGAGCGCAGGCGTTGGATTGCAGGGTTGTTGCTTTGGCCTTTAGCCAGACTTTGGCGGACTGCCGACGGGGTCGGCGTTTCGATTTTCAGTGCTGCTGACGACATCACGAGCTCCTTTGCATGGTGAAGTGCCAGCATCATTGCCCAGGGGTACATGACAATTCAAGATATGGATCCAATCCATCATGGCATTGTGATATCGGCAATTTTTCCTGACTTTTCCAAGAAATTAATGCCTTATTTCTCGACGTTCGAGTGAGGCCGCCGATAAGATAGAAAAATAGAAAATTATGTAACTGTTTGTGTCCAAAAAAATGACGCGCGATCAATGCCTTCACTGTGACCGGACTGCCAGATTACTGCGCGACATGGTTGGAAACGCCGGCACCGTCAGTGATGCGGTTGGGAAAGTGACAGCAGTCCATGCCAGGCTCTGAAAAAAACTCATGGGAGCTCTGCGCGGTCAAAGAGAACCCTCTCGACATCCGGGTCAGCCTTCTGCAACTATAAGTCGTCGCCTAAACAAGTTTAGATAACATGGATACCCTATTAGTCGAGCAGCTAAACACTTTGCGCATAGCAATTTTTGACAATGCAGCAGCGTTGCATCAAGAGGCTGAAATTTTACTCAAAAACAGCATGTACAGCCGTGCTTATTTGTTGGCTCATTTTTGTATTGAAGAGCTTGGCAAGATCCCAATCTTGATAGGCGCCATTGTGAAAGTCGAAAAAAACGAATCGGTTGACTGGAGGGATGTAAAAAAGCGCTTTACTAGCCACGTGAAGAAAATTTCCTCACAAAATGGTCACTTCTATGCTTTTGGGCGAACACCCGAGTTGAGTGGTGATAAGGGCATCCCTTGGCTGCTTGCCGCGAACCACGCCATACCTGAATCCTACAACAGGAAAAACCTTTCTACATACGTGGATGTCAAGGATGGGAAAATACTGCGACCAAGCGATGCAATATCAAATGACGACGCAATGAGGCTCGTGAGTTATGCGGCAGACTGTCTGAGCGCTCATAGGCGTTCTGAGGAATTGACTAATCCAATAATTTATGAGGCGCATGAGGATGGCCGTCTTTGGGAAGACCCTATTAATTGATTTCCAGTCAATGCGCAGGTGCTGGCATGAGGCTGGGTGACTGGGATGTCGTGGGTTTTTGATGTTGTTTAGTAATTAATAGGTGTCGCAGGCTTTCTGCGGAAATTGGAAGTTGACTCATGAGTGCCGATTTATTTATTTCCTATGCATGGACATCTACAGCTCATCGAGAGTGGGTTCGCTTGCTTGCTAGCCAACTTCATTTGATGGGCTATGATGTGAAGCTCGATGAAGACGTCGATTATGGTTCAAACTTGCACGGCTTCATGCAGCAGGTCACCGAAGCGGCCCACGTTTTGCTGGTTGTCGACGAAAACTATGTCGATAGAGCTGACAATATGCCAGAATCTGGAGTAGGCATTGAAACAAGGTGGATGAGTGGCGTTTATAGGGATAAGCCAGAGTCATGGCTGTCAATCTTGTACATTCAAAATCCCAAGCTTCTCCGGCCTAAATGGTTTGGTGATCATAATCCAAAGGGTTTTGATTTCAACTGCAATATTGAAAGTAAACAGTTCCCGGGGTCGCTACAGCTTGAGGAACTCTGGCGATGGGTTGAGGGGCTTTCGCCTAATAAAGCCAATGCTATCCCATTGTCGGTGCTACGTAATCGCTGCGCTCGGCTTGAGCGTATAGATGCTGGTCGCGATCCCGCGAATTATGTGAGTCCAGCGATTAGTGGGCAAGTGATCTTTGCCTACAAAGACCATCCTTACTACACCCTTGGGTATGGGGAGTGTGAGTTTAAAGTGTCATTTGCCGCACGTTCACTTGACAGTGTTTACGTCTACACAGATGGAGATCTCAAGGCGCTCGGTTTGATTGTTGAGCCTGATTTTGATCCGGCCACTGTTTCATCATTCCTAACACTGGGTCGTGCTGTTGAGCCCGTAGTGGGGCAAAAAGTAGTACTGCTGAACCCATATGGTCTTATGTGTGTCATCACAATCAATGGGTTAGATCGCGAGATAAATGAGAGAAAATACATTCCAGGGCGAGTTAGCTTTTCTTATAAAATTCTGCTAAATGAGTAACTGTCCTGCTGGTAAATGACGCCGCCCAATTGCTGGCTCCGAAGGGGTGCTGTCTTTTTGGCGGTTGCCCCGATCTTTCATAACTGCACTTACAGGTAAGTGCGAATTGCTAGACGGCAGTATTCCTCCATTATCGTATAGCATATTTAGGGCATGCTGGCAGTGCCGCTTAGTGCTGAGTCGGTAGTTTTGAGGGAAGCATCCTTTGTGATCAGATATCGTTGTGAAGAGAGCTTAGCTTATCCGACGTTTTTCTTTCATCGCTCGCCGTCTGAGCTTCTCCGCAATCTCGAATATATTGTCTGCAGGGTCAGGCTTGGTAGGCACATAGCCGTTCTTGGCCAGCTCTTGAAAAGCTTTCTCCACCGCCCGTTCTTTCGGGTTCCGCTCGATGAATGTACTCATAGCCGCATTGCCACCAAGGTGATCGGATCGACATGCAGCATGACATGCAGAGCCAGTTTAGTCACAGGGGCGCGGTGAAATGTTGCCGGGTGCGGCATCGACAGATGCCATACAATGGCCATCGCTTTCTTTCCAATTCCGAGAAGCCTCTGCAGGCACCGTGTTGGCAATCGCGCAGGTCGAGGGGCATAAGCAAGGGCGACGTTCAGTGCGCTCAGGCCGGCCAAGCCGAGCTTGACCAATGAGGAGTGACGTATGAGGGATAAATCCCATCCTTTCCCATTTGATACGGAGGCGGAGCTCGTCATGGAAGCATTCATGAAAGCTACGGGGGAAAGGCTCGATCAAGCGCGCAGACAAGTGGGTGGAGGAGATAACGTCCAGCGCTTCAGCCATGGAGGATCTTGGCAGTCACATCACAGCTATGCCCCTGACCGAGTCGATCAGATGCAGACCATTAGGTACGAAACAAGGTTGCGTGTAGAGGACATCATGGAAGGCCAACTCCAGGTCATTGAGCGCACTGCCGAGGAAATTTCCAGCAGCATGGCGGACAGCTATGCCAAAGCGTTTTACCAAATGCTTTCTGATACGTGCGAAGAGAGCGGCAACGTCATTGATGGCTCGGCTGGGAGCTTGGGCGAGCAGATGCTTAAGGCCATCGAGCAAGTCGAATACTCGGTGGATCGGAACGGTCAAGTATCGCTTCCTGAGTTTCGGATGCACCCCGACCTAGCCAGGCGCCTTCATTCTGATCCTTCGCTCCGAGATCCGGTACTGCTGGCGAAAGCCGAGGAAATCAAGGCGCTCAAAACCGCCCAGGCATTGGCAGAGGAAGCGGCGCGTAAATCCAAGTTTCGATGCAGGGAGCAGTGATGGCCAAGGTATTGCTGTGCATTGGTTGCGACGACTATCAGTCTCTCAAAAAGCTGACTGGGGCCGAGCGTGACGCGATCTCTATCCATGCTGCGCTTTGCACTGGGCCAATGAGCAATATCCAGCCAGTCGACACCTATCTGCTTAAATCTCCGGCCCGGCATGATCTGGATGCCACGCTGCTGCAGATTCAAGATCGGTACGATGAGATCGAAAGCTTCACGCTTTTCTTTGCCGGCCATGGCGGAGAAGCGAATGACAGTTACTTCCTGTGCCTGAGCGATACCCGGGGCGATCGGCTTTCGACTACTGGCTTCGCGCTTAGTCGCTTGTTCGAGTATTTCAACGAGCTCAAAGCTGCTCACTGTAACGTCATCATCGACGCCTGCAACGCTGGCGGTATGGTTTCTAACTTGAGCATATTGCTCAAGCCTGAAGTGATAGGTAAGGCAAAGACGTTCGGCGTCTCATTCTTTGTGTCCTCTGCTGCAGATCAGTATGCCGGCGAGACCAACCGCGGTGGTTATGGAACCCTCGCACTACTCAAGGTTTTAGACGGGGAGATCGACACGGGATCGCGAGCCGGGATGCTCGATCTGGTGGATATGGGGCGGTCTGCTGCGCAGTATGTGGCAGAACAAACCCAAGGGAGGCAAATGCCATCGGTGTGGGGCGTGAATCTCTACGGCCACATGCCGCTCTTTAGTAATCCGCATGCTGCCGACAAACCAGCATCCTCATTGCTGGGCCTCACTGGGATTTTACCCACCTCTTTGGCTGGGCAAGCTATCAGCAGTCATTCCGCCGAGCTCTACACGCTCATGTTCGCCCCGGAGAATGAGCTCACTCCGGACAAGCTTTTCCCTGTTTTAGCCAGGTTCGTTGATCGGCTGGCCGAGATACCCAACTCGACCGGGGTGTTCATAGGCGGGATCTGGCAATCCTTGGAGAAAAGCGCAGGGCGTCATGCTAATAGCTTCTCGAGGGTGGAATTTAGCGCGACATGCATAGCTTTGCTCCTACAGTCCTCTCAGAAGGACACCACCGCTCGAGATTGCATTGAAGGGCTTGCCCACGAGATTGTCAGGGATGTTGAGCGCCTCCTTTGCGCAATCGCCCAGGGACTTCGTGAGAATCCTGGCTCGTTATGCCGTCATGGCATTCCTGATCTGTTCTACCTTCCTCAGCGGATATCGCGGATTTTGGGTTGGGCCGGCGCAGCAGTGCACTTGGCCAGGGAGCTAGGCATCAGAGATGCCGCACTCCGAGAGGTCTTGGAGCAACTGAGCGTCTTGCTGATCGAGCACTATGCAAGCACGTGTGCTGGTATGAGCGAAGACGAAGCACCGTACTGGTCAGCTTTCCTCACAGCCATCAAAGCCGATGACCTCAATGGCCTCGGTGAATTGGTCGTAAGCACGTTGATCAATGCGCTTGTTGAGCACGATGGGCGACTCGCTCGACCATTGCTGCCGGCAGAGGATGTGTACGCGTATCTCAAGGCGCGCGCAGACAAGGATTCTGTTGCTCTGAGCACTTTGAGCAACTCGCCCTCAGAAACTCTGGCCCTTGTCCTGCTCATCAGTGGGCGTCACTCGCTCGAGGAGGAACTGGATTACAACCTTGCGAGTCTTGACCACGCACACCTCAATATTTTCATCCCGCAAAGCTACCTGGACTTCAGCCAGTCTTTCGTTCCTAACGGGATAAACCATGTGTTTCAGATCGGCCAAAAGGTGTGGACAGTCGCGGATGTTGTCCAGCGTTGGGAGGCCGTGTGCAAGCCCCAGATGGATAGTGACTCGTCGCTTCGAGATCCAGCAACGCGGATCGGCGCTATCTGCGCATCACTGCTTTTTCCGAATCGAGTGCCTTGGTTTTTACTCATCGAGCAGTGATCACAGGTTGCTGGCAGATCTTCACGCGTGTCGAGCGCTGTGTCGCCGCGGCTCAGTCGCCCCAGCTAGCTATTCACCGAAGATGATCAAGGCAAGCGCTTACCCAGCTCACCAATGCCTCGCGGCAGTCGACTTTGAGATTCCAAGCATCCTGGAAGTCTCCGCTTTCGAGTGACCAAGGGATTTCAATCGCTGAACTTCATCGCGCAATTTTCCCGCTTCGATAACGCGAGGATGGGGCGCGGTTTGATCGTCAATCGAGAGCGGCTGCTCAAGCGCATCAACAGCCTCTAGCTCAGTACGGACGAGCTCCAACAGCTCCGCCGGAGGCATTTTTTCACTAGCCCCATACGTCAATGCGATCAGGGTGAGGGGATGGATTTTCAGCAGGCCGGCGATCTCGTCGAGCCGTTGCAGTGTTACGCTCGACTCGCTCCTTTCCAGGCGAGAGACGTGCGACTGGGACACGCCGCCCTCGAAATCGGTTTGGAAGACTTGGCGTCGAAGGCGCATGAATTTGAGCGCTGAAGCAAAAGCTTGCCGGAGCATGAGCATCCCGTACCGGAAATCCCACTATATGCCGCGTTTGCGCAGTTCGACTCAAACCCTTATAGTAATTCCAGTGGCACACCTGTTTGTGTGTGCTCTTGCGTTCACCTGGGCAGCAGCTTCATCACTGTCTAAGGCGTGTCGCATCACATGATGCGCGCTCAATACTCTGCTAAATCCTCCTTAGATGTGGCGAGTGGCGAGTACGTTCTCAAGCGACGTCAATTTTCTGGGAAAACGTTTAGTCCGTTCCTGCCAGCCTGATCCGGAGAGCCGTTGTTGACATGAGAGTGAAAAGCTACTCAGACCTGCACTTAGAGTTCTCGAAAGGGCCTCCACTCGACGTGGACGACGCTGACGTAGGTCTCGTGATCTTGGCGGGCGACATACATACCAACGGGAGGGGCATGGCTGGGGCCCAGAACACCTTCACGTCGCGTATGGCCGTTAGCGGCAACCATGAATTCCACAGCTCGGTGGGTCTTTGGGCGTACGCATAGCCATGTTGAAGTGACTTTTGATGGCTGTCGAATAGTGAGTAATCCTCGAGGCTACCCAAAGGAAGGCTGTGGTTTCCAGTTTTTACTGTTGAGACTTAAATTAACGCTGAGAGCGCAATGTATAACTATCGGGAAAAATTAGCTGAGGCGGCTCAGCAACAATTCAGCCATCCAGTGACGGGATTTTTATTAGATGCCCGCCTTAAGGATAAGGGCGTGAGGGGTGCGGTTTTTAATGACGCCTGCAATCGCTATGAAGACGGAGACACCTTTACAACAAGCGCAGTTCGAGAGGTGCGTCAAGAGCATGGTTACACTTTGTACATTACGGAAAATGGTTCCTGTTACGTAGCCGTGAGCCACATGCTCTTCATTGAAGATGTTGTCGACGGCGTGCCCCAGGCGTTGATCCTGCGTGCAGGCTGACCGGGGCGCCCGACCTCGCGCCCAAGGCCACTCGTAAAAATCGCGGCTCTGCATGATCAAGGAAAAATGCATGTCTGATCTAAAGAAAATGGTTGTCACTATCAAGAACTATGATCTCCAAGCTGTCGGTGATCTTGATGAGCTTTATACTCGCGTGCGGCTGGAGGATGAGCAAGGCAATACGTTCTACTTTAAGCAGGTTGTAGTGCCTAAGTACCTTAGAGGGCACGGAGCCATGGCTAAAGATGTCCCGCGAACCTGGTATTTTAAGCATGTGGCAAAAAAATCTATTGTCCTAATTGCTTATGAAAAAGCTGATGGTAAAGTTGAATATGATCTCGATGATTTCCGGGTCATTGCAAGGACAACGGTCTTAAAAGGAATTGTGGTTGCGCTACTCTCTATTCCCGGAGGAGTTATCGCTGCTACGGCGACATTTGGACTAGGTTTGGTAATTATCCCTATGGGAGTTTATTACGGCTATCGCAATGTGTTCAGGCTTCCAAAAATGTTGAGTCGGAAAAAATTGATTGATGAATTCTCAGCGTTTGGTATCTCCGTACGCTGATAGCCTAGGGAAGCAGCTACTCCTGTAGGGCCCCCGCTTCGCTGGATGTACCAGAGAGCCAATTAGCCTGTCGATACGGAGACCTGGCGATACGATGCGAATCACAATCTACTCAGATCTTCATTTGGAGTTCGCTGAATTCCATCCTCCCGCCACGGGTGCTGATCTGGTCGTATTGGCCGGCGACATCTCAGTGCGTGGCCGTGGAGTAGAGTGGGCGAACGACAATTTCAAATGTCAGGTAATCTACGTCTGCGGCAACCACGAGTTCTACAAGGGCCATCTAGACCGGACGTTCACAAAAATGCGTGATGCGGCTGCTGAGCACGTGCACGTTCTAGAAAACCAAATCCTGATCATCGGTAACACCCGTTTTCTGGTCGCTACAGCTTGGACGGACTACACAGCTACGGGCGACTACAAAGCGGCGATGAGGGTCTGTGCGGAGTGGATGACCGACTTCAAGAGGATTCGAATCGGAGAGGGCTACAGCAAGCTTCGCCCTGTCGATCTAATCGCTCGAAATATCGCAACACGCGAGTTCCTAGCTACAGAGTTGGCGAAGGACTTTGACGGCAAGACTGTCGTTATAACCCACCATTGCCCCATCCAAGATGTCGCCGGCGAGGGTCACGAAGGGCATCTCGGCGCAGCGTACTTCAATCAGTGGCATGATCTGGTCGCTCAGGCTGATGTCTGGGTTTTTGGTCACACTCATCAAGCAGTCGACACGGTTGTTGCAGGCTGCCGAGTGGTATCGAACCCGCGAGGTTACCCTACCGAGCCCACTGGTTTCTCGACTGATTTTACCATCGAAATCTAACCATTCATGTGACGATTTTTGAGCGTTTCCCAGCGGTGCCGGCAGCCTGGGTATCGGAGATATCGATATCTGATCTGGCACGCTTGGCCTCCTAAACGCTCACCGAAATCAATCAGGGGAACAACTCTAATTTGCTGAAAACGTAGGCCGGTCTCGGACAAACTTTCCAAAAAGCGACATTACTTTTATAGATGCGACATCCTGTCCACCCCCCCTCTTGAAAATTTTCAAGCGAGACGGAGTTCTTATATTTGAGAGCAAGAGAAAAGCTGCGGTGCCTGAGCCTCGCCGCTCTGTCAGGAAAAATCCGCTCTGCTTTTCGCTTTTCTGCTCTGGCCTTTGCTCTTGATGTTGATCTGAAGGTATTCGGTTTTCTAGCCGGATGCATCAGCCGGCAGGCCGCGGGGGAGGGGGAGATCGTTACTTCGGCGGCAAGGCCGCCGCTTTCGCTTTGACTCCAAAATGAAGCTTCTACAGGCAAAAAAATTTTGAGCCGTACACCGGCTCTAGATTCGGGTTACTACGCCCAAAATTCGGGGGTAACAAGCTGAAGCCGCAGAAGGGCTGCTGGCTCTGAAGCACGCTCGTTACGGGCTGAGTGGCGAATGACCTTTGCTCAGTGTGGTGCATTAGCGGCCACAAGGGCATGTTCCAGGGCTTCCAGAGCGTCTTCGAGGCGCTGATCCTCTCGAGCGTCATCACTTGCAGGCTTAAAGGTGCGACAGTGGCGTAGGAGGCTTTCCAAATCGTTTTGGTTGAGGTCGAATTCGATATGCATAAACTGGATCATCATGGTGATTTGATAACCATCGGGCCGCGTTTTTTGGTGCGGCGACGTGGCTGGCAATGAGGTTGCTGTTGAACATTGATGCAGAGAAACTGGTTTGGCAACACGCATGGCATGTATACGGTGAGTCGCTGGGCTTCATTCTGCAGGAAGCGCTGGCTGGCTATAGGCGTGCTAGCGGTTTCGATCAGTTGACTCGGTTCTACGACAGCGTTGCAAGTCGTGAAGTGCTGAGACTGTTGACGCAGGGTTTGCTGCTCGGGGGCCTTGTCCGAGAGGCCGAAACCGCAGAGTCGTACGTCGAGATTCGTTTTCGGCTTCGGTCGTATCTAGCTGAGTACCTTCTGCGCAAATTGCTGGCGGAGCATCAAGGGACGCCTGAGCTGCGAGATGTTATGTTCGCTGTAGATCTGGGCGTGTAGCTCGCTCAACCTGGACGAGCCGCCGCACATTCGCTGCTGGAATAGGCCGGAGGGCATCATGAAAAAGTCAGAGAAGCGTCCGGCAATGCTGAGCGATACCGAGTACGCCACTATGATGCGGGAATTTGAGTCAGCCTCGAATTGGATGGCTGAGCAACTGGCAGCGAAGCGGGGTAATCCGCGCTCCATTAAGCATCGAAGAGCCCCAGATCAGACGTGAGAGTGTGATCTTGCCGAGAGCATCATTCGTAACTCAGCTCGCCAAACAGGCCTATCATCAAATCGCCTTCGAGCACCTCAAAGGGAAGTTCGACGTAGTCATCAGGATGTCTCGGTAACGCTTTTCCGTCCTGAGGCGCGTTTTTGGTGTGGCCCTGAACTCGCTCACCGTTCTCTTTGACATAAGGCAGCACAACAATTCGTCCATGGTTCCTGGACAGAATCGTGCCTTCATGCCAGAGCGTCTCACTTTCGCTGCCTGCAGACCCACTGCCAGCATTTTTCACCACCCACCTCGGCGACGCATCCTCCTCGTACCAAAAGACAAAGCTACCGATAACCAGAACGCGTTGTCCGCGTGCCCTTGCTTCCGCCAGCATCCGCTTAACTCCTGCGATCTGGAGCAGTTGATTGGCCCTGGGCAGCAATTCCGCTCTGATATGTGCTTTGGTGCGCCCCCAGTGGTTACCTCCTGACAAGCCGAAGCCCCTCGCGATTCGCTCGCGGTAGCAGAGCTGGGACAGCTTCGAATTCAAGGTTCCTGCAGGCTCCCATGTCAAATTATCGGTAAGGCGCAGGGATGTCCGAAATCTCGGAAACGCTACGATCCGCAGATATGGCGCCACTGCAAGTTGCTCGGCAAGATCGTTCCTCAACCGTTCGTGGGGAGAGGTGAGTTGGAGCTCAAGGGCCGCTGGACGAGGGAGGTGGGCGTTCCGTCGTATCGCTTCCTGCTCCATGAGCTCTTCCTCGTCTCGTAGGCGCCGGCCAGCCGTCAGGGCCTTTCCCACTTTCAGGATCGTGGAGGCAGCCAATTCGGATGAAGCTTCTGCTTGTCGCACGCGCTCTGGGTGAAGCACGTTAAAGGTGTCCGCGGCCTTTACGGCTTCGCCGTAGGTTTGAAATACGGAGCTCCTGGCGTGGCCTTCGCCGTTATCTACAAAATGGTGTGTCCAGATTAGTTCGCCACTTGGGAACAGCTTCAGGGCTCGCAGATACCATGTCCAGCCAATGTGAAATCGACGATAGGGGAGGACAGCGATGGTGGGTATCGAGTAGTGAGGTGTTTTTTCGATCCGCATCAATGCTTCTCCTGAAGGACATCGTGAGCCAATGTTTCGTGTATGAAGTTACAGCTCAGGCCGAGTCTGATCGGGTGCTAGTCGGCTTCGACGGCATAGCGGCACATGCCACACAGTCGAGTTAGGTCGTCGTCCCAATCGATCTCCGATCCCAGCGTTCCGCCACATTCTGCGCAAGCTGGGTATGGGCTGTCATCAAGGCACAGTAGGCATTCCAGCTCTTCCGTCTGGTAGCTGAAGTGCCCGCAGGACGAACAGCGCGCGAGTGGGGATTCACCACCTCTGGCGAACGCATAGTAGAGATCTGGGTAGTGGTGCATCGTGGCAATGGTTTCTACTGCCTCCGCGTACGTGGCAGTATGCGCGCAGCAGGTACAAGCGAAGACTATTTCTGATAAAGGCTCGACAACTGCCAGAGGTTTGATGAGCGCTGATTTGCAAGCCGGGCATTGCATCAAATCGAAGGAGCCCCGGAGCAGAGCATGGCCCCAAGGCACTTGCTTATTTGCCTCTTGGCATAGTTCCAGCTCACGTTTATAAAAGACCTCCTGGGTCGTCAGGAATTTCCACAGTTCTTCCCCGAGAAGCTCCACTGGGGTGCGCCTGAGATAGGTCGGGACGAATTGTTGAATTAGATGAAACGAGGCAGCCATAGCTTCAGCCAAGCCTGATGCAGGCAGAGTTGTGTAGTAATGCTCGACGTCGTTGCGCATCCTGGTTAGCTTTTTCAGAAGGCTCCAGTCGATCCCTGTCACACCTAGGCTTTCGAGGCGTTCTTGGATTGTTGCCACATCGACTGTTTTTCCCCCTTTACCTATCCACACCGGATTACCATCGGCATCCCTAGTCGGAATCACCTGCTGCTTGAGTAGCACTTCTTTAGAGTCAGCTGGGCTAAGTTCTTGAAGCTTGACCTTGAACATCAGTAGCAGGCCGGCAGAAAGGTTTCGAATGGCAGACAGTGCGCGAGCCTCGTCGGCTGAGATAGCCTTAAAATCCTCAACACCCAAGCGGATTGAGGACACAGCGTTATCGAGCATTGTCATGGTTCACTTCCTTGTGCGGGTGTCGTGCGCGACCGGGGTGGCCGACAAACGTCGGTTCACGTTTTGGTTGATCGTAAGCTTCCCTTCACGCCAAAGCTAGAGAATAGGGGAAGTCGCACGAAGGCTGATGGCTCAATGGTTGAGGCCTCTATTCGACTGACCTCTGGCAACTGGTCGTGTTGGGAGGCGCCATCTGGCCCGCCAATGCTGCTGTACGGCGCCTATTCATTGCGTACGGCACATTGAAGATCGCGGTTGCTTCGACTAGTCATTTAATGACCGAAACCTGGCAATCCGATCAATGCGTGATCTCTGGCGTTTCGATACGGCCTGGCTTTCGTTCTTCTAGGAGCGCGTATGGAGAGGTTGCGGCGACGCTCCTGATACCGCCTGTCAGAGAGGTCGGAAAAATTATGGTCATTCAAAAAGTGCTTAAGGCTAAAATAAATAACGAATATTGACAAGTTAATTGGATATTATATGGAATAAAATTGGTTGTTGGTGGATTCTTAACTTGTTGATTTGCCGGTGCTGGTGGAAAACAATAACAGAGTATTGACGGCGCGTGCCGACTTTATGTCATATTATTGTGCCGTGAAATAGTCGACGAAAGATGCCTGTGTGAGAAGGGGTGGTGGCGTTTTGGTTTGCCGTGCGGGCTTGCAACCTCCAGTATTACAGATAGCATGAGTGCATGGTATCTGGACTCTTAATACTGACGTTGCCTGATGGCAGCTTGGAGGCTTTCGTGCGCTCTTGGAAATTCGTATTTGTCTTTTTGCTATTTTTGTTATTGCTGCTCTATTCTTCGGTGGCCTATTGATTGCCTGGGCTTCGGTAGCGATCGGCTTCATCTGGTTCCAAGAATTGGCAATCGCTACAGCGAAACGGTTTAGTCCAACTCAGACTATACATCCCAGGAAGAACCATCAAACATTGACTGGGTGGTCTAGGATGTAATGTCTGGTTGGTGCGCAAGCACCGCATTTCTACTCAATAGCCTTGTTGGACTTAGAGAGCTGTTCTAAGAAGCTTCTGCCATTTTCTATTGTGTGCACCGCCTCAAGATCAGCTATTAGGCCCTTTGCGTCATATAGGCCAGGAATCCTATGTTGTTCAGTTGGAGACTCTCTAATTCTAGTTAACGTCTGAAATCGATGGCGCATGGAGCTGTAGACTGAGATGGTGGTGGCGAGAAAAGTTGTGAGCTGGCTAATGGTATCTTGGGCTGCAGTATCAATGAGGGCGTTTGAATTTACAGAAGTCCTGATGCTACTGAGCCGGTCTCTCAAGAGATTTACTTGGCCTTGAAGGCTAGAGATTTTCAGTAGCGTCTCTTCAGAGATCGTCTCTGGCTCTTCGATCTGTACTCGCCCTTGCTCAAATGCTAGATCTACCAATCGCCTATAGTTTTTATTTCGAAGTAGAGTTATATAACTAAAATTGCGAGCTTGTTTGTTGAAGAATGGCGTATTTGGATCGCTAGATTTGGCTTGCCTGATCTCTGACGCTACAATTGCCAGTGCTTTGCAGAAGTCTGTAATGTTCCCGTAGCGGGTTGCATCTACAACTCGCAATGCGGCTTTAAGGATTCCTTCTGTATGTTCGGATCTTTCTCGTACATACCGATCAAATGTAGACTTTTTAGTGGGTGATTTTTTAATTTTTGTATTCATTGCAAATCTCTTTAAGCTACGATGTGTGTTAGTAGATTGGTTTTCTCAGGTGCTGAGATGATTTTCTTGATTGCGTTAGAGTCGCCTGAGGTAATTCCAAAAAGCTCAAATTCATCGATCGCTCCAGATGCAATCATCCCGCTGATCTGTGCAGAGACTTTTGTGGCTATAGGTGTGGCTTTGTTATGATCTACCCCTAAGATCTTGGACATGTCGCCCTCTTTCATAAGCAAAATATGTCGCAGGTGTGCGAGTTGCATGCTTAGGTCTTCAGAGGAAGCGTCCGGGAAGTTCTGCACGTCGATCAGTCTTTTCAGAAGGCGGGCTTCTTCTGGAAGAGAAATGTGCTCATAGTGCCGCACAATTTCTTGACGGTCTTTGACCATCAACTCCTGATTCAATCCGTTCTCATGCATCTTTATCAGCTGGTTCTCGATAATTTCGAGTAGGCAGGCTTCGCGGGCGAAGCGATCATTTTCCGCTTCGAGTTGCTCAAGCTCGGTATTAATTCGCGCCGATGGCTTACGGGTCAGATATTCCTGAATAAGGGTTAACGTGCTCGCCATTAACTCTTTGTATTTGTCTTTTTTCGCCGAAATCGCAGGTAAATGCGCCACCCCTCGAATAGCGAACTGGCAGCCGGAACAACACTGGGGCTCCCCGAGTAGATCGAGAACCTCCTGTGGGCAACTATTATTGAACGGGCAGATATGAGTGGTGTTGTACGCAAACTCACTAACTTCTTTGGCAATCAGTCGATCTAGGCCAGTATCGGATTCACGTTTAACACTTGCCAGGCTCATGAGTCTATGCTTGCTAATTGCAGATGCTGGGTCAGTCTCGATGTCAGCTTTAATTGCCTTGTTAAGCTTGGAGATCGCCTCAGCAAGCTCGGGAAAGTCTCCCGCAGCCAGCTTCTGTTGATTGCTCATCAGAGACATACACAGCAACTGCTGATGCGTCATTCCTAAGTCGCTTTCATCGAATACAGAATAATAAGATACCAACGGCTCAGATTGTCCTGTAAGCCACTGCCCTACAATGCTTGGAGGTAAAAACTTGATCGCCTCAGAGACAAATCCTGCACGCAAACCATGTGGTGTATAGTCGCTAGTTAACGTACTGGCTGTTATAGATGAAAGGCTGCTCACCGAGTGATCACCGATCTGTATTGCTTCGCCATTTGATCCCGCCGGAGGTTTACACCAAACGATGTCTGGGCAACGAGTGTCTCCCAATTCAAATTTATAGAAGTACTGCAGACAAAGAAGCAAGAGGCGGTACGGCTCATAGTTCGCCCATCCGCTTTGGGTTCGGGAAATTCTAAACAACGGTCGAAGTTTTCCAAACTTTGAGCCTGATGTCATATTATACCAGATGGGCTCGCGGAAGCTTGGTTCGGTGCAGCGCTGATACCAAGCGTATTGCCTGTCCAAAATTTCGATAACCCTGGTAGAGACAATTGCAGTCCATTCGCCATGGGCTTTGTCTGTACTCACCAGCAGCGGGGCAATAGGCCTTTTCATATTGCGTTCAACGTAGTTTGCATATCTGTCGACGTCTAGCCAAAGCAAGTGATGCTGGCGGATGCCCGTTTCACACATCAGTAAAACTGTTCGCGTATCATTCATGATGATGCGTGGCTGAATTTCACCATTGATATGCATGTCTGTGATTCGATAGAATCTTGGGATATACGTGAAAGGACGGGGTTTCCCGTTGTGGTAGAAGATTGGGGTGTAATTCAAAGCTTTGAGGTCGACACCTTCGCAGCTCATTACCCCAGTCCCCCACAGCCCTGACCAGTCAGAACCATGTATGAGCTCGCTCAACGTCGGCCACTTGAGCGTTCCCGACACTACGCCAGGTTCAGTACCGTCCGCCATCGCATTCAAATGCATGTTTAAATATTCGAGTGAATACATCATGCTAAGAAATGATGAAAAATATGCTCTAGGAATAGGTTTTTTGTCAGTGCCCCATCGTTTTACCTGTTTTGGGTAGCACTCAGGCGAGAAACTATTTCTTACTTTGTCTGCATCAGGAATGACGGTCGACTGAGAAATTACATAGTCGATGAAGTTATCAATGGGGTAGATTCTCTGGTATTGAGTGTCAGGTGTGTTCTGGTTGATCTCGATAACTGTGTTGATGAGAGTGAGGAGGGTTTCTGGTAATTCCTTTTCATAACCTCCGACCTCTCTAAGAAGGTCAGCGTCCGCTGTGATGTAGATTGCGCAAGTGAAATCATTGAACGTGGTTGGGTATGAGTCTAGGTTCCCGTCTCGGTTCATGAAAAACTTGTACAGATATGGGCCGCAGTAAGCGAGTAGCAGATAGAGCGACCTATAGTGATTTTTAGGGCTCTCCAACCTCCTGGATTTCACGAAAGAGTTGAAGGTGATGTTGATCATCTGACAAAATTTTATGACCTTTTCGGGCAGCAGGGCGAGGCCGCCAGGGGGGGCAGAAGTGTCGTTAATTCGGAAGGCGCCACTCAGATCTGAAGCGTTGGCGAAAGTTATCGCCAATTGCTCAATGCTGTGTTCTGAACCTTCCAGGAAGGATAGGGTTTTATCAAGCATTCTCTCACGTAACTTAGTGACTTTTTTCTGCTGGATAACAGGCTCGATCAGTGCTCGTGCATTCTTAGAACGTTCGCGGCTTTCGGTCAAAATGCCATCTACGGTCTGGCGCATCCAAGGATTATTCGATAAACTGGCGATAAATACGGAGAAGTCGTCAGTGTAAAATCTCCCTAGCTCTGCCTTTTCGCCGTAGCTTCGCAGCTTTAAATCACGTGCCACTTCAGCTGTAAAGGTCTGAGGGTCTTGTAGATTTGAAGCCAACAAAAGGCGCATCCAGTGTGCGGCTCTGAGGTCTCGTTCTTTCTTCGTCATTGCGCCCTCGTAAGTAATCGAGGATACAGGGTTAAGTGCCCTGATTTTGATGAGAATTGGAAGCCTGTCAGCACTCTCCTGAATAATTTCGTCAAGAATATCATCGCCATGGATTGGGCTGCTCCACGCGAGAGGCAAGATGATTTTCTTCTCCATCCATAGCCTTAAAAAAGCTAGCTTTAGCATAGAGACGATTTGCACTGGTTTTCTGGCGATAAAATCAGGAATTACAGATTTGATGATGGCTTCTTTGTCGAAACTGCCGGGGAAACAGCATGTGAGTAGTTGCTCAATGTCAATGGCTGTCAGTGAAGAGAATGGACGAGGGCCCAGATCGTTAATGGATAGCAGGGAGGCACGGTTACGCCCACCGTCCGGTCTGTTATAGCGTTTCCAGTATCGGTGTCGAATGTCACTCATTGCCATGTCGAATGCAGGGCCGATTTCCTTTTCGTCGATCAGCCAAATGGGAGCGGTGTGAGAAGGGTTAATCATGCTGCCTCCAGGGCAAGTTGCTGAAGTTGTTTAATTTCTTGCTGGTGATAATCAATGCGTGCCTGAAGAACCGACTTGGCACCGCCCGATAGGCGAGCAAAGTTTGCTGCGGCCATCGTTGCTTGAAGTAGGTGCGCATCTTGTCGTGCGTATCTTCGTGTGGTTTTGATTAGCACATGGCCCATCAATTGCTGAACCAGGCTCAGCTCTAGCCCATACTTTCTATTGTTGTGTGGGTTCGGATTGGGGCAATGATTTACAAGATAGTAACCATACATGTGTCTGAGGGAGTGAAATCCATACGAGCGCTGAGTTAGCTTCAGCGCAGCCTTATTAAATCGCTCGTACAGCGCTTGGTAGCTGTTATGCATAGGAGCACCATTAACAAGATTTTTCACCAAAAAGTCGTGCCTTACGGGCACCATAAAGAATTGTGAGCGAAGTTCTGCTTTGTACTCTTCTAGCGCGATCCAGAACATTGATGCAAACGGCTCGATCAAAAACGTCTGCGTATGAGCTCGGCCTTTGTGTGGGAGGGCATCGATCTCTGATGGGCTCAAATATGCGATCAGAGCGTTGCGTCGCGTATTCGGATCAACAATTTTTATGCTGTTCAGCATAGGGTTTGTGTCGAGCTTAATATCCTCATTCAGCATGGTGACGGCTTCCGAGAATCTGCAACCAGTGGCCGCTAGTAGGCTCCAAAGCATTTTGTCCCTTGCGCTTGGTGCCATTTCGATAAGCTCTTTGCATTTGTCTATCGGGAAGGCGAACTCATCCCCCCCGTACATGTCTGCATGCGCCAACGCGGATGGTTTTGAAATGACCGAAAGCCCTGCGCGTTTGATGCGTCGCGCTCCTCCAGCTAAACAGCCTGCTAACCAACTGTTTCGTTTGATAGCGCTTCTAACACTCGATGTTGTTTCCATCTTCACTGACTGAGCAAGAGAGAAACCAGAGAGATGCTGGGATGAAATATATCCTTGGGCCTCCAACTCCAACATTCCGAGCCTGAACCGCTCGCTGGCATCGACGAAGCTGTTAAGGGCAGAAATAGCGACACCCACAGAGCTACCAGACAAGTTCCGATCGCCCAATACGTGTGCTGCTTGAGCGATCATCGGGATTTCGCTGGAGGTTCCAAATACCAGGTAGCTCTCGTAATTTTCGATGGTCTGGCTAAGCAAGAGTGGGGTCAAGCCACCATGCAAATGCATTATGAACTGAAGGAGCTCCAGAAATACTCTGTTGTACCCTGCATATGCCTTTACTGTTTTGAATGATTTTTTTTGTGCTAATCGAGAGCACCAGTTTTCAAAAAAGTCATCCATGACCTTGTCTCCAGAAACGAGGGTAAAGATTTTTTTCTCATTTTTGGTAATCGGGATCAGCATTGGCGGGGCGAAGGAAGTGGGCCCGCTGGGTGTCGGCAGGGTGTTCATTTCAAATCCAAATTTGCTTGCTTGAGGAAATGGTTACATATGAGTTCACAAGCATGCAACTGTGTGCAGTTGCAGCAATTTTTAACTAAAAAGGTTAATTCGATTTTTTCAGTTTCGATGTTATATATCGTTATATAACAGTGTTATTAGTGGTCGAAGGGACGTTGGGCGTCTGTAAATTACGTAATCCGTGGCTTTTAGCCCGCGGCACCCTGACATTGGCAGTCATTCGAAGAACTTGTGTAGCACTAGGAGGGGGGCTCCAGCGTTGAGTAGGAGCGAGATGCGGTTTTGTCAATGAGGGGAAAAATATTTTTTCCGAGGTTTTTTTCGGTTTCTTAGACAGCTACCTAGGCCGATTGCGGCTTGGGAGCTGTCCCGGCGGCCTAGGCCTATAAGGCAAGGAGAGCCGCAAGCCTAAGGCCTGCAGCTGGATACGTGATTGCTCGATTCGAACGATGCTTGGGATCGCTGAAACCGCACTAGGATGTTTTTTCGGGGGGATTGCAGTTAGGAAGTGAGGGTAGGCTTTATGTTGACGCGATTCGGTCAAGCCATTCGCGCATCAGGGCGCGCTCTCCGAGGGTCAGCGTTTTTACAACGCCTAGATTGGCTTTTAGCTCTGCGGCGAGTGTGGGAGCCTTCCTGATGGGATCGGGGGCGTCCTCGTTAGAGGATGAGCGCTGCGTTCCCTTTTTTAGCAAGGGCTTGACTGCTTGACGCGCTAGCCAGCAGATGTCTGAAGTACGACTGGTATGGTGCAGACAAGTGAAGATCATTCCGACACTGAAAGGTTGGATAAGCTCCAAGGCTTGTTTCTCGCTGACGTGCAATAGGCCCGCCTTGGCTACCTCTCTGATGCATCCTCTCAGTTCATCAACCTGAGCGCTCCAAAAGCTTGAACCCTTGACTTCACGAGGTTTGCTGACATGTAGATATAGGTCTGGGTAGGTCAGGCCGAAGTCGATAAATCTCTCGATCGCCATGTAGAGTCTGTCGATCGAATCACGCGTGCAGGTTTCCTTGTGTGGATGATTTCGCCACATATGAAAAGCTGCGGCATTCATCAGCTGATCGATGTTCCCAACGTGCTTGTAGATTTGAGGAGGCAAAACATCCGCGTGCTTCGCGATATTTCTGACCGTTGCACCGCCTATCCCAACGTCGGCAATCAGCTTCGCTGTCGCTTCGATAATTGCGACTGCAAGAGGATGGGAGTGAGTATGGGATTGGGACATAGTCGTGGTGCTGATGTGGCTGAGCGCGGGACGGCAGATGATACGTTTCGACGCAGATGTGGGCAAACGCTGATAGGCGTTGTCCTATTCGTCTCGCTAAGAGGGAATGACCCGATAGCCCTGGCGGTCAATGTGTGACGCAGGCATCGTCCGATGACCAGGTGGAGTAGCACCATTGTCGCGAATAGCAGCTCACAGTCTCAGCGGCGATTCCCGCTGGGCCTAGGCTCTATACGAAAAGAGATGCCGCAAGCACCACATGGAACAAGCCAGTGAGGCCATGGCGGCGTAGCTTTTCGCGAGCGTCTCAAACCGCGTTACGATCCGACGGTTCTCCTGCAGCCAGCCAAACATGCGCTCAATGTTGCTGTGCTGCCGGTACTTGGGCCCATCAAACAGGTCTGATGCAGGCAGAGTGAAAAATAGTGCTCAACGCCGTTGCACATCATCGTCAACATTCTCAAGAGCTTCCAGTCGATGCCGGTAATACCCTGACTATCAAGGCGTTGGCTGATGATTGCAACATCCTCCGTTTTTCCACCCATGCCCATCCACCAAGGCTGCCGCAGGCATTTAGGGAGGGGGCACATTCTGCTTGAGCAACGCTTCTTGAGAGCTCGCTGGGCTCAGCTCTTGGAGATTGACCTTGAACCTCAAAGCATGTCTGTCGCGAGATTGACTGACAGTGTACGAGTCTCGTCAGTCGCAATGGCTTTGAAATCTTCGACGCCCAACCGGATTGATGAATCAGCGCTATCTAGCCTGGGCATGGTCACTTCCTCGTCGGCGTTCAACACGGATTGGCTTGAGTTTATGGGTGAGCCTAAGCTTCTCAACTAGATGCCAGTGCTACAAAGGCGGCTAGCCAGGTGAGTCCGCTTGCGCTCAGTACGTCAGCTTTCAGTCGGCTACTAGTCGCCGATGATGGGTGAAATGAAGGGGAGCAGCCCCTCCTGCAGTCAGGTTTGACATGCTACGCGACGACCAGAATCAGTTGGAGTCAGGTAGCCTAGCCCGCCGGTATGAGCCAGAAAGAGTGGACGGTGTCAGACAACAGCAAGTGCATGATTTTTTGAGAAATTGTAAGTATGCAGTCAGGTGCATGCTTGGCCACCGAGCTGTCCCGTAAGGGGAGGCCCCGGTATTGCTGGGCTGGATGGGTTGGTGTAGTATTTTTCTTGCTGGAGCGGTTCCCCGGAATTGAGGGGGTACCTTAGTTAAGGGTTCGAATCTCTACGCTTCCGCCACATTCAAAGCCCTGATTTTTCAGGGTTTTTTGCGTTTTTGGGGCATGGTAAAACTACCCATGGGAACACCCTTGGGAATGGGAAGCGCTTCCGACACTTTCCCTATTTGTTGGGTTTCTCCAGGGCTCCAACTCGGCGAAACCCGCTCTGCGATGTCGCCCTTGATATGGCCAAGCAGCAGGCTGACATGGTCGACATTGGTGATTTCCGAGACCGCCTTCGGGCGAATGTCGCGGAACTGGATTGGCTGATCCGGCCCGCTAGCACCTGGTCTCCGGCTACTACAGCTTCCTTCGTGGCGTTCTGGGCATCGTCCCATCGGTGGCGAAGCATCGGTGGCGTGCCACGTTTATCGTTATCAGTCAGCAGAGGTATGGGAAGCGGTGCGGAGCGTTGCTCTCCAGGATCTTTCTGATCAGCGGCCCAAACTGCTCTCTACTCCGTCCACCTCAAGCATGATCCGCAGCTTCTTTTGGGCCTTCTGCTGCTTTATGCCGAGGGCCTTGTCCTCGATGTCGTCCCTGATCATTGCAGTACGTCTGCCGGACGCTGGACCGTCAAATATGCCAAGTCCATGGCGTCCTTCAGCTCACCCACCGCTTTCGCGTACACCGTGTTCCCGATCGCGTCTTTAGCCTGCAATCGGGGTAAAGGGGGTATATTGGGGAGCGAGTCGGCATTCGTCCGGCTCATCGAAGGGGTAAGAACATGTACGAATCCGCGACGCATCAGGCGCATTTGCATCTGAAGCAAAAGATTGAACAGTTCTTATCCAAAGGCGGGGAAATTCAGAATGTCCCCTCAGGTGTCAGCGGCTTTAACCGAAGCTTACCTAAGGCCCACTGGGCCAAAGGGCAATCTGTAAAATCGTGATCACGATGGTCAGAGCCGTCTTCAAAAGGCGGCTTTCTAGGGTGCAGTGACTCGGGGGCGTTATTCGCCCATTGGTCGCATTTAAGCGAAATGAATATCTATCCCTCTTTTGGGTAAGCCCAGCACTTCGCTTTCGTCATTACGACGAAGTTCTTGAAGGCTGCAGAAGTATCGACGTGCAAGCCCAAACTTCGCGGACTGATGAAACACAAATATTTATAGGAGGGCGCTGCAAAAATAACGACCGAACTGCACAGGTGCCTTGCAACTTCAGGTCGAACGGAGCTATGAGTCGAGCCTTGGTCTGGGGCTGCGGGCGAAAGCATTCGTGATGGGTGGGCGGAGGTAGGTCTGCTTTTCGCATTTGAGCTTGCTGTGGGTACGATGGTGCCTTGCCGGCATATAGCTGTACGAACAGCCTAGTGAGGAGAGTACTGCAGCGGGATGGGGCGGATATACGCCTGATTAGGTTGATTTCAATGATCGAACTGTTCGGCCACTGGGTCATTGCAATAGGCTTGCGCATTTTTCGCCGACGATCGCGCACTGCATAAATCGGTCTGCAGCTTCTTGAATTGCACGTCATTCATGGCTGTAGCGTTCGTGTGAACGTAATTCCCTTGTTTCGTTCAGTCATGTCCGGTGGTCTGATAAATAATTTCTTCAATTGCTATGGGTGCATACTAAGTTAGCTCGGAATTTCTGAGCGTTGAGAGGTGTGTATGACCAGAGATAGGTATGGGATAGATAGTGACAGGTTGAGGGGCAAGCCATCTGAAAGTAATGGTTCTCCAGACGTTTTTGACGATCTGAGCAGAAGAGCACGAGCAGAGGAGCATGATGACAACCTCAAAAACCGGCCCTTTCGAGGCGATCACAGGCAAGGCCCGCCGGACTCATCGCGGGCATCCAACAATGCGCCTTATAGCCATGACAAGCGCCCACTTGAGTAATTGAAGGAGGTCGATACCAAAGCAATCTTGGAGTTCTTTGCTATAGCGTCAGCTTTGGGCTGGGCCTTTTTTATGATCCTTCACGGATTGCCGGAAAACCTTCTTGGCGATTTGCTCGGGTGTCCACCCAAAGGCTCGCAATCGCTTTTAACCCTCGGCCAGTTCAAGAGGGGAAAGCTTTTCGACTTCTTGGCGGGTGATGGTCCGTGCGACTGGCCCGAAGAAGATCAGCGAACCTCTCAAGGCTCAATCTGCTTCAAGACCCCAGCTACAATCGCTTCCGGCCTGTCTTCCTGCATCAGGTGGCCTGAGTTCTCCACTCGCGCGCAGGGCTGCTGGGAAATAAGCTCTGCAAGACGCTCCCCTTGGGAATACGGAATCCAGGCGTCCTCCGCGCCCCAAAGTACTGACACGGGGCAATCCAGCTTCCCGTAAAGCGGTTCAATTTCCTCGGTATAGACCTGATCCATCTGCGCGATCTGGCGGTAAAAGGCCGCCTGGCCAATCGGCCCCAGCCATGGTGCGCTGTAAACCTGCAGGGCTTCGTCACTGAGTGGATTGGCCGCAGAGGTTTGCAGATAGGCGGCCAGCAGTGCGCGGTGCATGTAGTCGGGCATCCCGGAAAAAGCGGCCTCATGTTGACGGACATGTTGTACGAACGCCGAGCCCCAGGGGGCCAGGGCCACCGCATCAAAAAGGGTGAGGGACGCATAGCGCAGACCGTTCAGGTAGTACGCGCGCAGCGCTGTCGCGCCGCCAAAATCATGGGCCAGGACGTCGGGGCGTTCGATGCCCCACTCCTCGAAAAGCGCAGCCATGACGTTGTTCTGAATCGCCAATGAAACGTCCTGGCCCTCCCGCATTTCAGACAGGCCATAGCCAACCAGGTCGAAGTAATACACGGTTCTGCGGTCAGCGAGGTGCGGTATGACGCGCCTCCATACCTGCGAAGAGAAGGGGGTGCCGTGGATAGCGACCAGCGGCACGCCTGTCCCCAATTTCCCCCATCTGACGGTGTTGCCTTCGATGCTCGATGCGTAGGGTAGATCCAACATGGCTCACCTCACATTGTCATTTAGCTAAATGACTATATGATGCGGGCATGGACAGATCAACACAGATGAAAGCGATGAGCAGTGAGGTCCGCATGGCGATCCTTCGCTTGCTCGCAGCGCCGCGTGAGCACTTCGCCGATCAATGGTCGGCAGACCCCGTCGAGTTCGGCGTCTGCATGACCCTTATCGCAAGTGCGTTGGGTATTGCCCAGCCCACAGCGAGCCGGCACCTTGAAATTCTCAAGCAGGCGGGGTTCATATCGGTTTCAAAGCAGCATAAATGGTCATATTGCAAACGTAATGACGCTGAGATTCTCGAGTACCTGGAGTGGCTCAGGCTTGAGTTGTCGCCGCCCGGCCATCTTGGTCCCCTGGAACCTCGCAGTACGGCAGGCGATAGGGAGAGTGAGCGCTAATGGGCAAAAGATTGGATAAGGTCCGAGAGTGGTTCACGCCACGCAGACGTATATGGGCAGGAGTAGCCCTGTTGGCCGCTTATTTTATGATTCCGACGGTCAGCCCCGGCACGACGGTGAGTTGGCTGATAGGGCCAGCGGCCGTTTTCTTGATGGGCGGCATCAAGCCCGAGTCGACCAGAAAACCATAAGGCGGTGGCGGGCAGCGCCAGCGGGTCAGGTGGCTCGGGCCTTGAAAGCGAGCATGGGGATAGACGGTGCATCACGCGCATGCAAGCTTCCATGGCCCAGGTAATCAGAACTGATAACCAACCCCGGCGTAATACCCCCAGCCATCGGACCGACCGCGGAAATCGCCGTCACCGAAATTCAGCTGGCTGCCGTCCTGCCAGTTGCCGCCATTGTGGAAATGGCGGCCCACCAGGGTGAAGCGCAGGTGGGTGAAGGCGTACAGCAACACGTTGGTGGATACCGTGGCATTGGCCGTGCGGTTGGGATTGTCCTTGTGCAGGTCCGAGCCGAAATCGAAGTTGGTGAAACCGATATAGGTCAGCGAGGCGCCGTTGTCGAACTTGCCGAGGGGCACGATGTACTTGAGCTGGGCCCGGTAACCGTCCCACGAATACTCGTTGCTGGCGCCATAGTTTTCCCACTGGTAGCGGCCGTAGAAGTTGGCCGACAGGTTGACCCGCGAATGGGTGTCGATGTCGGTGCCCAGGCCGCTGTAGAGGGTATTGGCACGGTTGGCGCTGTTGCTGCCGTGGTCGTAGATCCAGTCGAAAGCTACGTACCACTCCTTGAACGGGCCGACGGCCAGGCTGCGTCCGGCCAGGTAGTCGATGGAGATCCGCGGCTCATGCTCCATGAACAGCGGTGAGCCGTGGTCCCACGCGCCTTTGTCATGGCTGTTGCCGATATCGAGGATCTTCGGGATGTCGATGTAGCCGTACAGCTCGAACGGCCCCTTGCGGCCGAAGTACTCGTATTCGAGGTAGATATCGTCGACAGGGCGGGGGCCGAAACTGATGTCCTTGGTGCCGATCAGGGTGAAGTTCTGGTTGTACCAGTCCGACAGGTAGGGTCCCGATTTGGCCGGCGCGGCGGCCGGGCTCAAGGTCTCTCCCTGGGCCGACTCGCTGGGGGGATTATCCTGGGCCTGGGTGGTGACGCTGAGTAGTCCCGTAACAGCGCCCAGTAGCAGTTTGGCAGCCAGGGGGGAGCGGGCCGTTGCGGGTAAAGACGGTCGGTGCATTGAAAATCCTTGTTCATGCAGTGGTAAGCCCCTGGGGGCTGCGATGTGTCGAGAGCTGCAGCGATTGTTCGCTCAATGGCTCGGAGCAAACGTTTGCATAGTCTGTACCAAATCACCCGAGGTCTTTGAATTAAAAGCCGATTCGGCGTTTGAGCTGATCATTGGGTTAGAAAAACGCGCTGAAATCGGGCATGGCGCGTGCGCATGAGCGCATGGAGGGGTCTGATCGCCCTGCGTCGCAACAACCCGTTCGATTGAAATAATCCAGCAAAAAATGGGTTCTAGGATGGCCGCCGCCCATGGAAGGCATGTGTGTCCAAGGAGGAAACGAGTAGGCCGAGGCCGCGCTGGGCTTCGCTTGCCGCCAGGGAGGGTATCCATGACAAGGATGCCCCACGGTTTCGGCTGTGGGGCAGTTTCCCGAACTGTCCGAGCCCTGGCCGGGCCGCTGGCGTGTTGCATCATTTAAGTCTCGCAAGGAGAACGCAGGATGAGATCGACCATGATCAAGAGGCTGCACCTGGGGGTACTGAGTGTTCTATTGGCGGTCTCGGCGGAGTCCGTCGCGCAGACGCTGGTCCAGGCACCGGCAGGGCCGGTCCAGGGTGTCGTCATCGACAACGTGACCGCCTACAAGGGCTTGCCCTACGCCCAGGCGCCGGTCGGTCCGCTGCGCTGGCGGGCGCCGGTGGCGCTGTCGGCCTGGACACAGACGCGTGTCGCGGACGATTTCGCCGCCGCTTGCCCCCAGCCAAGGCCGGCCACCCCGAGCCTTTACGCGCCAGCGCTGGCCAAGATGTCCGAGGACTGCCTGTACCTCAACATCTGGGCGCCGGTGAAGGTCGAGAAGGCGCCGGTCATGGTCTGGATCCACGGCGGCAGCCTGATGGCCGGTGCCGGCAACGATGGCCTTTATGATGGTGCGGCGCTGGCCGCCCAGGGCGTGGTTGTGGTGACGATCAACTACCGTCTCGGCGTGCTGGGCTACTTGGCCCACCCTGAATTGAGCGCCGAGAACCTTGAGGGTATTTCGGGCAACTATGGCTTGCTTGATCAGATCCAGGCGCTGAAATGGGTGCGTGACAACATCGCGGCTTTTGGTGGTGATCCATCCAATGTAAGCATCGCGGGGGAATCCGCAGGTGGTCTCAGCGTGCTCTACCTGATGGCTTCGCCCCAGGCGCGAGGGCTGTTTCACAAGGCTGTGGCGCAGAGCGCCTACATGATCTCCACGCCTGAGTTGCAACGCTCCAGCCATGGCGATGTACCGGCACAGGAGAGCGGCCGGCGATTGGCGCAGCGCCTGAAGCTGGATATCGCGGGCCTGCGCAAGATGGAGGCAATGGCGCTGGTCAGGGCTGCCGAGGCAATCCATTTCATGCCATCGGGGACTGTCGATGGCAAGATTCTGCCGCGCCAGCTTGTCGAGACCTTCAACCGCGGCGAGCAGGCACCGGTACCGCTGCTGGCGGGCTTCAATGACGGCGAAATCCGCTCGTTGCCGTTCCTGGCTCCGCCGGCTCCGGCCACTGCGCAGGCGTATGAAGCCACCATCCGGGCACGGTATGGGGACCTTGCCGATGCGTTCCTGCGTCAGCATCCGTCATCCGCGATGACAGAAAGTGTCCAGACCGCCGTTCGGGACGCCATGTACGGCTGGACGGCCGAGAAGCTGGTGCGCAAACAGACCGAACTTGGCCAGCCTGCCTACTTCTATTACTTCGATCACGCTTACCGCGCGACCAACGAAGCCAAGCTTCACGCGTTCCATGCGGCGGAAATCCCCTACATTTTCGCTACCTTCGACCGTACGCCGGCCGCTTGGCCGCGCCCTCCGCTGACCCGTGGCGAGGCGCGCTTCAGCGAAGCCTTGAACCAATACTGGGGTTCGTTCATCCGCACGGGCCAGCCGCGGGCCGAGGGGCAGGCGCAATGGCTGGCCTATGGGCAAGACCGCAACTACCTTGCTTTTGAAGACGTTCCGCGAGCAGGCCGACATCTGGCCAAGGGCATGTTCGAGTTGAACGATGAGGTGGTGTGCCGTCGCTTCAAGGAGGGCGGCGTACCCTGGAACTGGAACGTTGGTCTGCGGGCGCCTTCGGCAATGCCGCCTGGCTGTTGACCCTGCTTCGGGGATGAGCGATGGGGTGCGCGGAGCACCGCATATCCATCGCCATCCGCCGGGCATCACTTCACTGCAACGTCTCGGGCTTCCTCCCCTGGGAAGCCTCCTTCAATCCCTGTTCCATTCGCCCGATCACCTGCGCCAGTATCGCCGCTCTTTCCAGCTCTCCTGACGCCTTCATCCGGGCATGATCCCTTCGCAGGTTCAACAGGCATTTTTGCAGTCCAAGTGCCGAGCTGTCGTAGTTGTCCATGCTGTACTCGTTGGTCGTGGGCATCCGTGCCGTTGTAAGAAAGGCTCGACGGTATCAGGTCAATTCTCCCGCCAATACTGATTATTCATACACTGGCTCACAATCCCGTAGAAACGTCCTACATCGACAAAAGAGGCGTCTTACAGGATGGCTTGGGTGAGTGTTTCGGGATGCTTCCGCTCATTTTGCGGCAGGCCCCGAAGTACAAGGCCTGCCGCGTAAAAGACGGGTCGTAGCGATAATCCGTGTTGCCCGGCACCCAACACGCGCCACTGAAACGATATGTTGCAATTGCCCCTAGAGGTGGTCCGCATCCACCACCGCCTTGACGAACGCCTCGGGCGCTTCCTGCGGCAGGTTGTGGCCGCTCCCACGCAGATTACTAAAGCCCGCTAAATCAAAGAGTCATGATTTGAAAGTGCTTGAGCATCAGCGTTCACCTGGGCCAGCAGCCAGTTCACCACCTGCTCGGCGGCCGAGCCTGCCAGCGGCGCATGGCTGGCCAGCAAGTGGAAGCCGGCGTCGCTGCGCAATTCATGGCCTTCCAGCGCCAGCACCAAGGCCCCGGCTTTCAGGGCATTCTCCACCAGCAGGCGCGGCACCAAGGCGATGCCCATGCCTTGCTCGGCGGCCTCGATGGCGAGGATGGTTTGCGAGAACACCGGGCCGTTGAACCGTGTGCCGGGCAACGCGTAGTGGTCGAACCAGCGCTTCCAGTTGTTGTGGCTGTCGGAGATCAGCGGGTGTTGCGCAAGCTCCGCGGCTTGCCGCCAAGGGTGCTCACCGCGCAACCCCGGCGCGCACACCGGTACCGCCACGCCGGGCAGCAGGGGCAGGGCGTAGGCGTCGGCGAAGGGCGGCGCTCCCCAGCGCACGGCCAGGTCCACTGCGCCCTTGCCGTTCAGGGGGCGGGTACTGTCGGAGGCGTCGATCATCAGGGCCACCTGCGGATGCGCCTCGGCCAGGCGCCCCAGGCGCGGGATCAGCCAGCGGCTGGCGAAGGCGGGGGTGGTACTGAGCAGGACCTGCTGCGGATCGCGCTGGTTGTCGCGCTCCAGCAGTTCGCCGGTGGCGTCCTCGATGATCTCCAGGGCCAGGCGCACGCGGGCCAGGTAGTCGGCGCCGTCCCGGTTGGGCCGCAGGCCACGGGGCAGGCGCTCGAACAAGGGGCGGCCAAGTTTGTCTTCCAGGGTGCGCACCTGCTGGGCGACCGCGCCCGGCGTGACATGCAGCTCGTCGGCGGCAGCGCGGAAGCTGCCCAGGCGGGCGGCGGCCTCGAAGGCCACCAGGTGATTGACGATGGCGGGGGCGTTGCGTCGCTTGGGCGCGCTCATCCAGTAGATTTCCTGCAGGCTGCTGCCAGTATTCGTGATTGGTGCGTTGAGCCGGATTCTGGCTTCATGGGCCCACTTGATCAACTCCCGGAAGGAGCGGCATATGTCTTCTCAGAAAGTGGCAGTCATCACCGCAGGTGGCAGTGGCATGGGCGCGGAGGCTGCGCGGCGGTTGGCTGCCGACGGTTTCAGGGTGGCGATCCTGTCGTCCTCGGGCAAGGGCGAGGCCCTGGCGGCCGAGCTGGGCGGCATCGGTGTGACGGGCTCCAACCAGTCGGCAGAGGACCTGCAGCGTCTGGTCGATACCGTGATGCAGCAATGGGGGCGTATCGATGTGCTGGTCAACAGCGCCGGGCATGGCCCGCGTGCGCCGGTGCTTGAACTCAGCGACGAGGACTGGCACCGGGGCATGGAGGTGTACTTCCTCAACGTGGTGCGCCCGACCCGCCTGGTGACCCCGATCATGCAGCGGCAAAAGGGCGGGACCATCATCAACATCTCGACCTTCGCCACCTTCGAGCCGGATCCGGCATTCCCGACCTCCGGCGTCTTCCGTGCCGGGCTCGCGGCCTTCACCAAACTGTTCGCCGACCGTTACGCGGCCGAGAATATCCGCATGAACAACGTGCTGCCAGGCTTCATCGACAGCCTGCCGGAGAAGGAGGAATTCCGTAGCCGGATTCCCATGGAGCGGTACGGCAAGGCCGAGGAAATCGCGGCCACTGTCAGCTTCCTTGCCTCCGAGGGCGCGGGTTACATCACCGGGCAGAACCTGCGGGTCGATGGGGGGATTACCCGTTCGGTGTAGGTGACATGGCGAGCCTGTGGCAGGGCGGCGACTTCCGTTAGGATGTCGCCCCTGTTTCCCGCTATCCGGACTCCGCCCCCATGAGCACACCGACATTCCGCCAGGCCGCCTCCAGCGACGTGGATCGTTGCTACCAGATCGAGACCAGCGCCTACGAAGGCGACGAAGCCGCCACCCGGGAAAAGATCGCCACGCGCATCGCCCTGTACCCGGAGGGCTTCCTCGTGCTGGAGGCCGAGGGCCAGGTGATCGGCTTCATCAACAGCGGTTGCGCCGACCAGGTGGTGATGTCGGACGAGGCGTTCAAGGAACTGGTCGGGCATGACCCGCAGGCGCCCAATGTGGTGATCATGTCGGTGGTGCTTGACCCCGCGTACCAGGGCCAGGGCCATGCCAGCCGGTTGATGGCGCGCTTCGTCGCGCAGATGCGCGAGCGCGGCAAGGCCACCATCCACCTGATGTGCAAGGAGCGCCATGTCGGGTTGTACGAGAAGATGGGCTACGCCTATGTACGCCCGTCGGCTTCCGATCATGGCGGCATGGCCTGGCATGAAATGGTCATGGTGCTGTAGAGGCCCTTCGACTAGCATCGACGCTTTTCGCAGCCAGGGAGAGGCCTGTGAAGTACGTCGTGATCGAGACACACCGCAATGAGTATCCTGCGCCCATCACCTTCGCCCGTGGCACGCTGCTGGAGATCGGCCAGCGCTACGAGGGCGACGAGCAGTGGGAGGACTGGTACCTGTGCAGTTGCCAGGGCCAGGCAGCAGGGTGGGTGCCAGCCCAGTTCATCGAACGGCTGGGCGTGGGCCAGGGCAGGGCGCTGGAAGCCTATTCGGCCCATGAACTGGACGTCGACCCCGGCCAGCAGCTCGATAGCCTGCGCCCCTTGAATGGTTGGGCCTGGTGTCGCCGGGTGAGCAATGGCGAGCTCGGCTGGGTGCCGCTGGCCAAGCTGCGCGCGCTGGCGTGATCAGCCTGCGGCCAGCACCGCCGCACTGTCCAGAACGCGCGCATAGTCCATGGCCAGGTTGCTCAGCGCCAGGGCATGGACATCCTCCGCCGGCCACAGCCGGCCTTGCAGATCATGCTGGTCGAAGCTGTAGCAGGCGTCGCCCACCACCACCGTTGCGAACCCCAGGTTGCCCGCCGAGCGTGCGCTCGACTCTACCGAGTTGTTGGTGATCACGCCGGTGATGACCAGTTGCTGGATGCCGCGCTGGTGCAGCCAGTGTTCCAGGCCGCTGTTGCAGAAAGCGTCGGGCAGGTGTTTTTCAAACACGGCCTCGTTCGCCTGCGGGGTGAAGGCGGGCTGGAACTCGCAGCCGGGCTGACCTGGCCGGAACACCGAATCCGGATCGCGGGAGATATGGCGCACGTGCACCACCGGGCGCTTGCTCGCGCGCCAAAAGGCGAGCAGTTCGCTGATGCGCTGTTCGGCTTCGGGGTTGTTGCGACGGCCCAGGCGAGGGTGGTTGATGCCGTTCTGCATGTCGATGATCAGCAGGGCGGCGTTGCTGGCGAGCGCGGTCATTTGCGGTGGTTCTCCTTGTCTGGGCTTCGGACCGTAGCATAGGTGTGTTGCCTGCGCGGATGTATCGCGGGGCAAGCCCGCTCCCACGCCGACCGCGTTGACCTCACGTTGTGCACTCGTGGGAGCGGGCTTGCACCGCGATGGTCGATTACCATCTGATCCGCTTTTTTTCCACGAACCTGAATCTGTAACCGTATCAGCCGCTGCCGGACAATACGCCCAGGCCCAGCCTTCCAATCCGGTGTGCGCTGGGCAGGCTGCCCCGCTGCACTACCGCAGCGGCCAGCCCCGCCGTTACGTCATCACACTGTAGAGGTTCCGATGGGCAAGCTCGCGCTGTTTCTGGGTGGTTTTCTGCTGCTGACTATCATGATTGGCCTGCTGGGCACCATTCCGCCAAGCTGAGCCGCAACTTTTTCCTGTCCCGGCCCGCCTGGCGCAATGGCGGGCCAGACTCTTCCCTCCCGGTTTTCCCGCCGAATACCGCAGTCGTCTAGACAAGCGGTAGCTGCAAGTCGTTCTCAAGTGCAAGTCGCTCGTGTAATCTCCCGCCCCCAATCAAAGGGCCCGGGCACACGGGCCATTCACTTGCCTTGGAGACAATACACACTATGGAATGCAAGAAAGGCACTGCAGCGATGCTGGAGTGGCGCGGTCGTTTTCTCGGCGAGGGCATCCTCCACGAAGAGGACTACGATCAGGCACTGCGCCGTGCCGAAGAGTTGGAGCGTTCCGGTGTGATCAGCGCAAGCGAATGGATCGAGTTGGTCAAGCTGGCCAACGTGGCCTTGCTGCGCTTGTAATTTTTCCTTCAAGGCTTGCGGAAACTGTCCACAAAAATCGTGGGTAGGTCTGTGGATAAAACGCTACAGGCCAGTATTGGCAAGCACTCTGTTAGATTGAGCAGAAATTGAGCAGGCCTGTTCAGGGCTGTTCCCATAGGCGCGGACGGGCATCGCGCAGGGCCTGCAGCAGCTCGCGAGCCCGTGCCGGCAGGTCGCCAGCGGGGTACACGGCATGCATCTGCGGGTCGTGCCCGGTGCTGGATGTCAGGTGAAAATCGGGGCAGACCCGCACCAACCGTCCGGCTCGCACCTCCGGTTCCCCCAGCCAATCGGCCAGCCGCGCGATGCCGGCGCCCGCCAGGGTGGTTTGCAGTACTGCCACCCCTGAGCCCAGGCGCAGCCGCGGCCGTGGGCGCAGGCTGGAGATGCGCCCATCCTTGCTGAAATGCCAGGCCTTGAGGATGCGCGGCGCGGTGTGCAGGATCAGCGCATGCCGTTCCAGGTCTTCCAGCCCTTGGGGCGTGCCGGCCTGCGCCAGGTACTCAGGACTGGCGTACAGGTGGCGGCGGTAACG
Organism: Pseudomonas sp. FW305-96; assembly: GCF_058783825.1. NCBI lineage: Bacteria > Pseudomonadati > Pseudomonadota > Gammaproteobacteria > Pseudomonadales > Pseudomonadaceae > Pseudomonas > Pseudomonas sp. FW305-96. The sequence goes on from NZ_JBYSYW010000008.1 coordinate 105,075, forward strand.
CCATAGCGGGTAACCGATCAGTTCGCTGGACTGTGGGAAGGCTCCGCGGATCACGAAGTCCAGCTTGCCTTGCAGCGGATCCAGAGCCTGATCGTTGTACTGCACGTCAAGGGTGACATGAGGGTGGCGACGAGAGAACTCGGCCAGCACTCCCGGCAATATCTGCTGGGCCAGAACCTCGGGTGCGGCCAGGCGGATCCAGCCCTTGGCGTTGCCGGTCAACGCGGCCAACTCGTCGGCGGCATCACGTTGCACATCCAGCAAGCGTTCGGCGTGAGGCAGCAGACGCTCGCCGGCCTCGGTCAATGACACCGCGCTGGCGCTGCGGTTGAACAGCTTGGCGCCACTGTTGTCCTCCAGCGCCTGCACCGCACGAGTTACTGCGCTGGGCGAACGGCCCAGGGCACGGGCGGCGCTGACAAAGCTGCGCTTGTGCGCAACGCTGACGAACGCTTGTATTTCACGCAGCATGTCCAGCGCCATGCAAGGGCTCCTTGTTGCAGTTTTCGCAATATGGCATTTCAACACAAGCACGGCGCTTTGATTAGTCTGGCAGCCTGTTTTGTGCCGCCTGGACCTTCGAGATGATGGATATTGCCCTGCTTTCGCTGTTTGCCTTCGCCGCTGGCCTGATCGACGCTGCCGTCGGTGGTGGCGGGCTGATCCAGATCCCCGCGCTGTTCAACGTGCTGCCCAACGCCCAGCCGGCGGCACTGCTGGGCAGCAACAAGCTGGCCTCGGTGTGCGGTACCACGTTCGCGGCGCGTTCGTTCATCCGCAAGGTCAAGCTGGACTGGGGGTTGATCGTGCCAGCGGCGCTGAGCGCCTTCGTGATGTCGTTCCTCGGCGCGGCCACCGTATCCCTGGTGCCGGCGAGCGTGATGCGGCCGATGGTGCTGGTGCTGATCGTGCTGATGGCCATCTACACCTTCTGCAAGAAGGATTTCGGCACTCTGCACAAACCCATGGCCATTGGCCGCAAGGAACAGTGCCTGGCGGTGCTGATCGGTGGCGCCATCGGCTTCTATGACGGACTGTTTGGGCCGGGCACCGGCAGTTTCCTGATCTTCCTGTTCATCCGTTTCTTCGCCCTGGATTTCCTGCATGCCTCGGCCTCGGCGAAGCTGGTCAACATCGCCACCAACCTGGCCGCGCTGGTGTTCTTCATCCCGTCGGGCAATGTGCTGTGGGCCATCGCGCTGCCGATGGCGCTGTTCAATGTCCTTGGCGCGCTGACCGGCACCTGGCTGGCGGTGCGCAAGGGCGCCGGGTTCGTGCGGGGGCTGTTCCTGGTGCTGCTGTGCGTGCTGATCGCCAAGCTGAGCTGGGACCTGCTGGCCGGTTGACTCACACCACCTGGCGCTGCCCATCGGCTTGTTCGACGCGGTTACGGCCCTGGGCCTTGGCCCGGTAGAGCGCCTGGTCGGCGCTGGCCAGCAGCTCGTCGAGGCTGGGCGCCGGGGTGCCGGCGGCGCAACCGCTCACACCGATGCTCACGGTGATCCGCAGCGGCTGCCCGGGCTGCGCGATGTGCTGGTCCTGCACCGCCCGGCGCAGGCGCTCGGCGGTGAACCTGGCCAGCTCAGGCGCCAGCCCCGGCACGACGATGACGAACTCCTCGCCGCCCAGGCGGGCGAACAGCTCGCCATCGTGCAGCTGGTCCTGCAGGGTCATGGCGAACTGGCGCAGCACCTGGTCGCCGATTGCGTGGCCATGCTGGTCGTTGATGGTCTTGAAGTGATCGATGTCGAGCATCATCAAGGTCAGCGGCGCTTGCTGGCGGTTGTCGAGCAGGGCGTGGGCGCGGCGGATGAAGGCGCTGCGGCTGAGGGCCCCGGTCAGGTGGTCGATGGTCGCCTGGTGCGCCAGGCGCGCCATCAGGCTGCGGTTGGCGCTGCTGACGCAGGCCAGCACCAGCGGGCCTAGCACCAGCATGGCGATGCCCAGGCGCGCCGACATCAAGGTAGTGACCCCCGACTCGCTCTGCGGGATGTTGAAGTGCATGAGGTTCTGCGCCACGGCGACGATCAACGTGCTGCCCGCGGTGAGGGCCAGCAGCGACACGAGAAAGGGCGAATAGCTGAGCGCGCACCACAACAGCGCGGCAATCGGGAAAGCGATGGCGCCGGGCCCGCCGAAGATGATACTGACGCTCAGCGAGGCGAACAGCACCAGCAACGGCGCCAGGCGCACCGTCTGGCCGGTGCTGCCGGGGCGGGTCATGGCCCTGGGCGATGGCGCGGTGAGCAGCACCGGCAGGACCAGCACGCTGGTGGAGAACTGTTCGCTGAACCAGGCCAGCCAGGTGGCGCGCAGCGATTGTTCGAACCACGGCGCGGCCATCATGCAGGCCAGGCTCGCGGCGACCACCGCACCGACGGCGCAGGCACCGAACAGGCACAGAGTGCCGTGCGGGGTGCGCAGGCGACGATGCACGCGCGGCAGCCGAGCCATCAGGTACCAGATGGTGGCGATGGCGCCGAGGTTGCACAGGTTGAACCACAAGGCCGGGCGCCAGGCGCTGCCGCAGGCCAGGTCGGCACCGACCATGGCCAGATAGACCAGGGCAAAGCCGCCAGGGCTGGCTTGGCGTGGGTTGCGCAGCAGCACGCCGGCGAGTACCGCGTTCACCGGCCAGAACAGCGACAGAGATTCGATCGGGCGGGCGAGGATGCCGCCCAGAGTCAGCGCCAGGGTCAAGCCGAACAGAATCAGCGGGGGTAGCAGGCGTGACGGAACTGGAGACACCATGGGCTCGACCGACAAGCGAAGACAGAATCCAGGAAAACGGCTGTAGGCACCTGGGACGATGTCGTGTCAGTGTCTTTCAACTGGTCAATTGATGTCAATTCGCCGCAATCGGCCCGGATCGTGCCCGCGACTACAGCTCGAACACCCACGGCACCATCAGCACGGTCACCAGCATCACCAGCAGGGTGAACGGCACGCCGACCTTGACGAAGTCGGCGAAGCGGTACTGGCCGGGCCCCAGCACCAGGGTGTTGACCGGAGACGACACCGGCGTCATGAACGCCGCCGACGCCGCCAGGGCCACGGTCATGGCGAACGGGTAGGGCGACATGCCCAGCTGCTGCGCGGTGCTCACCGCCACCGGGGCCATCAGCACCGCGGTGGCGGTATTGGAGATGAACAGCCCGATCAGCGCCGTCACCGCGAACAGGCAGGCGAGGATCACGCTGGGCCCGGCGCCGCCGAGCGCACCGACCAGCGCACCGACGGCCAGGTCGATGCCGCCGGTCTTCTGCAGGGCCAGGGCAAAGGGCAGCATGCCGACGATCAGCACCAGGCTCTGCCAGTGGATGGCGCGGTAGGCGCTGTTCATGTCGATGCAGCGCCCGGCGCCCATCAGCAGGCAGCCGATCAGCGCGGCGATGACGTTGGGCACCAGGCCGCTGACCATCAGCCCGACCATTACCGCCAGGCTGATCAGCGCATAGGGTGCCCGGGCGCGTGCCGGCGCGACCTGGTCGATTTCCGCCGGCAGGCTCAGTACCAGGAAGTCGCGCGGCTTGCCCTGCAGCTGGCGCACCGCCTTCCACGGGCCGACCACCAGCAGGGTGTCGCCCAGGCGCAACTTTTCTTCCACCAGTTGCCCTTCGATGGCTTGCTGGTCACGGCGCAGGCCGACCACGTTGAGGTCGTAGCGGGTGCGAAAGGCCAGCTCGAGGATGTTCTTGCCGATCAGTTGTGAGCCCGGCGGCAGCGATATCTCTGCCATGCCCAGTTCCTGGGACTGGTCGATGAAGTAGGCGGCCTTGAAGTGCAGGGGCTCGAGCAGCATGGTCTGGCACAGGCTGCGCAGGTCGTCGCGGTTGGCGAACAGGTCCAGCAACAGCACGTCGCCCTGCTGCAGCAAGGTACCGGAGTCGGCGCCGATCACCCGGGTGGTGAACTTGTGCTGGCGTTCGATGCCGATCACGTTGGCGCCGTGGCGGGTGCGCAGCTCCAGCTCGCCGAGGGTATGGCCGATCAGCGGCGAATGGGGGCGGATGCGCAGGCGGCGCTCGCGGCCGTTGAGTTTGTAGTCCAGCACCAGGTCGAGCAGGGTGCGGCGGCTTTCGACCCGGCCGTCCTTGCGCACCTCGCCGTTGAGCCAGTGGCGGGTCAGCAGCATGTAGCCGATACCGAGCATCAGCACCACCAGGCCAAAGGGGGTGAAGCTGAAAAAGCCGAAGCCGCTCTCGCCGTGGCGCACCAGCTCGCTGTGCACCACCACGTTCGGCGGTGTCGCCACCAGGCTCAGCATGCCACTGATCAGGCCGGCGAAGCTCAGCGGCATCATCAGCCGGCTGGGCGAAAGCTGCTGGCGCGCGGCAATGCTCAGCACCACCGGGATGAAGATCGCCACCACGCCGGTGGAACTCATCACCGAACCCAGGCCGGCCACGGCCACCATCAGCAGCACCAGCAGGCGCGCCTCGCTGTTGCCGGCGCGCTCGCTCATCCATTCGCCGATGCGGTAGGCGAGGCCGGTGCGCACCAGCCCTTCGCCGATCACGAACAGCGCGGCGATCAGCACCACGTTGGGGTCGCTGAAGCCGGCCATGGCCTGCTCCACGGTGAGGATGCCCGACAGCGGCAGGGCGACGATCACCAGCAGGGCGACCACGTCCATGCGCGGGCGGTTGAGGATGAACAGGACGACGACGACGGCCAGCAGGCCAAGGACCCAGAGCAGCTCATGGTTCATGGGGAGGGGGTGTTCCTTCACACAGGCACGAAAGGCAATGGCCCTAGTGTGGCAGCTTGACGCGACCGCGTCGTTGACGTGCTGCAGTGTTTTGCCGGGTGATGACTCGGCAAGGGGCAGGGGCGGGCCGCTCGGCGGCCCGCTGTAGCAGCCGCTAGCGACCGCGTCGCCGCGACACCCGCGCCTCGATGTTCTTGCGCCCGATCAACAGCGGCGGTTTCTCCACCACCGGCTCGTCGGCCAGCCACTTGTACATCACCAGGCAATCGACCAGGCCCAGCTCGCCATGACGGTAGGCCTTGGGCAGGCGGCCGACGGTCTCGAAGCCGAGCTTGTGCCACAGCGCCACGGCCACTTCGTTGGTCGCCACCACCGAATTGAACTGCAGGGCCAGGAAGCCTTCCTGGCGGGCGAGCTTCTGCGAATGCTCGCACATCAGCCTGGCCACGCCACGGCCACGGGCGTTTTCGCACACCATGTAGCCGCAGTTGCCCACGTGCGCTCCGGGCCCGGCGGCATTGGCCTTGAGGAAGTAGGAACCAAGCAGTTCGCCGTCCGCCTCGGCCACCAGGGTGCGCAACGGGTTCTCCAGCCACAGCGTGCGGGCCTGGTCACTGTTCAGGGCAGGGTCGAAGGCGTAGGTCTGGCGAGCCTGGACAATGGCCTGGAAGGTCGGCCAGAAGCGCTCGAAGTCTTCCGGGGTCATGGGGCGAATCTGGATCATGGCGGTTCCTGCACGGGCTGAGCCGCCAAGTTTGGGTGCCAGGGCGTCGTCGCGCAAGGGCGGCGACGCCTTGGTGTGTCAGGCGCCGGCCTTGCCCACCGCGTCCAGGGCCCGGGCCGAGTAGACCAGTGCCGCGCCAGCGTTCATCGCCACCGCCACGCCCAGGGCCTCGGCGATCTCCTCGCGGGTGGCGCCATGCTTGACCGCCTGCTGCGAATGCACGGCGATGCAGCCGTCGCAGCGGGTGGTGACGGCCACGGCCAGGGAGATCAGCTCGCGGGTCTTGGCGTCCAGGTGGTTGGTCTTGGCCCCGGCGCCACTGGCGGTCATGTAGCCGGCCACGGTATCGGGGGAGAGTTGCTTGAGATCGCCGATGCCGGCCATCAACTGTTTACGGTAGGCGTCCCAGTCCATCATGCTCATCGTCTTCACCTTGTCAGGTTGGAAACAGGAGCTTTCAGGCTAGTAGACACAGGAACAGAGTGCGATGAATCCGCTGGCTCTTGGCAGGCAACGGGCGATCAGGTGTCGATACTGTCGATCAGGGTTGATGCTACAAGGGCAAAGCGCCCATTAGCCAGATCGTAATCGGATCCACCCACTGTGACACGCAGGTGGAATGAGAGATCGACCATTTCCCTTTCTGGTTGCCATTCGTCGAGACTGACATCCAGCACCTTGGCCTCATACAGGTAATCGCTGATGCATACGTGTGCGCTGCTGACTTCGCCGTCCCGAGTGAACCTCAAGCGTATACCTGGCGCCTTAAGTTCGGCATCCAGGCTCAGCAATTGATAGCTTTCCAGAAGAAACCCATCGTCCAAGTCAGTGAACAGGGTGTTATTGGCTTCGAATACTTCGAGTTTCGAGGGTAAGGGCGGTTCGAATCGCCCATTGACAAGGGCGAATGCGAGATCGGGCACGATACGAATAGGTGCTTGCATGGTGTTGTCTCCTTTGCTCTTGGCATTTGAAGCCGTTGTCGGCTTCATGCGTGGAGCTAGACTAGGAAGGAGCAACACGCGCCACAACTGGTAGAAGTGCCAGTTGACCAAGGTGCAGGCGCTGTGGATGAGCGTTAGACAAAGCGGCCGGCATAGTGAGCCGGCCGTAGAGAACAAGTGTTGCGTGGGTTCAGATGTATATGAACACCAGCACCAGCGCCGCGACCACCGCCCACTTCTCCAGGTAGTAGCGGGTGCGGTTGCGCTTTTTCATGGCCTTGCCGCGTTCACGGATCTTGTAGATGCGCGTGAACAGGCGGTTGATGCCGCCGGTCTTGTCATTGGCGTCGTTGGGCGCGGCGGCGGCGGCCATCACGTTGCGGCTGAACCAGCGGTTGAAGGCGGCTGCCCAGCGGTACTTGAGCGGGCGCTCGACGTCGCAGAACAGGATGATGCGGTTGTGCTCGGTGGTGTTGGCGGCGTAGTGGATGTAGGTCTCGTCGAACACCACGCCCTCACCGTCGCGCCAGGAGTACTTCTCGCCGTCCACGTCGATGTAGCAGCCATCGTCATTGGGCGTGTCCAGGCCCAGGTGGTAGCGGTACGAGCCGGCGTAGGGGTCGCGGTGGCGCACCAGCTTGGCGCCCGGCGGCAGGGTGGCGAACATGGCGGCCTTGACCGTGCCGATGCCTTGCAGCAGCTCGGTGGTACGCGGGCACAGGGTCATCGCCGAGGGGTGGCTTTCGCCGTACCACTTCAGGTAGAAGCGCTTCCAGCCGGTCTTGAAGAACGAGTTGAAGCCGACATCGTCATAGTTGTCGGACTTCTTGATCTCGCCGGCCTGCAGCAGTTGCTGGCCTTCCTTGCGGATCTCCTGCCAGTGGTCCTGCAGCACCTGCAGCTCAGGGAAGGCGCTGACCGGCAGGTAAGGCTTGGCCGGGTGCTTGGAGAACAGGTACAGGAAGGCGTTGACCGGGGCCAGGAAGCTGGAGTGGTCACCCAGCTGGCGGGTCAGCTTGTGACGTACCCGACCGCGCAGGTGAACATAGGCGATCGAGAGGACGAAGATCAGTACGAGTGCAATTTTCATGGACGTTTACTTGTCGAAAAATGGCCATGCGCCATGGCGTAAGCCCGCCAGCATAAACAATCGTGGCCAGGGTTTGTACTTATTGTTACGACAAAACGGCCCGACTTAGGTGACATGGCCTACAGCTTGCGTAAACGATTCATCCGCATAAGTGGGTATTTCTGACGACCCGGCGTTTACAATCCGGTGGCCGTCCATCCAGCAAGGAACTCCCGATGATTCAGGACGCACGCCCCAGTGGGGCCCCCTTCAAGCGGCTGTTCTTCGCCCTGGCGCTGGGCGACGAACAGCGCCGTGGCATCAGCCAGTGGCGGCGTGGCCTGGGCCTGCGCAGCGGCAAGCCGGTACCGAGCGAGAACTTCCATGTGACCTTGCTGTTCCTGGGCGATGTCGATGCCGCCCAGGTGCCGGCGGTGTGCGCCGCAGTGGATGCACTGCGGCTTCCTGAAGCCAAGCTGCGCCTGGTCCTAGACCAGTTGCAGGTGTGGCCGCGGGCTTCGGCGTTGGTGCTGGCGCCTGCGCAGGCGCCGTTGGCCCTGCGCCAGCTGGTGTACGACTTGCAGCAGGCGCTGCTGCTGCTGGGCATCGAGCCGTCGGTGCGTGAGTACCGGCCGCACCTGACCCTGTCCCGGGATTTTCGTGAGCCATTGCCGGAGGCGGGCGAGGCGCCGGCGTTCCACCTTATCGCCCGCCACTTCACCCTGTACGAGTCACGCAAGGGCCGCTACTGGCCTTTGGCCGAGTGGTCCCTGGCGCAGTGAAAGTGACGGTCGATGCCCAGGCCATCGAGGAAGTCCTGGTCGTGGGAAATCACCAGCAGCGCGTTGGGGTAATCCACCAGCACTTCCAGCAGGTGGGTGCGCATGCGCAGGTCGAGGTTGTTGGTCGGCTCGTCGAGGATCAGTAGTTGCGGTGGCCGGGCGGCGATGCAGGCCAGGGACAGGCGGGCCTTCTCGCCGCCGGACAGGCCCGCCACCGGCGCCTGTACCGCATCGGCCTGGCGGAACAGGAAGTCCGCCAGGTGCGCGCGTAACTGTTCCTGTGGCCAGTCCGGCACTAGTCGCGCCAGGGCTTCCTGCACATTGGCATCGGCGGGCAGGGTGTCGTAGTGCTGGTCGATGTAGCCGATCTGCTCGGGCGCCGGCAGCAGCCAGTCGCCACGGCGCCAGACCCGCGGGTCGCCAAGGATCGCCCGTGCCAGGGTGGACTTGCCGCTGCCGTTGTTGCCGGTCAGGGCCAGGCGTTCGCCGCCGTCCAGCTGCAGATCGATGCCGTTGAGCACCGCTGTGTCTGCGTAGCCCACGCAGCCGTCACGCACCTGGATCAGCACTCGCGATGACTGGCCCGTCGCCGGCAGGTGGAAGCGTGGCACGATCACCGGCTCCGGGCGCAGCTCGGCCAACTGCTCGCCGAGCTCGCGCTGCTGCTGCAGGATCTGCGCCTGCTTGCGCCCGGCTGTGGTGTTGCCGCGGCCCAGCTTGGTCGGCGAGCGCACGGTCGCCCACTTGCTGTTCTGGATCGCCTTGACCCCGCGCTTGCGGGCGCCGGCGGCGCGGGCCTGCTCCTGCATCAGCGAGTCGTGGGCATCGTCGCGGGCGCGACGCACCTCGGCGATGCGCTTGTCGAGCACGCCGCGCTGCAGGTCGCGCTCGGCCATGTAGTCGGCGTAGCTGCCGTTGAACACGTCCAGGCGCCCGTGGTGCAAGTGCCAGAGCGTGTCACAGGTCTGGTTCATCAGCGCCACGTCGTGGGTCACTAGCACCAGGGTGCCATGGAAATGCTCGAGCATGCGCGCCAGCGAGCGGCGGTTGGCGGCATCCAGATGGTTGGTCGGCTCGTCCAGCAGCAGCAGGTCGGGGCCCAGGGCCAGGGCCTGGCTCAATGCCTGGTTGACACGCTGCCCGCCGCTGAGTGACGACTCGCCGTCCAGTACCTGGGCCACATGGCCGACACGCAAACCGCCGTGGCGCTCGAGGTGCCCCTCGCTGGGCGCCAGGCTGCCCTGCAGCAGGCGCAGCAGTGACGACTTGCCGCTGCCGTTGTCGCCGATGATGGCGATGCGCTGCCCCCATTCGATGCGCGCGTCGAGTTCGCTGAAGAGGTGTTTGCGGCCATGGTGCATGCCCACGCCGTGTAGTTCGATCATTGCCATGGGATGGTGGCCCTCCTGGCCACTGTCGCGCTTGATCGGCAGCGCACATGGGCACGGCCTGCCTTGGCAGGCGCCCAATAAAAAACCCGCCACGAGGGCGGGTTTTTTTGCAGCTATCCGAAAATTACTCCGGACGAACCTGCGCAGCCTGCATGCCCTTCTGGCCTTTTTCGGCTACGAAGGAAACAGTTTGGCCTTCTTTCAGGCTTTTGAAACCGTCGGTTTCGATGGCCTTGAAGTGTACGAACAGGTCGTCGCCGCCGCCTTGAGGAGTGATGAAGCCGAAGCCTTTTTCATCGTTGAACCACTTGACGGTGCCGGTTTGGCGATTGGACATGGGGTGAATCTCCAGAAACATGATTTTTTATCGGGGTGCAGTGTCGCCTAAGCTTCAGTGGCACCGACGACACTATAGTCTAATTCTTCGCATCTAGCCCCTATTACCTTCGCAGGATGTTGATCCAGGGCAAAAGATGCGACGGATCGCCGGAAAATCCGGCCTATTTCGGCTTGCAGCTGGCCTGGACCACCTGCTGGGCCTTCTGCATCAGCTTGGCGTCTACGCCGTCCTGGCTGTCGAGGTCCTCGATCTCCTTGTCGTTGAAATTCTTCTTGATGGCTTGGGCACCACACTCGCAGTGCTTCTTGGCTGTCGCCGCATCCACGCCTTGACCGCTCGCCACTTGTTGGCACTGCGCCATATAGGACGCTTCCTTGCCGGCGGGGAAATTGCCTGCGTTGGCAGCCAGGGGCAGCAGCAGGGCGCTCGCGGCGCAGGCAGCCAGAAGGGACTGAAGTCGCATAACCGGACACTCCTTGGTTAATGGTCTCATCAAGAGTAGGTTGCTTCAGAAAGTCTGATAGGAAATTTTCCGCAAGAGTTCACCGCCACGGCGTAAATTCCAAATATTTCTGCCGGCCGCTCTAGCCCCGTGCTAGCATGCCTCCCTTGCGCCACGCCCTGTGCGGGCGCATTTCTTTTTATACCTTCCAGTCACTCTGGTTCGTCCCTGGCAGGCCGAAAGGTCTCTGCCACTGTGAGGCAGGCTTTCCCGCGGGAAAGGCAGGGCGGATCTTGTACTGGCTCATCCCAACCCACGTGACCTTTGGTAGGGGTCACCACTAGGAGAGGAGGCGCCATGCCCGTTATTACTCTTCCCGATGGCAGTCAACGCACGTTCGACCAGCCGGTATCCGTAGCCGAAGTCGCCGCCTCGATCGGCGCAGGCCTGGCCAAGGCCACCCTGGCCGGCAAGGTCGACGGCAAGCTCGTCGATGCCTGCGACAAGATCGACCACGACGCCACCCTGCAGATCATCACCCCTAAAGATGAAGAGGGACTGGAGATCATCCGTCACTCGTGCGCCCACCTGATCGGCCACGCAGTGAAGCAGCTGTACCCGACCGCCCGCATGGTGATCGGCCCGGTGATCGACGAAGGCTTCTATTACGACATCGCCTACGAGCGTCCCTTCACCCCGGACGACCTCGCCGCCATCGAAAAGCGCATGCAGCAGCTGATCGACACGGACTACGACGTCGTCAAGAAGATGACCCCGCGCGCCGAAGTTATCGACGTGTTCACCCAGCGTGGCGAAGACTACAAGCTGCGCCTGGTCGAGGACATGCCGGATGAACAGGCCATGGGCCTGTACTACCACGAAGAATACGTCGACATGTGCCGTGGCCCGCACGTGCCGAACACCCGCTTCCTGAAAGCGTTCAAGCTGACCAAGCTCAGCGGCGCCTACTGGCGCGGCGATGCCAAGAACGAGCAGCTGCAACGCGTGTACGGCACCGCCTGGGCCGACAAGAAGCAGTTGGCCGCCTATATCCAGCGCATCGAAGAAGCCGAAAAACGCGACCACCGCAAGATCGGCAAGCAGCTCGACCTGTTCCACCTGCAGGAAGAAGCCCCGGGCATGGTGTTCTGGCACGCCAACGGCTGGACCGTGTACCAGGTGCTCGAGCAGTACATGCGCCAGGTCCAGCGTGAAAACGGCTACCAGGAAATCAAGACCCCGCAGGTTGTCGACCGTATCCTCTGGGAGCGTTCCGGCCACTGGTCCAACTACGCCGAGAACATGTTCACCACTTCGTCGGAAAACCGCGACTACGCGGTAAAACCGATGAACTGCCCGTGCCACGTGCAGGTGTTCAACCAGGGCCTGAAGTCCTACCGCGACCTGCCGCTGCGCCTGGCCGAGTTCGGCGCCTGCCACCGCAACGAGCCGTCCGGCGCGCTGCACGGCATCATGCGCGTGCGTGGCTTCGTGCAGGACGACGCGCACATCTTCTGCACCGAAGAACAGGTGAAGAAGGAAGCCGCCGACTTCATCAAGCTGACCCTGGACGTGTACAAGGACTTCGGTTTCACCGACGTCGCCATGAAGCTGTCGACCCGTCCGGCCAAGCGCGTGGGCTCCGAAGAGCTGTGGGACCGTGCCGAAGGCGCACTGGCCGACGCCCTGAACGAGTCGGGCCTGGAGTGGGAATACCAGCCGGGCGAGGGCGCCTTCTACGGGCCGAAGATCGAGTTCACCCTGCGCGACTGCCTCGGCCGTAACTGGCAGTGCGGCACCCTGCAGTACGACCCGAACCTGCCCGAGCGCCTGGATGCCAGCTACATCGCCGAAGACAACAGCCGCGTGCGCCCGGTGATGCTGCACCGCGCCATCCTCGGTTCGTTCGAGCGCTTCATCGGCATGCTCATCGAGCACTACGCCGGCGTGTTCCCGGCCTGGCTCGCCCCGACCCAAGCCGTGATCATGAACATCACCGACAAACAGGCCGATTTCGCCCTCGAGGTGGAAAAAGCCCTGAACGGTAGCGGATTCCGTGCCAAGTCGGACTTGAGAAATGAGAAGATCGGCTTTAAAATCCGCGAGCATACGTTGCTGCGGGTCCCTTATCTTTTGGTTATAGGGGATCGCGAAGTCGAAACGCAAACCGTCGCTGTGCGCACCCGCGAAGGCGCAGACCTGGGCTCGATGCCCGTCGCGCAGTTCGCTGAGCTGCTGTCGCAAGCGGTTTCCCGGCGTGGTCGCCAAGAATCGGAGTAATGACTATTAAGCGTGAAATGAGAAACGATAAACGAACTGCACCGAAAGCCCCGATCAACGAGAATATCTCGGCACGCGAGGTTCGGTTAATTGGTGCTGACGGCGAGCAGATTGGCATCGTCTCGATTGATGAAGCGCTGCGTATCGCTGATGAAGCGAAGCTGGATCTGGTGGAAATCTCTGCAGACGCGGTACCGCCCGTCTGCAAGGTGATGGACTACGGCAAGCACCTCTTCGAGAAGAAGAAGCAGGCCAACGAAGCCAAGAAGAACCAGAAGCAGATCCAGATCAAAGAAATCAAGTTTCGTCCAGGGACGGAAGAAGGGGATTACCAGGTAAAACTACGCAACCTGGTACGTTTCCTTAGCGATGGGGACAAGGCCAAGATCTCTCTGAGATTCCGCGGCCGTGAGATGGCCCACCAGGAGCTGGGCATGGAGCTGTTGAAGCGGGTCGAAGCTGACCTCGTGGAATACGGCACCGTTGAGCAGCATCCGAAGATGGAAGGACGCCAGCTTATGATGGTCATCGCCCCCAAAAAGAAGAAGTAATCTCCCGGGCACGGCAGGCCTGATGATTATTGTGTAATTTTTATTCGAATGCGGAGTTCCAACATGCCAAAAATGAAAACCAAGAGCGGTGCTGCGAAGCGCTTCCTGAAGACGGCTTCCGGCTTCAAGCACAAGCACGCTTTCAAGAGCCACATCCTGACCAAAATGTCGACCAAGCGTAAGCGTCAACTGCGCGGTGCCAGCTTGCTGCACCCGTCTGACGTGGCAAAAGTCGAGCGCATGCTGCGCGTTCGTTAATTCTGGTTAAGATAGAGGAAGTTACTCATGGCTCGTGTTAAGCGCGGCGTTATCGCTCGTAAGCGTCACAAAAAAATTCTGAAACTGGCTAAAGGCTACTACGGTGCACGCTCGCGCGTATTCCGCGTTGCCAAGCAAGCGGTCATCAAGGCAGGCCAATACGCCTACCGCGACCGTCGCCAGAAGAAGCGTCAGTTCCGCGCACTGTGGATCGCTCGTATCAACGCCGGTGCCCGCACCAACGGTCTGTCGTACAGCCGTCTGATTGCTGGCCTGAAAAAAGCGTCGATCGAAATCGACCGTAAGGTTCTGGCTGATCTGGCAGTGAACGAAAAAGCGGCGTTTGCTGCGATTGTCGAGAAGGCTAAAGCCGTACTGGCTTAAGTACCCACGACAATCATCCGGCGGCGCCTGCGCCGTCGGGTGTAAAACGTCATCGGATAGGGGAAGAGCCTTCAAAAGCTCTTCCCCTATTTTCGTATCTGGAGTCTGTACATGGAAAACCTGGACGCGCTGGTCGCCCAAGCCCTCGAGGCCGTGGAACGCGCTGAAGACATCACTACCCTGGAACAGATCCGGGTCCAATATCTCGGCAAGAAAGGCGAGCTGACCCAGGTGATGAAGACCCTGGGCAACCTGCCAGCCGAAGAGCGCCCCAAGGTCGGCGCGCTGATCAACGACGCCAAGGAACGCGTCACCGACGTGCTCAACGCACGCAAGGCCGCCTTTGAAGAGGCCGAGCTCAACGCTCGCCTGGCCGCCGAATGCATCGACGTGACCCTGCCAGGCCGTGGCCAGACCACCGGCGGGCTGCACCCGATCACCCGTACTCTCGAGCGCATCGAGCAGTTCTTCACCCACATCGGCTACGGCATCGCCGAAGGCCCTGAGGTCGAAGACGACTACCACAACTTCGAAGCGCTCAACATCCCCGGCCACCACCCGGCCCGGGCGATGCACGACACCTTCTACTTCAACGCCAACATGCTGCTGCGCACCCACACCTCGCCGGTCCAGGTGCGTACCATGGAAAGCACCCAGCCGCCGATCCGCATCGTCTGCCCAGGCCGTGTGTACCGTTGCGACTCGGATATCACCCACTCGCCGATGTTCCACCAGGTCGAAGGCCTGCTGGTCGATCGCGGCATCAACTTCGCCGACCTCAAGGGCACCATCGAAGAGTTCCTGCGGGTGTTCTTCGAGAAAGAACTGGCCGTGCGCTTCCGCCCGTCGTTCTTCCCCTTCACCGAGCCGAGCGCCGAAGTCGACATCCAGTGCGTGATGTGTTCCGGCAAGGGCTGCCGCGTGTGCAAGCAGACCGGCTGGCTGGAAGTGATGGGCTGCGGCATGGTCCACCCGAACGTGCTGCGCATGTCCGGCATCGACCCGGAAGAGTACCAGGGCTTCGCCTTCGGCATGGGCGCCGAGCGCCTGGCCATGCTGCGCTATGGCGTCAACGATTTGCGTCTGTTCTTCGACAACGACCTGCGGTTCTTGGCTCAATTCCGCTAGGCCCAATCGACGCAACTTTCAGGAGAACAGCATGAAATTCAGTGAACAGTGGCTGCGCGGTTGGGTAAACCCGCAAGTCTCCCGTGACGAACTGGTCGCCCGCCTGTCCATGGCAGGCCTTGAAGTCGACAGCGTGACCCCCGCTGCCGGCCAGTTCAGCGGCATCGTGGTGGGCGAGATCCTCACCACCGAACAACACCCGGACGCCGACAAGCTGCGCGTGTGCCAGGTAAGCAACGGCGCAGAGACCTTCCAGGTGGTCTGCGGCGCCCCGAATGCCCGCCCAGGCATCAAGATCCCGTTCGCCATGATCGGCGCCGAACTGCCGGGCGACTTCAAGATCAAGAAGGCCAAGCTGCGCGGCGTCGAATCCTTCGGCATGCTCTGCTCGGCTTCCGAACTGCAGATCAGCGACGAGAACGACGGCCTGCTGGAACTGGCCGCCGACGCCCCGGTTGGCCAGGACATCCGTCAGTACCTGAACCTGGACGACGCCAGCATTGAGATCGGCCTGACCCCGAACCGCGGCGACTGCCTGTCCATCGCTGGCCTTGCCCGTGACGTCAGCGCCCTGTACGACGTGCCGGTCACCCGCCCGGTGGTGCCAGCCGTACCGGCTGCCCACGACGAAGTGCGCCCGGTCGAAGTCAGCGCCCCGGCCGCCTGCCCGCGCTACCTGGGTCGCGTGATCCGCAACGTCGACCTGAGCAAGCCGACCCCGCTGTGGATGGTCGAGCGCCTGCGCCGCAGCGACGTGCGCAGCATTGACGCCGCCGTCGACATCACCAACTACGTGATGCTCGAACTCGGCCAGCCGATGCACGCCTTCGACCTCGCCGAAATCAACGGCGGCATCCGCGTGCGCATGGCCGAGGAGGGTGAGAAACTCGTCCTGCTGGACGGCCAGGAAGTTGCCCTGCGCGCCGACACCCTGGTGATCGCCGACCACACCCGCGCCCTGGCCATTGCCGGCGTGATGGGTGGCGAGCACAGCGGCGTCAACACCGAGAAGACCCGCGACCTGTTCCTCGAGAGCGCCTTCTTCGAGCCGATCTCCGTCGCCGGCAAGGCCCGTTCCTACGGCCTGCACACCGACGCCTCGCACCGCTACGAGCGCGGCGTGGATTCGCAACTGGCCCGTGAAGCCATGGAGCGCGCCACCGCCCTGGTACTGGAGATTGTCGGCGGCGAAGCCGGCCCTGTGGTCGAAGCCGTGAGCGAGCAGCACCTGCCGAACATCGCGCCGATCACCCTGCGCGACGAACGCATCACCCAGATGCTCGGCATGCAAATGCAAGCCGCCCAGGTCGAGCAGCTGCTCAACGCCCTGGAGCTGAAAACCAGCGCCAATGGGGCAGGGGAGTGGACTGTCACCGTCCCAAGCCACCGCTTCGACGTCAGCCTGGAAGTCGACCTGATCGAAGAGCTGGCCCGCCTGTACGGCTACAACAACCTGCCGGTCCGTTACCCGCAGGCCCGCCTGGCCCCGCAAGCCCGCCCGGAAACCCGTGGCGAGCTGCCGAACCTGCGTCGCCTGCTGGTTGCCCGCGGCTACCAGGAAGCCATCACCTACAGCTTCATCGACCCGAAACTGTTCGAGCTGTTCACCCCAGGCGTCGAGCCGCTGCTGCTGGCCAACCCGATCTCCAACGACATGGCCGCCATGCGCGCCTCGTTGTGGCCGGGCCTGGTCAAGGCCATGCAGCACAACCTCAACCGCCAGCAAGACCGCGTTCGCCTGTTCGAAAGCGGCCTGCGCTTCGTCGGCCAGCTCGGTGACCTCAAGCAGCAACCGATGATCGCCGGCGTCGTCACCGGCAGCCGCCTGCCGGAAGGCTGGGCCAACGGCCGCGACAGCATCGACTTCTTCGACGCCAAAGCCGACGTGGAAGCCCTGCTGGGTTACTCCGGTGCCCTGAGCGACTTCACCTTCGCCGCCGGCAAGCACCCGGCCCTGCACCCCGGCCAGGCCGCCCGCATCGAGCGCGACGGCAAGGAAGTCGGTTACCTCGGCGCCATCCACCCCGAGCTGGCCAAGACCCTCGGCCTCGACCGCCCGGTGTTCGTCTTCGAGCTGGTGCTCGGCGATGTAGTCGAAGGCCGCCTGCCGAAGTTCAGCGAACTGTCCAAGTTCCCGGAAACCCGTCGTGACCTGGCTTTGATCGCAGGACGTGATGTAGCTTCTAGCTCGGTGCTTGAAGTAATTCGTGACAATGCGGGCGAATGGCTCACAGACCTCAGGCTGTTTGACGTCTACCAGGGTAAAGGCATTGATCCTGATAGAAAAAGCCTGGCGGTCGGCTTGACCTGGCAACATCCATCGCGCACTCTTAACGACGATGAGGTGAATGAAACCCTGCAAACCATCCTCACCTCGCTTGAACAAAGGTTGAACACCACGTTAAGGAAATAACGGCATGGGTGCTCTGACGAAAGCTGAGATGGCCGAAAGGCTGTACGAGGAGCTGGGGCTTAACAAGCGTGAGGCCAAGGAGCTGGTCGAGCTGTTTTTCGAAGAAATTCGGCACGCGCTTGAAGACAACGAGCAGGTCAAGTTGTCCGGTTTCGGCAACTTCGACCTTCGCGACAAACGCCAGCGGCCGGGCCGCAACCCTAAAACAGGGGAAGAGATCCCGATCACCGCGCGCCGCGTCGTCACCTTTCGTCCAGGGCAGAAGCTGAAAGCCCGGGTAGAGGCCTATGCTGGAACCAAGCCATAACGACGAGCTGCCCCCCATCCCGGGCAAACGCTACTTCACCATCGGTGAAGTCAGCGAGCTCTGTGCGGTAAAACCGCACGTGCTGCGCTACTGGGAGCAGGAATTCACGCAGCTCAACCCGGTGAAGCGCCGTGGCAACCGGCGGTATTACCAGCGCCAGGACGTGCTGATGATCCGCCAGATCCGCGCTTTGCTGTACGACCAGGGCTTTACCATTGGCGGGGCGCGACTGCGGCTCTCCAGTGATGAGGTCAAGGATGAGTCCAGCCAGTACAAGCAGCTGATTCGGCAGATGATTGCGGAGTTGGAGGATGTGTTGGTGGTGCTCAAGAAGTGATCAGAGCCGACGAATGGAAAGTTTTTTGAAAAAAAGCTTCCATTAATCAAAAGGTTAGGGTACATTTCTTCTCGTTCTCGGCAACATTGAGAACCGCCTTGTCGGGGCGTAGCGCAGCCCGGTAGCGCACTTGCATGGGGTGCAAGGGGTCGAGTGTTCGAATCACTCCGTCCCGACCATTATTGAAACGAAAAAAGCCCAGTCGGAAACGACTGGGCTTTTTTGCATGCTTAAATTTTTCCTGGAGACTGTATCACTGTCCGCGCTAGTGTTTTATGGCTAGATTTTTTTTCGGTAGTATGCTGACATGAAGTGATTTCAAAAATGTTCGCGCAAAGCTATAGCTAACTTTCTGAGTTGTACTTTGGGGGGAAAATGGATTTTGAAGGCTACCTGGGCTACATAAAATATGATGGAAACCTAACTCAGGACGGAGTTATGGATGGCCGGAAGCAGGCAGAGGCGCTTCTTGGTTTCGATACCGCACTGCGGCAGTTCTTGGCGAAACTCTCTCCTGAACTAAAAAATTTGGATTTTGATATTCCAGTCAAAGTCAGGGCGGGTTCATGGGAAGCACTAATCCCTGAAACAGTAGTCGGTTGGGTCCAGGCTGGCGCAGGTATAGTGGCGACCGCGTATGCAACTCAAGCGGCGCAAAAGATGGCTGCTCGAGATTTTGAAGAGTTTGGATTTTGTGATCTACTTAAGAAAGCTCTAAATGCAATAAAATGGTTTGCGAAAATTGCTAAACATATGGGGCGTGCTGGGGTAGAGAGTTTTGATTTGGCTAGGTTTTCTGATGATAAAGAGCTCATAGGTATCAGAAATGAAACTGGCGAGTATATCTATGTCCCGAAATATGCACTGGATCTGTATGTCGAAATTGGTAACAAGGCTTTAAGTCGGCTTGCACTTTTGATTGAGGATGGGCGTATTCTCAAAATCGGGAGCGTAACTGACGGTGTTGTCGATGAGGTTGTAATAGGTGTATCGGATAAGCGCATTTTTTGTGAGGAAGAAGAGGAGGATGTAGAGGATTTTCTATTTCCTGAGCTAAGGCATGGCGAAAATATTGTGCTTGAAGGCGAGGTGACCAGAGAGAATAAAACTTCGAACTCTATGGGGTTTAAGTATATGGATCATATTTTGACATCGTATCCTCAAGTCGGAAGTATTGTACGCTATAAACAGCTTTTGTTTTTGCGATGCAGGATTTTTGGTGTTGTCGATAGAACGGACGAGAAGGGGCGTACCATGGCGAAGAGGCCTCGAATTTATTTTTCTCATCTGGAAGCTCTTGAGCACGAGTCGACTAAAGATCTTTTCTCAGACCTATAAGCTTTATAATTACGTACAATAATTCGGGTGGTTAAAATTTTTGAGCTTTATACTCTATCGTTGGGTTAGGGGGACTGTAGCGCGATAGGCCCTTGTGTGATAGTAGAGGAGGTTCGCAGGTGATTACTTTCTCACTACTCGTGCCAGGTGAGCGCCTGAGGGGACTAAATTCCCACGAGTTAAATGTTAACGGCGTGCTTTCTGTTGTAGGGCCCTGATGTCTTTTTTACAGTTTATAATATGCATTCGGCGGTGGCAGTTCGGGCATAGCGCAACGGTATTTTCAACCGAATCTGCGCCTCCGCTGGCTAGCCAATGTATATGGTGAGTTTCCAGATATGGTTCGCCATTTCTTCGTTCAAAAGGAGCGGGCTTAGTGCAGAGCTCACAGTTTCCCTTGGCACGTCGCTTGGCAAACTCCGCCACCCAGATCGATCGCAGATAGTACGGCGCTTCTGTATGGCGTCGACTGACGAGTAGCTGCTGAGTTCGAAGGGCATTTTCCTCGATTTCTACGTCGCTAAATTTTCTTATCTTTTTTTCTTTTTCTTTGATTACGTTAAGTAGCGACGAAGCTGGTATTTTCGGGGCGTCGCTAGCACATAGCTTAAGTGGGAATACCCATACGTTTCTGAGGTTCATGCGAGCGTCATACTGCTTCTCTTCATAGGCGTCGCCAACCAAAATTACTTCGCCGATATAAGTGTACTGTTTGGGTTCGAATACTTCGAAAAGATGTATTTTGATTTTGTTGGTTGGCGATTCATTTAACGTCTTATTTTGGGCGGATCTCAGGCTTTGATTGCCATGCTGGCCCATGCCAGTGTAGTGAAAAATATCACCTTCCCACCGATCATCATAAACAGACTTCACATGGTTAGAGACGATTACCAATGTATTCGTAGCATGAGATCGTCGCATTCCGCCTTGAGTGCTGCATTGAAAGGTGGTTGTTAAAATTTCATTGCTGATAATTGTCCCTGGAACTGGGGCGACGGCTGTAGACACGGAGTGGATCTCACGCTTCGTAATGGCACATTGCTTGCCACATTAGCGCTAATGCCTACAAAATTAAAGGAAATTTCCTACTTTGGCTGTCTGATTGGGAGGCATCCCTGGTGTGCTGAGGGTGGTGTTTGGGGGGAGCATCGGAATGTCGTAGATGACCCCACATGTTCTCGGAATTCCAGCCTACAAGGAGCATGAGTCGTACAGGCGGTGCGTCGCGGGGCGTCATTTTTGGCTAAAGCGTGTGCCCCAAAGAACGTTCTGTGATGAGGAAGGATTAACAAGGGTCAAGCTATTTTGGGTGAAGGCGCGGAGGTGGGTGTGCAAGACCCGCTGTTCCGCGTGGTGGCGGGGCATCCGCTGGACCATGCAGTGGAGCAGGCGACTGTGCTGATGTGTGCGGTGCACAAGATCAGTTACCTGGCGAGGGTGGAGACTGATCAGCTGCCTACGCTGCTGACGGCGGTGCAGTACCTCATTGGCCTTGGATGTGAATCATGGGCTGATGTTTGGGCGGGGCTGGGCGGGCACTGTCGCGGGGCACGCCCGCTCCCACAGGCCTACTCACCTCACTTCCTATACGCGTTTGAGATTAGGCCGAGCCAGTCGCCACGACTTCCAGTTACGTTAACTTTAGAGAGCCAAGCTGCGATCAGGCTCAATAGCGCGATCAGCAACGTGATCGCGTCGACCAGCGAGACCAACCGTCTGAGCTGGATGGAAAGCCAGTACGCGGGCAGGGGCGTGCCGTAGTAGCGTTGTGCCTTCTGCCTAATGAGCATGGAGCCCTATCAATGACAGATTTTCATAACGAGTTTGCAGCAAGCCGCTACTTCAACGCCGAGAGAATCGACAGGCGCAGTGCCGATGCGTTGGCCGGCCTAGCGGCCGGGCTCGTGGCTGATAATGTGGTCACCCAGGAAGAGGCTGTATTTCTCAAAGACTGGATCGAGCGAAACCTAGCTCATATAGACGACCCGGTGATAAACCTTCTCTACCGTCGACTGAGCAGCATGCTGGCTGACGGCAAGCTTGATGCAGAGGAGTCCGCCGACCTGCTGGGTATGCTCAAGAGGCTCGGTGGGGTTTCCCCTCAAGTGGCCTCGTCCGCTACTTCTTCCTCAGTCGTCTCAAGGCCCACTGACCTACCTTTCTGCGCGCCTCCGCCCTCGCTCTGTTTTGAAGGCAAAAACTTCGTTTTCACAGGGATCATGGCCTTCGGCCCGCGCAAGGACTGCCAGCAGCTAGTTACTGATCGCGGTGGAATTCTTGGCGGCGCGGTTAGCAAGAAGGTGGATTATCTAATCGTTGGCAGCATAGGCAACGAGCAGTGGCGCCATGCGTCATATGGAACGAAAATTCTCAAGGCTGTAGAACTTCGTGAAGCCGGAGCAGCAATAGCCATCGTTTCAGAGGACCATTGGCAGCAAGCCGTCTTCGGCTAATCCGCTTCTCTAGCCTGTCCAAGCATCCAGCGTGGATGGAATGCGAGTACAACGCCATCAATGCTGCGTAGTAGCGCTGTGCCTCCCAACGAGCCCGTTCCCACAGGCCTGCTTCCACAAGTCAGCACCAAGGGTCTGCCCCCACGTTTCGCCAAGCCGCTATGGCGCCAGGTTCACACCGTTACAGCGGCCCTTGGTGGAGAAGTCGTTGATCTGCCGCTCCTTGGTCACCGACATCAGGATCGTGCAGCCGCCAGGATGGGCCACGTCGTCCCAGTAGTTGGTATGGACCATCACGTTGCCTTGCATCTCGGCGGTGCTGCCGACCACCTCCTTTTGCACATAGGTGGTATCGCGGTACCAGCCCAACTGCACCCCAGTGCCGCCGGGCAACGGCTCCATGCGCATGGGTGGGCCGAAGAAGTCGATGGCCTGCTTGGCGTCGCGCCCTTGCCATTGGTTGCCCGCCATCAGCTCCGGCAGGGTCGGGATGCAGCCGGCCAATGTCGGCAGCAACAGGCCAAGGATCAGCAGATGGCGCGTGTTCATCGTGGGGTGTTCGCCAGCATGTCGTCCAGCTCCTGCACCGCCTGGCTGTTGGCCTGGACGCCGATCAACTGGATGAACATGGCCTGGATGGTGGCGACCATCTTCGCCGCCGGCATCTTGCCGATCGACAGCATCTGGTTGCGCGCACGGTTGTCGGGGGCGCAGACGAAGGCGAAGGTGCGCTGCAGCCAGTAGTCCTTTGGTGCGACCCAGTCTTTGGCGTTGGTTTTCACATCGCGCACGGCACCGTCGAAGCGACGTATCGCCCGGGCGCTGTCCAGGCGGATCTGGCGCTGTTTGCATTTGACCTGCACCTCGTAGGCGGCGAGGGTCGGGAAGGCCGGGTCTTCGAACAGCTGCATGACCTGGGCCGATTGCACCCCGCCGGGCTTTTGCAGGATGCCGGCGGCATCGGCGACGTAGACCTCGTTGTGCAAGCGTTCCCCTTTGCCGTAGATGATCCAGTAGTCGCCTGCGGCTTGTTCGGCCAGGGCCGGGGTGCTGCAGGCCAGGGCCAGGATGGCCAGCCACTGGCAGAGGGGTGGAAGTTTGTAACCCATGGCGTCCTTTCCCGGTTTTTTGTAATCCAAGGGGGACTATACGAGGCATAAGGGAGGAGGGTCGATTAGGGCACTTGTGCTAATGGCCAAAGGCCTGCGGCGTTCTAGAGCAAGCGCCTGTGTTGATCGAACGGCAATGGGTATGTAGTCCCGTTCTGAAACCATGCAACGGTGGGCTTGCCCTTCATTTCTCTCGAGTAATTCTGCTGTACATTCCCTTGGTCAGATCGCACATGCGGCAGTCGTCGCATGGTCCGGATGAAGGAGCAAAACATGTCCGAATCAAAGGTGAGCGTGGCTCTTTTAGCCATCGAACGCGAAGCGCAGGAGGCCCCAAAAGCCATTCTTGAGCTTGTGCACACGGACATTACCGATAACCCGGAACGTCTCCAGCCCATCCCTGCATCGTTGCTGAGTCGCATGGCTGATCTTCGGGCACGGGCACAAGCGAATCGCAAGCGCACCGTGCTATTCGAAGGTTAAGAGCGTGATCGTCAGCAGACAACTTCTGCGCGCACGCCCCGGTCCGGCCATCCCATCCTCTGTTTCGCTTACGCGAAAGGCCACGTTGGTTGTCTTCAGACCGCCCGTTCCAGCAGTTGGGCTTCAGCGATCTGTCCGTTCTCATAACGCAGCAGTATCTGACGCTCCCCTTGATCGAACAACGACTGCTGCAGTTGCTGGGTGTCCCGCGGGCCTTGGGCCAAGACGCTGGTCAGGCCGTCCAGTTGCGCCGTGAAGCTCTGTTTCAGCGAGGCATCGAGGCTGAACATGCGTGAGCTGGTCAGTTCCATCTGCGAGCTGTAGATGCTACGGCTCTGGTTGCCGATTTTCTCCAGTTGGCCGAGGCTTTCGAGAGCCTTGGCCGCCTGGGCGCGGTAGCGTTGCAGTGGCTCGGCCAGGTAGCGCAAGGCACAACTGACCACCTGCAGCTGTGCGGTTTGCAGGTAACCGCTGACCCAACCGTCCATCTTCCTCAGACTTTCCTGCAATGCCTGGCGGGTGCTGTCCACGCCGAACAGTTTGTCAGCCTCCACATCCCGAGCGTGCTTCAGCTCTTCGTCCATCTTGCGATTGAAGTACTGGGCCAGGGAGGTGATCTGGCTATGCTGATTTTCCAGTGTCTGGCGGGCCGTGCCGTCGATGCCGTCGTGCGGATAGTGATCGAGCACGCCTTGGGTGTATTCGAACAGTCCAGTCAGTTCTTGCCATTGCGCTTCATCCAGCTCGCGCAGCACGTCGTCCAACTGACGCTTGATGGCGCCCAGCTTCTCATTGATGTCATGCAAGTGCTTCTGGCCCACCGCCGAGGACACTGCATTCCACACCGCGCCACTGAGCAGCACGTTCTGCAGGTCTTCAGGGAGCGACAGGCTGGCCTGTTCACTGATCTTGCCGCCGGTACGCACGAAGGCCCGGACGCTACCGTCGCCGTTGGCGTTCTTTGTCAGTGTCTCGAACGGCAGGCTGCACATCACGTAGTTGCCGCTGGCCAGCTCGCCCATGGCGGCCAGGCCGGGCACATTGGCCAGCAGCGGGTTGAGCGCACTGATGTGGTCGGTTGGCAGCGGGCGGTGGGTACCTGCGGGCGGACGTTGCACGACGTTGAGCTTGAGCAATGTGCCGCCCTGGCCGTCCTGGATCACCAGGGCGGCAGTGGTCTGGGAAGATGTGGCCACTGGCTGGGTGTCGGGGCGTGTGGCCGGGGGCGTGGCGGGCGACTCCCGGCGTAGGCGGATCCAGCCCATCTGGGCAACGAAGGGCACGGTCACGCGGTAGGCTTCAGCCACGCTGCTATGCAGGCCCACGCCAGCAGTGAAGGCGGCGCCAAAGGGGTTCAGGCGCAATCCGGTGGTCGCGGCCATGGTGAACAGTGCCGCGCTGCGCGAGGCGGAAAGGCCGATCATGCTGGCGGCCCCTTTGGGCAGCGCCTCTTCAAGTTTGAACAGCCCGGTCAGCACCTTGGTGCTGGTGGCCCGCTCGAAACGCTCGCTGGCCGGTAGCTCCCGCCAGCCAGCGCCGAACAGCGCCAGGGCGATCTGGCGTTCCTTGTCCGCCACGCTGGTTGCGCCGCTGCCGTTGAGCTTCTGGTACACGTCGTTGACGATCTCGGCGTAGGGCACCGCCGACTTCTTCAACAGGCGGCGGGCCAGGTTCATTGCCGAATGCCCGCCGAATTGCTGCAGCTCGTGGCCCAGCAGGTCGAGTTGCTGCTCGGTATAACCCGCCGGTCGCGAGCTGTGCTTGGCTTGTACCAGCTGCTTCTTGATGTCCGCATCCAGGCCGGCGCGGCCCCGGGAGAAGTCGGTGATGATGTCCACCAGAATGTCCACTTCCTCGGGCGTGGCGCTGATGAGGCTGGTGAACAAGTCGTCGTCGCAATCGATTCCTGAGGTTGCCATCGTGTGTCCTTACCTTTTGAACGGTGTATCGGGTAAAGGGAGCTGGTGCCCCCTACAAGGTGGGGGGCTCAAGGCACCAGCCAGGTGCTGGTCGGCCTGGCGTCTCGCTGAATGGCGACAGCCTGGCAGTGTTCCAGTATCGGCAGGATGTAGGTGATGACGACGGTTCCTGGACGGCCGTCGGGTTGGCGACGAGCGGCGTGGCAAAGCGGGCCGGCGTTTTCTGGCGCTAGATTGGAGCGAATCTCCACTGCGTGTGCTTCCCCGAAGTGTCGGTTGCTGGCCAGGTAATCCAGCGTTTGCTGGAAGGCCGCACGGGTCAGGGTGATCGAGCTGTTGTTCGTGCCGGTTACCACCCTTACGTGGTCGTTGTTGACCGCCGCGATTCTGAAACGGGTGTTGCTGGCGTTGGAGGGCGTTCGCAGCTCCGTGCCCTGCAAGCGGCTGATCAGTGCCCAAAGAGTGTTATCGACTTGGGTAATGTGCTGCATGGCGTCCTTCCTTGTTGTTCGCTGGTCGTCTTTCTAGATTAGCGTGGCTTGATGTCCGAATGACATCATCCTTTGGACTTACCCGTGTAACGATCCACGGCGATCCTGCAGCTGCAATTAGGGGGGCAGCAGGTGTCCTACCGCGTGTCGCCTGCATCGCGGGGCAAGCCCACTCCCACGATGATTTCGATGGTGTCGATTGCCCTTCGCGGAACGTGCCTTCGTCTCTTTAATGTTGTAGTCCCTGGGCTACTAAAATGAGGATGTCTACGAATTTTGTAGCCTCGGTGACACAAAGCCGCCTGGATGAACCACGGTCTGGAGTTGCTTGACCATGACCTTGACGTCCATGTCCGTTCAAGGCTCGTGGCCAAGCTTTATCGGCGCGTGACAATAACGCGGCGATAATCGAGCAGCTTTGCGTCTGAATTGCTGGGCAAAAGGTAATCCCGCTCGGGGTTGTCAGGTGAGCCTTGCCTTTATGGAATCTTGATCCCCAGTGAATTGAGAGTGGGTGTATCCATTCTGCCATTCACGGTCAGCGCACTATCCATTTGGAAGGCCATTAACGCGCCACGAGTAGCCTTGCCCATGACCCCATCAATTGTGCCTTGATAGTACTGGCGAACCATAAGTGCAGTCTGTACGCGCTTGACCAGGTTGCTTTTCTGTTCGTTGGTCGCGCGGGTCTTTGACGAACCCGGGCTCGCTCCGGGAGCAGTGCCGGACGACTGATAAAGGCTATTGCTACCTGAAGTACTGTGTGAGGTACTCGGCGCACTGTAACTCCGTGTGCTGGTTGCGGGCGGGCTGTAGTAGCGAGGCGCGCTATAGCCACCGGACCCGCTGTAATGGGAACTGTGGGAGCTATGGGACCGATGTGAGCTGTGCGAGCGATGTGCCGCATAAATGTTCACTGCGTCTGTGGCATTGAGCGTATCGGCAAAGACTGGAGGCTGCAGCTTGTCGTTCGGTTGCCAGTTCGCATCGGCAAGCGGTGTATGGCCCGCCTCTGCCAATGTGGTACCAGCCATCGGCAACAAGGTGATGCCACTGATCAGGATTTTCCAGCGGTCAAGCAATTTCACTGTGCACTCCTTGCATAGGCGCTAAAGGCCTCGGTCGATAGTTGTCGTACGCCGCGGCTCTGCCAGCGGTCAGTGTGGGATTTGAAGAACCCTGAGCAATGTTTGACGGCAGCGCATTGCTGGCAGGTATCGATGAACAGGTTTTTCCAGTCGGAGATGCTCTGGCGGGCGAATCGTGAGAGGTGGGGTGGGATCAAACACAAGGGCAGGTTGTAGATCGAAACCGGCATCCCACGGTTGAAGAGGAAATAGGCGGTTTGGCTCAATGCCTCTTGATAATCCAGCGGGTCAATCCACAACTCCTCGTAGTGCTTTCTGGCCAGACCAGTACTTTCGATACCCATCAACGCAACGTGCCGTACGAAGGGGAGGTTCCTGAACACGTAATGGGCTAATTCAGGCAAGCGTGGTGTGGTCAGGCGACTGAGTACCACGCGTATCTCAATGATCTGGTTAGCGCGTGCGAGGTTATAGAGTCCTTGCACGGTTTCGCTGAAGGCGCCCGGGGCCTGAACTACATGGTCATGGTCGACTGCGTTGTCGGCATACAGCGGAATGCCCCAACTCAGCTGGGGGTGGCCCAGGGCCGCGAGGGCTGCGATCCAGCTCGGATCTTTGAACAACCGTCCATTGCTGAGCACGTGTACGGACTTCTGTGGCAAAACGGTTTTGCACTTGGCCAGAATCTCAAGCAGGCCATCACGATAAAGAGTGGGCTCTCCGCCGCTGATCCCCAGGTTTTCCTCGCCCGCGTCCATCAGGTCGATCAGTCGAAGGTTTTCCTCGATATGCCAGCGGTCATCGATATCTTTAGGCGGTTGCGAGCACATCAGGCAGAGGCTGTTGCAACGATCCGTCATGAACAGCAGGTTACTGTCTGACCCGCGTCGATAGAGCACTCGTACCAATGCATTGCCAGGCGTAATGGCAATGACATCGCCAGGCTGAACGACATCCGGATACTTGGGGGAATGCAGGTGCAGCCTGCCGTTGTCGAAGGGGCTAGTGAGTGCCTCTGGGGTCAGGAAGCCGCCCACTGGCAATGAAATCAGATGTGGATTTCGTTCAAGATCTTCGTTGGGTAACCAGAGCAGCAAATCATTGAATTGCGCGGTACCGGCGCAAACTGCGACTCCTTGCTCAATGAACTCATCCAGGGTGATGACCTTGAGCAGCTTTGGTTCATTCAGGTATTGAATTTCGAAGTGGGTATCTTTGCGCAGCATCGTCCTCAGCCCCTGTAGCCTGGGAAGCGAACATCGCTGTATGAGCGCCTGTTCAACCAGGACAGCAGTACCCTTTGGACGTTGTCATCTCCGTCGCGTAGCAAGGCGAACAAGTGCTTTAACAGCCCCATGTTCTTCTTGCAGAAACTGCTGAATAACCGGTGTCCGATCGGATCACCTTGGCGAGCATAATGTTCGACCGGGTCTGCGCCGCAGTAGGGAACCAATGCACAATCCGAACAGCCCGGCAATGCCTCCGCGACGCCACTGGCAAGCAGCGCCTCCATGACGGGTGAGGCCAAAAGTTCTGACAAGGGTTGCTGGACTGTGCCCAACCTTAAACCGTCCTCGCCCATCTCCAGCAGCATCCGAGCTTCGTCCGACGGGTAGACGTAACCGTCATAGTTGTAGACCAGCGCCGCTGTACCCGCGCCAGCGGGTGAGCGCAGGTCGACATAGCCGGATGAGAAGGGCGTCAGGATATTTTTCAGCAGCAAGCTGGTGTAGCTCTCCGACAGGTAGGTCCCTTGCTGGTTGATCTTCAGCAGATAGGCCAGCGCCTTCGTGTAGAAGGTCAGGTACTGCTCAATCGGATAGTCAAGGCGATGTGCGCTCTTGGAAGCAAACCCATAAGGGCTGAGCGGTCGAAGTGAAATGCTGGAAAAGCCCTGCTTTACATACTCGTCGATGATAGCTTCAGGCTGTTCAAGGCTTCGAGAGGTCAACGTTGTCAGCGCGGAGACTGCGTCGTGTCCAAGATGCTCGCGCACCCGCTTGATACCTTCCACGGTGCGCTCATAAGAGTCTCGTGAAGGCGTCGGGCGGTTGGCATTGTGCAAGGGCGCCGGTCCATCGAGGGAAGTCGAGAACTGGATGCGGTGCTGTTTTGCGAAGTCGAGTACTTCGTCTGTCAGGTGGTGCAACGTTGTGGTAATGACGAACTGAATATCCCGTTGCTCGACCAGGTTTCGTGCAGCTACCCATTCGACAATCTGGCGTACACGTTCAAAGGCCAGAAGTGGCTCGCCGCCCTGGAACTCCACTGTCAGGGCGGGAGCGTTCGACTCGAACAAGCGATCAACCGCAGCGAGTGCATCCGCTTCCGATAAGTCATGGCCCGAGCCACCCAACGGTGCGCGCGAAACTTGGCAGTACTGGCAGGTGTGGTTGCATCGTAGCGTTACAACGAACAAGTGCAGGGCTGGGCCCTGGAAAAGAAAGTCTTTGCGGCTGCGATATTGCGCCGCCATTTCAGGAAAAGGATCGTGACGTGTCGGTTCGTAGATGAAATGGCGAGCTAGCAGGTCTTTGTAAAAAGGTGTGCCTGCTTCTATGTCGAAGTAACTAAGGGCCCGCAACTGCGCGTCGTTCACGTGCATGTACTCGCCTGTATCGGAGGTGAGCAAAATGTCACGTTCATTTGCGGTGTTCAGGCGCATGAAGCGAAAGGGCAGCAGACGGTAGCCGTTAGCGTCGGTCGTAATCAGTGTCACCGCGAAACTCCGCATCCAGCAAGCGCTGCCCGAGCCAGCACCTCATGCAACCCAGCTGTCTCACGGTTGATGTGATCACGTAGGGCAAAGTCATTTAAATGCTGGAGGATCAGCGAATGCGCCTGCTCCTGAGGCAGCATGACTTTCGCTTTAGCAGGGAAGGCAGTGAGGCTGATCTGGTCAGCTTCAATGCCGATCTGAATCGCGACTGTGTCAGCCAAGGCGTAAGCGGTTCGTTGCACCACGCTGAGGGAATAGGCTGCGCTGTCGAGTTTCAGAATGACTGGCCATGTCATTGGAACCGGTCCTTCAAATCCATTGGGAATGTATGGATTTTGCCGGCTAACGAGGCATAGTGCCATCATATTTTTTTACATTTGCATACATTCAGTCAGGATTTTGATGGGCGGTATGGGAAAAATGATGAGAGTGGGAAGCGTTGTATGAAAGCTTCCCAGGCTATGGATGATCCTCAGAATGTCGGTGGTAGTTCATGCTCGAAGGGCAGGTTCGGGCCTGTTCGGGAGCAGGTGATCGCTGCGGCATGGATTGCGTAGGCGAGGATTGCATCGATGGTTTCATGGGGGAGCTTCGCTACACCGGCCGGGCTGTCTGCTCCTAGGCGAGCCAGATAGGCGAGCACGGCGGCTTGGAAGGTGTCACCGGCGCCTACGGTGTCGCTAACCGGCAACGAAGTATCCGCCGGCCGCTGCCATGACCCATGCGCGCAATGCACGCTGGCACCGTGAGCACCATGGGTGATGAACACCAGCCGGCAGCGCTCGTTCAGCCAGCCTCGGGCCACGTCACGAGTCTCCCGGTCCGGATAGAGTAGGGCGATGTCTTCCTCACTGGCCTTGATCACATGCGCATGCCCAGCAAACGCCTCCACCTGCCGCCGCCACAGCGCCACATCCGGCTGCGGATTAAGCCGCACATTCGGATCAAGGCTGATCAAGCGCCGGTCCCGTTCGCGCTCCACCAGCGCCATCAGTGTATCGGCCACGGGCTGCACCACCAGGGTGTACGAGCCCACATGCAACCCCCGCACACGCTCATCCAGCACCGGCAGATGCTCCAGCATCACCTGCCGATCCGCACACCCTTCACCGCGAAACTGATACTGCGCCGAGCCATTGGCATCCAGCCCGACCATGGCCAGGGTGGTCGGCGCAGCACTGGTCACCACGTAGCGGCAGTCCACCCGTTCCTCTTCCAGCACCCGGCGCAGCCGGGCACCGAGGTAGTCGCTGGACAACCCGCCGAACAACGCCGATTCCACGCCCAACCGGCGCAGGCCGACGGCGACGTTGAACGGCGACCCGCCGGCAATCGCGGTAAACCCCAGCTCGCTGCTGCGGTTGCTGTTTTCCAGGCTGAAGACATCGAACAGGGCCTCGCCACACACCAGGTACATGCAGTTCTCCAGAACGATAGATAAGGGCAGGATACCTGCGCTCAGCGCGCAGGCAGTTGATCCCGGTAGCGTTGATAGGCGACCTCGTACTCGGCCTGTTGCGCCAGGCGGGGCAGGGTGCGGGTGCTTTCGTCGAGGGCGACGCAGCGGTGGCACAGGGTTTCGAGGCTATCGCCTTGGCCCAGCTGGCGGCCTAGGCTCCAGGCGGCCTGAAGCGCGGCGCCGAGGGCGGCGGCTTCGGTCTGTTGGGGGCATGCCACTGGCAGGCCGAGCAGGTCGGCCAGCACCTGCCGCCACAGCGGACTTTTCGCCGCACCGCCGACCAGGCGGATTTCGCTGCCTGGCAGGCCGTTGGCGCGCAGCAGGTCGAGGCCGTAACGCAGGCTGAAGCAGGTGCCTTCGAGCACGGCGCGGCAGAGGTTGGCGCGGGTCAGGTTGGCGCTGGTCATGCCATGCAGGCTGGCGCTGGCCTCGGGCAACGCGGGCACGCGTTCGCCGTCGAAGAAGGGCAGCATCAGCAGGCCGTCGGCGCCGATCGGGGCTTGGGCGGCGAGCTCAGTGAAACGGTCAAGGTCGAGTTCCAGCAGGTCGCGCACCAGGGCGCAGGCGCTGGTGAGGTTCATGGTGCAGATCAGCGGCAGCCAGCCGCCGCTGGAGGCGCAGAAGGTCGCCACTTCGCCCTGGGCGCTGACGTGGGGCTGGTCGGCATGGGCGGCCAGGGTGCCGGAGGTGCCGAGGCTCAGGGTGATCATGCCGGGGGCGATATTGCCGGTGCCGATGGCGCCGAGCATGTTGTCGCCGCCGCCAGTGGCTACCAAAGTCTGTGGGCTCAGGCCGAGGGCAGTGGCGGCCTGCGCGCGCAGGGTGCCGACGCAATCGCCGGATTCGACCAGCTCAGGCAGCGCAGCCAAAAGACGCTCGCCCGGCTCGATGTGCTGAAGAACATCAGGCGCCCAGGCGCGGCGGCGCACATCGTAGTAGCCGGTGCCGGAGGCGTCGCCGGGCTCAGTGCAGGCGCGACCAGTCAGCCAGTAATTGAGGTAATCGTGGGGCAGCAGGATATGGGCGAGGCGGGCGAACAGCTCGGGATATTGGCGCTTGGTCCACAGCAGCTTGGACACGGTATAGCCCGGCGCGATCACCAGCCCGAGGCGTTCAAGCGAGCCCTGGGCGCCGCCAAGGGCATTGAGCAACTCCGCGTTCTCAGGCGCGCTTTCGGTGTCGCACCAGAGCTTGGCCGGGCGCAGCACCTGGCCTTGGGCGTCGAGCAGCACCAGGCCGTGTTGCTGGCCGGACACCGCCAGTGCGCGAATGGCCTGGCCATCCACACCAGCTTCGCGCAACGCTGCGGACACCGCCGTGCGCAGGGCTTGCAGCCAGTCGGCCGGGTCCTGCTCGCGCCGGCCATCGCGACCTTGGGGTGGTGCATGGGCGGCGCTGCCCAGGCCCAGCACCTGGCCGCTGCCGGCGTCCAGCACCAGGGCCTTGGTGCCCTGGGTACCGCAGTCGATGCCGAGGAACAGTCCGTCCATTTCGATAACCTCCGTGTCAGTCGCCGAGGACCTGGCGCAGGGTTTCACTCACGCCGACTTCGCGCAAGCTGTCGTACAGGCGCTCGAAGGCGCTGACGAAGGCTTTGGACGCGGGGATCGCCGTGCCGAAGATCGCCTCGTCGCCGAGCACCCGGGCGGCCAGGCCGTCGCGCTGCGCCACCCGGGCCTGGCAGTCGGCGGCGCGGGGGTCGGGGATGCTGTAGCGGGTGCCCTGTTCGTCCTCGCCGCGCAGGTACAGGGCCCAGGCGGCCACCACCAGGGCCACGCGCTCCAGGGGCTTGCCGTCGGCGATCAGGCGGTTGGCGGTTGGCACGATGAACTTGGGGAATTTCGACGAGCCGTCGGAGCACACGCGCTCCAGCTGGTCGGCGATGGCGCGGTTGGCGAAGCGCTCGGTAAGGCTGTGCTTGTAGCGCGTCAGGTCGATGCCCGGTACCGGGGCCAGTTGCGGGGTTACGTCCTGGTCCATGAAGGTGTGCATGTAGCGGCGCAGTAGCGGGTCGGCGAGGGTTTCGTGGACGAAGCGGTAGCCTTGCAGAAAGCCCAGGTAGGTGAGGGCCAGGTGGCTGCCATTGAGCAGTTTGATCTTCATTTCTTCATAGGGCGTGACGTCGTCGGTGAACTGCACGCCGACCTGCTCCCAGGCCGGGCGGCCGGCGACGAACTTGTCTTCCACCACCCATTGCAGGAACGGCTCGCACACCACCGGCCAGGCATCGTCGACGCCGTGGCGCTCGAGCAGCTGCTGACGGTGGGCCGGGCTGGTCATCGGGGTGATGCGGTCGACCATGGCATTGGGAAAGCTGACGTGGCCGTCGATCCAGCGGGCCAGGTCGTGGTTCTGCAGGTGGGCGAAGGCCAGCAGGGCCTTGCGGGCGACGTCGCCGTTGTGCGGGAGGTTGTCGCAGGACATCACCGTGAACGGCCCACTGCCGGCCTCGCGGCGGCGGCGCAGGGCTTCGCAGAGGAAGCCGAACACGCTCTGCGGGGCTTGCGGGTTGGCCAGGTCGTGCTGGATCTGCGGCAGGTCGGCGCGGAATTCGCCGGTGCTGTCGTCGATGCAGTAGCCGCCTTCGGTGATGGTCAGCGAGACGATGCGGATGTCGGGTTCGGCCAGTTTGGCCAGCAGCGCTTCGGCGCCGTCCTCGGCCAGCAACATGCCGTTGATCGCGGCGATCACGCGGACCTGGGTGTCGGGTTGGTCGCCCAGCTCGAACAGGGTGTAGAGGTGGTCTTGCGCGGCCAGGGCATCGCGCATGGCGCGGTCTTCGCGGCGCAGGCCGGCACCGCAGATGGCCCAGTCGAGGCCTTCGCCCAGGTTCATCAGGGCGTCGGTGTAGGCAGCCTGGTGGGCGCGGTGGAAGCCGCCGACGCCGATGTGCACGATGCCCTGGCGCAATTGGCTTGGGTCGTAGCTGGGGCGGGCTACCGCCAGGCGGGGGAGGTTGTGTTGGTTGAGTTTCATCCTGAAGGTCCTTAGGCCGCCTGTTGCAGGCGCTTGTCGAGGGCTTGGCCGTTGCTGTCGAACAGGTGGCAGTGGGCGGGGTCGAAGGTCAGCTCCAGGGCCTCGCCGAAGGTCGGCGCAAAGTCCCCGCGCACGCGCACGGTGAGCATCTCGCCGGACGCGGCGCGCACATGGCAGTAGCTGTCGCTGCCCAGCCGCTCGCTGACATCGGCGGTCACCTGCAGCGACCCCGGCGCGCCCTGGCACACCGGGCTGATGCTCAGGTGCTCGGGCCTGATCCCCAGGGTCACCTGGCTGCCGGTGTGCAGCTCGCCCGCGCACAGCGGCAGGGCGATGCGCGCACCGCATTCGAGTGCCACCTCGCACTGGTTGCCCTGGTTACGGCTCAGGTGGCCACGCAGGAAGCCCATCTTCGGTGTGCCGAGAAAACCCGCGACGAACAGGTTGGCCGGATGGTGGTACAGCTCCAGCGGCGAGCCCACTTGCTCGACGCGCCCGCCGTTGAGTACCACCACCTTGTCGGCCAGGGTCATGGCCTCGACCTGGTCGTGGGTCACGTAGATCATCGTCGCGGCCAGCTCCTGGTGCAGACGCGCCAGCTCCAGGCGCATCTGCACGCGCAGGGCGGCGTCGAGGTTGGACAGCGGCTCGTCGAACAGGAAGATCTTCGGGTTGCGCACGATGGCGCGGCCGATCGCCACCCGCTGGCGCTGACCGCCGGAGAGCTGGCGCGGCTTGCGTTCGAGCAGCGGTTGCAGCTCGAGTATGCGTGCGGCGTTGTCGACCTTGGCGGTGACCTCGTGCTTGGCGACGCCGGCCAGGTCCAGGGCGAAGGACAGGTTCTTGCGCACGGTCATGTGCGGGTACAGCGCGTAGGTCTGGAACACCATGGCCAGGTCGCGCTTGGCCGGGGCGGTGTCGGTGATGTCGGCGCCGTCGAGGGTGATGCTGCCGCTGCTGACCTCCTCGAGGCCGGCGATCAGGCGCAGCAGGGTGGACTTGCCGCAGCCGGAGGGGCCGACGAACACCACGAACTCGCGGTCGCGCACGTCCAGGTCGATGCCCTTGATGATGGCGTGGCCATCGAAACCTTTGTGCAGGTTGCGGATTTTCAGGTCAGCCATGATGGGTGTCCTTGTCAGAGCCGTGGAAAGGAAGGCGTGGAAAGGGGCTGGCGTGGGAGCGTGCATGGCAGGAAGTCATTTCACAGCACCGAATGAAAGCCCGCGCACCAGCTGCTTCTGGCTGATCCAGCCAAAGATCAGGATCGGTGCGCAGGCCAGGGTCGAGACGGCCGAGAGCTTGGCCCAGAACAGCCCTTCGGGGCTGGAGTAGGAGGCCACCAGCGCGGTCAGCGGGGCGGCGGCGGACGAGGTCAGGTTGAGCGACCAGAACGCCTCGTTCCAGCACAGGATCAACGACAGCAGCAGGGTCGAGGCCAGTCCGCCGCGGGCGATCGGCAGCAGCACGCGGACGATCTCCTGCCAGGTGCCGGCACCATCCAGGCGCGCCGCTTCGAGGATGTCCACGGGGATGTCCTTGAAGTAGGTGTACACCATCCACACCACGATCGGCAGGTTGATCAGGGTGTAGACGATGACCAGCGCCAGGCGCGAATCGAGCAGGCCGAACTGCTTGGCCAGCAGGTAGATCGGCATCAGCACGCCCACCGGCGGCAGCATCTTGGTCGACAGCATCCACAGCAGCGTGCGCTTGGTGTGGCGGGTTTCGAAGAAGGCCATGGAGTAGGCGGCCGGCACGGCGATAAGCATGCACAGCAGGGTCGCCGAGAAGGAGATCAGCACCGAGTTCCAGGCGTAGGCGAAGTAGTCGCTGCGCTCGTTGATGTGCAGGTAGTTCTCCAGCGTCGGCGCGAAGATGAACTGCGGCGGCGTGGCGAAGGCGTCCAGCTCGGTCTTGAAGCTGGTCAGCAGCATCCAGAAAATCGGGAAGAAGATCACCAGGGCGATGGCCCAGCACAGCAGGCCGAGCAGGGCGTTCTTCAGGGTGCGGGTTTGCTTGAGTGTCAGCATGGCGGGCTCCTCAGCTGCGCGCGGTGAGGTTCTTGCCGATCATGCGAACCAGCACGATGGCGGCGATATTGGCGATCAGCACGGCGATCAGGCCACCGGCCGAGGCCATGCCGACGTCGAACTGCAGCAGCGCCTGGTTGTAGATCAGGTAGGCGAGGTTGGTGGACTCGTATCCGGGGCCGCCGCTGGTGGTGGTGAAGATCTCGGCGAACACCGACAGCAGGAAGATGGTCTCGATCATCACCACCACGGCGATGGGCCGCGCCAGGTGCGGCAGGGTCAGGTGCCAGAAGATCGCCAAGGGGCCTGCGCCATCCAGGCGCGCGGCTTCCTTCTGTTCCTGGTCCAGCGACTGCATGGCGGTCATCAGGATCAGGATGGCGAACGGCAGCCATTGCCACGACACGATCAGGATGATCGACAGCAGCGGGTAGTGCGCCAGCCAGTCCACCGGTTGCGCGCCGAACAGGCGCCACACGGCGGCGAGGATGCCCGACACCGGGTGGAAGATCAGGTTCTTCCACAGCAGCGCGCTGACCGTGGGCATGATGAAGAACGGCGAGATCAGCAGCACCCGCACCACGCCGCGACCCCAGAACTCGCCGGCCTCCAGCAGCGCGGCGATCAGCACGCCGAGCACCACGCTGATCGCCAGCACGCTGCCGACCAGGGTCAGGGTATTCAGGGCGCCGGGCACGAAGCCCGCGTCGGTGACGAAGAAGGCGAAGTTCTCCAGGCCCACGAACTGGTTTTCGCCGGGGTACAGCAGGTTGTAGCGGATCAGCGAGAAATACAGGGTCATGCCCAGGGGCACGATCATCCACAACAGCAGCAGCGCCACCGAAGGGCTGACCAGGAACCAGCCGGGGCCGACGCGGCGTTTGCCGGGGCGCGCGGTGGCGAGGCTCGGGGTGTCGAGGGCCGATGTGTTCATGGCGACTCCGTGTGCGGCAAAAAGGGGCGGTCACCGCGCCGGAGTTCGGCGCGGTTGGTGGCGGTAGGGGTTACTTGGGGTAACCGGCGCGCTTCATCTCGCGTTCGGTGGACTGCTGGGCGGCAGCCAGCACCTGATCCACCTTCATCTGCCCGGTGAGGGCGGCGGCGAACAGCTTGCCGACCTGGGTGCCGATGGCCTGGAACTCGGGGATGGTCACCAGCTGGATGCCCACGTAGGGCACGGGCTTGAGGGTGGGGTGGTTGGGGTCGACGCGCTTGAGTGATTCGAGGGTGACCTTGGCGAATGGCGCGGCGGCCAGGTACGCGTCGTTGTAGGTCGAGGCGCGGGTGCCGGGCGGCACGTTGGCCACGCCTTCTTTCTCGGCCACCAGCTTGCCGTAGGCCTCGGAGGTGGCCCAGGTGGCGAACGTTCTGGCGGCGTCCTTGGATTTGGAACTGGTGGGGATCGCCAGTGCCCAGGAATACAGCCAGGTGGCGCCCTTGTCGGTGACTTCCTTGGGCGCAAAGGTGAAGCCGACCTGGTCGGCGACCTTGCTCTGGGTCTTGTCGGTGACGAACGAGCCGGCGACGCTGGCGTCGACCCACATCGCGCACTTGCCGCTGTTGAACAGCGCGAGGTTTTCGTTGAAACCGTTGCTGGAGGCGCCGGGCGGGCCGTATTGCTTGAGGGTGTTCACATAGAAGTTCAGCGCATTCTTCCACTCGCTGCCGCTGAACTCGGGTTTCCATTGCTCATCGAACCAGCGCGCGCCGAAGGCGTTGGCCACGGTGCCGATCAGCGCCATGTTCTCGCCCCAGCCGGCCTTGCCGCGCAGGCACAGGCCGTACTGGCCCTGGTCGGGCTTGTTGAGCTTGGCGGCGAACTCACCGAGCTGGGTCCAGGTCGGTTGCTCGGGCATGCTCAGGCCGGCTTGCTGGAACAGGTCCTTGCGGTAGTAGGTGATCGAGGCTTCGGCGTAGAAGGGCAGGGCGTACAGCGTGCCATTGGCCGAGAGGCCGTTGCGTACCGAGGGGAACACGTCGTCGAGGTTGTAGTCGGCGGGCAGGTCGGTCATCGGTGCCAGCCAGCCCTTGGCGCCCCACAGCGCGGCTTCGTACATGCCGATGGTCAGCACGTCGAACTGGCCGCCCTGGGTGGCGATATCGGTGGTCAGTCGCTGGCGCAGCACGTTCTCTTCGAGCACCACCCACTTGAGCTGGATGTCCGGGTGCTGCTGCTCGAACACCTTGGCCAGGCGCTGCATGCGGATCATGTCGTTGTTGTTGACCGTGGCGATGGTCAGGGTGTCGGCGGCCTGGGCATGCAGCGGCAGGCTGAGGCAGGCGGCGGCCAGGCAGGCCTTGATCGAGTCGTTCATCAGTGAACTCCCTTATTGTTTTTGTATCGCTCGGCGCTGATTACACCCGTGCACGGCGATGCCGACAAAGCCTCGCCTGCACCTTGGCTGATACTTTTTTGCAGTGCTTGGACAGAGGCCGATGCGCGCCCCATCGCCGGCAAGCCGGCTCCCACAGGGATGGCGCTGGCTTGAAGGCGCTGCGGTCGGGGTGGGGGCCGGCTTGCCGGCGATGGGCTGCAACGCAGCCCCAAGGCTCAGGCGCGGTTCTGCTCGGTCAGCCGCTGGGTCACCAGGCTGCGGTAGTCGGAAGGGGTCATGCCCTTGAGTTGCAGGAAGCGCCGGTTGAAGTTCGACAGGTTGCTGAAGCCCGATTCGAAGCACACCTCGGTCACCGGCAGCTCGCCCTTGGCCAGCAGCTCGCACGACTTGCTCACCCGCAGCCGGTTGACGAACTCGACGAAGCCGCGCCCGGCAGCTTGCTTGAAAAACCGCGAGAAGTAGGTCGGCGTCATGCCCAGGTGCTCGGCGACCTGGTTCTGGGTCAGGTCCTGGGCGTAGTGCTGGAAGATGTAGTCCACCGCCCGGTTGATGCGCTCGACGTTGTGTTCGTCGGCCAGCTGCGAAGAGGTCACGGTGGACAGCAGTTGGTAGTCCTCGCAGGCGGCGAGCTGTTCCATGAGGATAAAAAAGTATCCCAGGCGGGTCATGCCGCTGCTGTCGGCGATGCGTTGCAGCAGTTGGCGGCTCTCGTTGATCAATGCCGGGTCGCGGAACTCGATGCCATAGCGCGCCCGGGCCAGCAGCGGGGCCAGCTGGTTGAGCTCGGCGAACACCTGGCTGCCGTGTTCAAGTACCTGGTCGGTAAAGTTGACCAGCATGTCGCGCTTGCCCACCACCTCGT
Organism: Pseudomonas sp. FW305-96; assembly: GCF_058783825.1. Lineage (NCBI taxonomy): Bacteria > Pseudomonadati > Pseudomonadota > Gammaproteobacteria > Pseudomonadales > Pseudomonadaceae > Pseudomonas > Pseudomonas sp. FW305-96. The sequence goes on from NZ_JBYSYW010000008.1 coordinate 144,402, forward strand.
CGGGGCCGACCTGGCTGATCCAGTTGTGCGGCAGGTTGGGGCCGGTGAGGAACAGCGTGTCGGGGGCGAAGTTGCCGATGTAGTCGCCGATGAACACCTTGCCGGCGCTGGCCACCATCAGGTGCAGCTCGTATTCCTTGTGGAAGTGCCAGCGCACCAGCGGGCTGGGGAAACCGTGCTGGCGGTAGATCAGCGAGGCGCCTTCGTGGTCGTCCATCAGCTCGTAGGACGGGTCGGTGACTTTACTTGTTCTGGGCATGGCGGTGGCTGGGCCTGGAGGGGCGAGGTGTCATCCTAGCCTGAAGTGGCGAAGCAGGGCAGCGCACAGTTCTGTAGGTGCGTGCCTTGCGATGGACTTATGCGGCCGCTTGCTCAGGCAGATTTTGTAGGTCCTACAGCCATTCTTCCGTTGTTCGTGTAGTCCTTTTCCTAAAGGTACCTTTTCCACTCGCCGGGCCGTTGTAGCGAGTGGGTAGGCCCTTTAGTCTCGCCCTGCTCGTCGTGTTTCGCCGTCCGGGGTTGGCCGGGCCTTTGGGCAGAGCGCCGCGCAAGGATCGCGCGGTTTGGCCCGCTGGCCCCGGGCGGTGAGACGCGGCGGGCTCTTTCATTTTTCAGGGGGTGGGTCATGGACAAGGACGAACAAGCAAAGGGCAGCGGCGAACTGAAAATCGTCAGCCTGGTCGGCCGTACCCGACGCCGGTCGGTACGCGACTGGGTGCAGGCGATACCGGGGTTGCCGACGGCCGAGGTGCTGCAGGAAACGTCGATCATCCTGGGCTGTATCACCGCGCTCACGTACCAGGCGTTGAGCCAGCCGAAACAGGCACAGACGCTGATGCGCGCAACGTACTACCTCAGCGGGATGGCCAAGGCGATGATCGACGGGCAGTTGCCGGCAAGCAAGGAACAGGGTGACAGTTGAGCAGCGCTGCAAACGCAAGAGCCGCTTTCGAGCAATCGAAAGCGGCTTTTTGTTTACTGCAGGCAAGCGATCAGCCGTGCAATCAACTTACCCCGGCCAACCGCTTGATCTGCTCGGCGAAGTCCTTCTCGGCAATCTTCACCTCCACCAGTACTGGCCGCTGCACCACCATCAGCAACTGCGGCAGCAAGCGCTCCAGCTCGTCCACCGTTTCCACCCGATACCCCAGCGCGCCATACCCGCTGGCCAGCGCGGTGTAGTCCAGCGCTGGCAGGGTATCGAACGGTGCGAATTCACCTTCGGGCGTGAACGCATCAGGGTCGACGAAGGCCTGCTCGATCGCATATACCTGGTTGCTCATCACGAACACCACGGCATTGACCCTGTTGCGCGCCAGCGCCGCCAGCGACTGGCTGACCATCATGAACCCGCCATCACCGGCCACCACCACCGGGCGCCGGCCACTGCCCAGCGCCACGCCCAGGGCGCAGCCGGTCTCGTGGCCGAGCGAGCCCCAGATGGCATCGGAGATGAAGCTGCCGCGGGGCATGCCGTTGATGTTGCTGGCCACGTACAGCGACGAGCTTTCGCCGAGGATCAGCGTGCTGGTCTGCCACAGGCGATGCTCCTGGGCGAAGTTCACCAGGCTGTCGAAGAAGCTTGCATAGCTCAGCGCGCTGGGCACCGCGCCGCTGCCCAGCAGCGGGCGCGAGGCGGCCAGGGCCGTGCCTGGGCGGGGGAACTGGGTGTCCACCTTCAGGGCCTTGAGCAGGGCGTCGACATAGTCGGGCAGGCGCACGTTGGGGTAGTAGTCGGCGCCGGCGCGGGCCAGCTCGCAGTTCACCTGGACGATTTCGCCATAGCGGGCCTTGAGCAGGTCCAGGTAGTCGTCGGTGAAGATCACGCCGATGGCCAGGATGCAGTCGCAGGCATCCACCTGGGCCGAGGTTTCCGGGCGCGAGGCGGGGCCGGCGTAGGTGCCGATGAACGGCGCCTGGCTTTCGTCGAGCACGGTCTTGGCGTCGAGGGTGGTGGAGAAGGGCAGGCCGCAACTGTCGATCAGGCGTTGCACGGCGTCCTGCAGGCCGTAGCGGATGATTTCCACGCCCAGCAGCACCAGCGGCTGGCGCGCCGTGGCCAGACGTTGCACGGTGGCCTCGACCAGGCTTTGCAAGGCTTGGGGGTTGGACGGACGCGGGGCTGGGGTCAGCTGGCCGTGGGGGCGGCTGACCTCGGCGCCCCAGATGTCCTGGTAGGCTTCCAGGTAAATGGGCTGGCGGTGGGTGAGGGCGGCGATCAGCGCGTTGTCGATCTGCCAGGGCGCGCGGTGCGGGTCGGCGAGGATCTCGCAGGCCACGGTCACCTGCTCCAGCACGTTGCGGTCGGCCTCGAAGTTGCCGGTGGAGTGATGGAACAGCACGTTCTGGGCATTGGCCTTGAGCCGGTCGCTGGTCGAGGGGCTGGCGGAGATCACCACCACCGGGTTGCGCTCCACGTAGGCGCCGGCGATGGCGTTCACCGCGCTGAAGGTGCCCACGCCGTACTGCAGTGACACCGCGCCCAGGCCGTGCACCCGGGCGTAGCCGTCAGCGCTGTAGGCGGCGCCCATCTCATAGACTTCGCCCACGGCGTCGATGCCGTCGAAGGCGTCCAGCGCGCTCATGAACCTGGAGCAATAATCCCCCGGCACCTGGAACACCTTGTCCAGGCCCAGCTCCTTGAGCCGGGTCAGCAGGTAGTCGGCTACGGTAAAGGTGCTCATGGCTTGACCCCCGCGCAGATGGCCTGGGTGATGGACTCGAGCACCTGCGGCGCGTGGCCGGGCATGGGCGGGGTGGCGTAGTCGATCTCTTCCGGGGCCGGAGTCGGCAGCAACTGGTAGCTGGCCGGCAGCCAGTTGGGACGTGGCAGTTCGAAGAACTCCTGCAGGGCTGACTCGGCGGTGGTCAGCGCGCCTTCGACCCAGCCCTGGCCATAGGAATAGGCCTCGCCGACGATGAACACCTGCTGGTCCTTCACCGGGTGGCGCATCTTCTGGATGATCAGGTCCAGGCGGTAGTTGGCCTTCCACTCGTGCCAGCCGCCACCGTAGGGGTCGGCGTCCCAGGCGTGGTACACGGCGCTGTAGGGTGCCGGCAGCTCGACCTGGGCGTGCAACTGAGTGACCTGGCGCTGGGCGATACGCACCATCTCGTCGCTGATCTGGAACTGCGTGCGCGGCACCACCGCGTCACTGGCGATGCGCCCTTCGAGGCTGCGCGGGGTGTAGCCGATGAATTCGGGGCCGTCTTCCAGGCCTTTCCAGAACGGCACGGTGCCGATGTCGTTGTAGGAGGCCATCAGCAGCGAGTTGAAGGTGTTCTCGCCACCCGCCTGATCGCACTCCGTGCCCATGTAGTAGCACTGGCGGATCGGCAGGTCGGTGACCGAGCGCCCGGCCACCAGGCCCAGGTTGCGCCACCAGGGTTGCTCATAGGCCAGGAACAGCTTGAACGCTGACTGCACCAGCACCGAGCCGAGGTTGTCCTTGAGCCACGGGTCGTCGAACAGCGGTGAGTCGATCAGCTCCAGCGCGCGGCGCGGCAGGGCGAGGACCACCTGGCGGGCGTGGACGATGTCCTCGCCTTCGAGGTCGTGGGTCTTGCCGTTGACGGTTTCGGTGTGGCGCAGGTGCAGGCGGTAGGGGTACTCCGTGTCGTCGCTGTAGCTCAGGGCGGCCAGGCGGCGGTTCATCTGGATGCGCTGGTCGGCGGGCACCAGGCCGCCGGCCTGTTCGCTGAAGCGCTGGGCCAGGGTCAGCGGCAGGCTCTGGAAGCCATCCTTGAGCGTGCGGAACACGGTGGCGTCGCTGTATTCGGTGGCGGGCAACTGGGTTACCGCGCTGGCGTTGGCGACGTTGGCCTCGTAGCCACCGGCGTCCTTCATGAACTGGTAGCCCTCGTTGCTCAGCACGCGGTAAAGCAGGTCCCAGAAGCCGTAGCGCCAGATCGGTTTGCCGAACACCTGCACCTGCATCTGCTCGGCCAGGCTCAGCTTGTCGAAGCCGGGGTAGATACTGTTCATCACGTTGACCTGGAGGTCTTCGGGGTTGTAGCCGCGCTCGGTCCAGCCCAGGTCGTAGGGAATCTTGTGCGGCGCCTCGACGAAGTCGCGGAAACGGAAGCGCTGGCCGCGCAGGTAGAACAGGTTGTCCTGGGCGCCGATGGGCGCGTCTTTGGGCAGTTCGTTGCCCATGGGGAAGTCCTTGCTCGGCAGGCCCAGGTGCTGCACCAGCGTGTCGACCATCACATGGCCGTCGGCGCCGGGCATGTAGCGCATGCCGCCCACCTCGGCGACCACGTTGGGCAGGCCGGGCAGCTTGACGCTGAACAGCCGCCCGCCGATGCGGTCGCCATATTCGAATAGCTGGATACGCTGGCTGTCGCCGTGGGCCTGTTGCAGGCGCCAGGCGCTGTAGGTACCGGAGACACCGCCGCCGATGATGGCGACGTCCAAGGGTTGGGGCTGGCTCATCGCAAATTCCCTTTTGTTGTTGTGGGCAAGGAATCCATGTGACGAGCCAGTATTGTCGAGGTTTGGCGGAATGCCAGTTTGCCATCATCGATTTTTCAACGTGGTCCCGGCGCGGCTACACCGACGGGTACGAGGCACCCAGGCGATGGTCATCTTGGCGTAGCTGTCGTTGGCGTAGGCACACTGGTGGCGTGGTATCGTTTTGGCACTACTTGTTGCCAGAAGCCTGCCAAGGCATGAGATTTTGATGAGGAAGGGTATGAACGTGCTGGAAACGCTGTTGCTGGCAGCGGTAAGGGAATGCTGGGGAGAGCAAGTCGACTTTGTTGGCGTTACCCGGGATGTGCTGTCCTGCGTGCTGGATCAGCGCGAGCTGTTCGAGGCGTTGCCTGAGCGTATGGCAGTTGAAGTGATTCCAATAGAAGATTGCGAGCCGGGCTCCCCCCGTACCCATTCAATGGAAGAGTTTCACCCCTCCAGGGCGGTCCTGCTGTTCGATGGCCTGACGGGGGCTGCGTTCGGCAGGAAATCCTATATCTACAAAAGCAAAGGGCTTCGGGTCTATCTATTCGAGTCAGGTGAGGTCTGCACGCTCACCCCACGTTGTACGATCGATGACCGAGGTTTCTCGCTGAGCAATGAGCTCTGGGATGCCCCTTACGATTTTCATGTGCCCACGCTACGCACTGTTGAACCGGTCGCGGATCTCTTCGAGATGATCAGCGATAATTTCCCGACGTTTTTACCTGAAACACGTATCGGCCTCGGGTTGATAAAGATGATCACCACCCTGCGCAGGACATTCCTTATCGATTACTGCCTGGAGTATGTGATTGTCCCGCCGGATGTCGACATCCTCTCCGACTTTTCCCAGTGGGCCAGGCGAGAGCTGTGGGATGTGTGTCTTTCCCGCAGGTTCGAGCGGGAGGCCGGGCATGAGGGGCAAACGCGAGCTATTGCCTTGCTCATGGAGGCCGGCATAAGCCCGCAGCCTGACCAGATACTGGATTATCTGCAGAGAATCGGTAGGTCATCGTCTTCCGAAAATCTCCTCCAGCGCATGGATGAACTGAAACTCGCAGTCCTTGGTCGCATCGATCAGCTCACCGAAGACTTGAGTAATCCGCTGTTCTGGAAACGGCTTGGCAGGGAGCAGCGTCGCTTGCTTGACGAGGTGGTGGAGCAGTTCCGGGACGACCCGTGCATACGCACGATGGGTGATGTGGTGCTTGAGATTCTTGAAGTATTCAAGGCGCAGATCGAAGTGCACGGACTGTGGACTGAGCTTTGGGATCGAGACCAGCCCAAGCACGAGCGCACCGTGCAGAAGCTGTTCTTCAGCAGTGCCGTGAGTTTTTGCCGTGCGTACGACCTGGATATTTCGCCTGAATCGGACGGTGGAAGTGGGCCGGTTGATTTCAAGATATCTGCCGGCTGGCATGACAAGGTCGTGGTGGAGTTCAAGCTGTCGACCAACACCAGAGTCGTGCATGGTTATGAGTGTCAGTTGGAGCGCTACAAGGATTCGGAAAACACCGAGCATGGGATTTTCGTGCTGGTGGATGTTGGAGAACTGGGTGGAAAGCTTGAGGGGGTCCGCTCGTTGCAAGCTGCCAAGGGCGACAGGGCGTCCGATATTGTCTATATCGACGCTCAGCAGCGGGTGTCGGCCAGCAGGAAGCGCTGAAAACCGAATGCCCCGCGCTTGCGAAAACGCGGGTAGGCTGCTTGCCGTGGGGGCGCAGTGACCGCGGCCGCCTAGAGCAAAAATGCTTGGCTCCAGGGCGGCTGGCGATGTCGTTTTGCCTTGGCAAGCAGGCCGCATGCCTGATCCATATCCACGGTATTTTCCCGTGTGTTGCCCTTGCGGGGGAATCAATGTCGGCGATACCGATGTGCCGTCAATTGCGGCAGCTCAGGTACGCCCTTTCAACAAGGTCGCCAGGGCGACGGTCAGGCCAACGGCAGTCGCCATCGCAACCAGCATGGTAATGGCCACGCCCGTAGGTTCGAGCAACCCCGCCATTGCCAGGTAGAACGCAATCACCCCCACCGCACCGATGGCATTGCCCCGCACCATAGCCGCCATCCCGGCGCGTCCGCCCTGCACATGGGCGAACACCACCAACGGCCAGGCGATCACCGGGATCGGCGCCAGCATCCCGCTGGTTGCCGGCCCCAGCCAACTGGCCAGGCTGGTGGTGAGCATCAGCAGCGCGGTGGCGGACACCATGCGCAGGGGGATCTCCCAATAGCGGTGTCGGGGCTGGGCAAGCGTATCGGGCTTGGGTTCGCGGCCACTGGCGCGAATCAGCACGCCGATCAGCAGCAGCGCCACGCCGATCGACAGGTACAGCCCACCCCAGTGGGTGAAGGCATAGGCCGCCAGGCCATAGAACAGGATCGCCAGCGATACCGCCGCAGCGATGCCGAGCTTGCGCGTGGCGAACAGGTAGAAGGTGTAGGTGGCCTGCACCGCGGCCAGGCCGCCCAACGCACCCGGCACCGCGCCCAGGGCGAAGGCCGTGCCTTGCTCCAGGCACAGGAAGGTCATCACCAGCGCCGAGGTGATCGGCAGGCCGGACAGCAAGCCGCCGAGCAGGCCGCCCCAGCGCCGCGAAGCGAGTGAGATGGCCCACATCAGCAGCGGGGTGACGAGGAGTTTCAGGTAGAAGAGAGTCATTGCGCGCAGTTCCGGTTCTGCAAGGGGGCGCCCGCCGTCGGCATTGGGTGGGGCGCGGGTGGATCAGCCGCGGCTGGCCTCCAGGGCCTGGGCGAGGTCGGCGATGATGTCATCGCTGTGCTCGATACCAATCGACAGGCGCACCATGTCTCGCGGCACACCGGCCTTTTCCAGCTCGTCGTCGTTGAGCTGGCGGTGGGTGGTGGAGGCGGGGTGGCAAGCCAGCGACTTGGCGTCGCCGATGTTCACCAGGCGCACCACCAGTTGCAGCGCATCGATGAAGCGCGCCCCGGCGGCCTGGCCGCCCTTGATGCCGAACGACAGGATCGAGGCCGGCTTGCCGCCGGTGTAGCGCTGGGCCAGTTGGTGCTCGGGATGATCGGGCAGGCCTGCGTATTTCACCCAGGCCACCTGGTCGTGTTCCTGCAGGTAGCGGGCAACCTTGAACGCGTTCTCGGTATGGCGCTCCATGCGCAGGGCCAGGGTCTCCAGGCCTTGCAGGATCAGGAAGGCGTTGAACGGCGACAGCGCGGCGCCGGTGTTGCGCAGCGGCACCACGCGGCAGCGGCCGATGAAGGCGGCGGGGCCGAAGGCTTCGGTGTAGGTGACGCCGTGGTAGGACGGGTCGGGGGTATTGAGCAGGGCGAAACGTTGCGTGTGATCGGCCCAGGGGAATTTGCCCGAGTCGATGACGATGCCGCCGATGCTGGTGCCGTGGCCGCCGATGTACTTGGTCAGCGAGTGCACGACAATATCAGCGCCGTGCTCGAACGGGCGGCAGAGGATTGGCGTGGCCACGGTATTGTCGACGATCAGCGGCACGCCGTGGCGGTGGGCGGCCTCGGCCAGCGCCGCGATATCGACGATATTGCCGGCAGGGTTGCCGATGGACTCGCAGAACACCGCCTTGGTGCGTTCGTCGATCAGCGCCTCGAGGGCGGCGATGTCGTCGTGGGCGGCGAAGCGGGTGGTGATGCCCTGGCGCGGCAGGGTATGGGCCAGCAGGTTGTAGGTGCCGCCGTACAGCTTGGCTACCGAGACGATGTTGTCGCCGGCCTCGGCGACGGTCTGGATGGCATAGGTGATGGCGGCCATGCCCGAAGCCACTGCCAGCGCGCCAACCCCGCCTTCGAGGGCGGCCATGCGCTGCTCGAGCACATCGTTGGTGGGGTTCATGATGCGCGAGTAGATGTTGCCGGCGACCTTGAGGTCGAACAGGTCGGCGCCGTGCTGGGTGTCGTCGAAGGCGAACGAGGTGGTCTGGTAGATCGGCACGGCCACCGCCTTGGTGGTCGGGTCGGGGCTGAAGCCCGCGTGGATGGCGAGTGTTTCCAGCTTCATGCAATCGTTCCTTGAGCGTGGGGTGGAAGCGGTCGAGCATGGGCGGGAGCGAGCAGGCGGTCAAGCGCGCGGAAGGTGCTGTAACCCGGCTAGTTATGCATCCACCCGGGTCATCATTCGATCAACTGCGTGAATGTCGATTGAACTTCGTCATGCGGGACAAGGCATGCAGGATGCGCTGTCTACAGTCGTGATGAACCAGCAGCAACAGCGCATTCAGGAGCAGCATCGCCCCCAGATAGTGTGCCGATAGATAAGTCGCACGTAGATAGATGGCGATCACCAGCAACGATATCAGTACCAACGCCCCGCGTTTGAGTGGGCTGACCGCCCTGGTGGCGTTTAAAGCGAAGCCGCATAGCACCAGCAGCACCGAGACGACAAAACCGAAGAGAGCGCCGACGTATTTCGCCTCGCAGGGGATAGCGATGAAGTCACTGTTAGCCACCACTGTAAGCGCAACGATGTCTACCAGCGCCGACAACATGACGAAACTGAACAAAGGGGGTAGGTTTCGCCTCAGCCATTCAAAGGCCAACGCCTCTTCCTGAGCTTCTCTTCTACGGGATTTTCCAGAGGTAACGAAGGCCGCAAGCATGCCGGCGCCAAACCCGCCAAGCGTCATGGCCGCGAAATTGGTAAGCACGCCCGCCAGGTCAATACGGACGGTGTGGTAATCCGCTTCGTCCATGTTGAACTTTTTGCTTTCCATGAGCACGCTGCGAACGTTATCCGCTAGCTCTGGGTTCTTCAGTGTTTCATTGATTGTTGATACTTGCTCTGTGAGCACAGTCAGCGCTCGTTTGGCTTGAAGGCTGTCTGCCGCCACTGAAAAAAAGATGAACAAAGCGCCAATCGTGGCAATCATGAACCCCGCCAGTTGGCTCCAGGTCGTCCTGAATTTGTACGGTACAGCTGTTGCCACAAGCGCAAAGACCGCCCAAGCAATGACGATTTTCCAATGGAAATCAGGCCCTGAGCTGCTGAGCAGTGGCGACAACATGTACTGTTTGGCAACACTGGAAATTGATAGGGGGCAGGCTGCCGAGATTAGTTGCATGGTTTTAGTCCGGTACGCGTGGCATACCAGGGCGATCCTCAATGTGTGACTCGCTAGCTTAGCGCGAGATGCTGGCGAAATGATGTTTTTGAAGTGTGGATTGCTGTTCGCATGGTGATCAGCGCTGTGCTGATGCGCTTTGTCGGCGTTGGGTTTCCTCATCGAGATAGTCGAGCAAGGCGGTGATCTCGGTTTCACCCAGGCGCATGTTCGGCATAGCCAGCTGGTTGTACTGTTCATACAGGAGCATCGCCAACGGGTCTTTCTCCGCCAGCATCCTGTCGGGCTCCATCAGCCAGCGCTTGAGCCAGGCCTCGTCCCGCTGCCGGGTCACCCCCAGCAGATCCGGGCCGATGCCGTGGGTGGCGCCTGGCTCTGCGTCGCCCAGGGTATGGCATGACGAGCAGCGGGTCCTGAACAGTTGCTCGCCTTTGCTCGGCGGGCGGATGTCGGGGGCCTGGGTGTAGTCGCGGTGCTGGGCGCTGGCGGTTTTCCAGTTGTGCAGGCTGTTGGCCAGGCGGTCGGCGAGGATGTACGGGCTTTCGAAGGGCGAGGCCTTCATCCAGCGGCCGGTGGCCTGGTTGCCGATGATCAGGCTGAGGTTGTGGTCCTTGCTGCGGCCATTCTCCAGGCCTTCGATGTACAGGCCCAGGCTGCGGCGCAGCTGTTCGATGTCGGCGGCTTCGCCGGTGAGCAGGGTCCAGCCGGGGCCGATGGCGAATTTTTCCGCGTAGCGCTTGAGGGTGGCGGGGGTGTCATTGTAGGGATCGATGCTGATCGAGTAGATGAAGATGTCCTGGCCGACGCGTTCGCCCAGCAGCTTCTGTACCTGGCGCAGGCGGGCGGTTTCCACCGGGCAGGAGTCGCCGCAACCGGTGAATATGAAATTGATGGCCACCACCTTGTCCTTGATCAGGTCGTCGAAGAAATGCACCTGGCGGCCGTCCTGGGTGAGCAGGGGGATGTTGGGAAAGTAGTTGGCACCCCAGGGGGTGTCGGGGTCAGCGCTGGCGCTGGTCGGGGGCAGGGCGCAGGGCAGGCTGAGGATGATCAGCAGGGGGAGCAGCAGGCGCCAGGTGTGGGGCATGGTCTTACCCTCTTGGATATCTGATGGGGCCTGCGATGCAGGCCATCGCTGGCAAGCCAGCTCCCACATGTACAGCGCCGATCACAAGGCATGCACAGCAACTGTGGGAGCCGGCTTGTCGTGGCGACGAACCGCGGCGAAGGGCCGCGCAGCGGCCCTTGCACGACGTCACTTGATACTCAACGGTACCGTCACGCTCTGCCCCAGCGCCGACTTCACCGTTACCGCCGGTGGCGAGGCCGGGCCGCTGCCGGTAGTGGTTACCGATAGTTTCCAGCGCGCGCCGGAACCGCTGGCGCTCAACGTCGCCAGGCCCAGGTCGAGCGGCCCGCTGGTGGTGTTGCTGGTCACCCGGATGCTGTTGCCGGCGGCCACCGAGGTGGTGCCGGACACCTCCCAGGTCCAGCGGCTGTTGCTGCGCAACTGCACCGAAGCGCTGCTGACCTGGATTTCGTCCATCGGCACGGCGGGCGAAACCGCGATGCTCACCGTGGCCGGGGCCAGGGATTCGAGGCCCTTGGCGTCGCGTGCGGCGTAGGTGAAGCTGGCGGTGAATGCCGTGGCGACGGTGGCCGGTGGGGTGTAGGTAACCTGGGTACCGTTGCTGCTGACCGTGCCCTGGCCGGAGTCGGGCTGGGCCAGGCTGCTGACGCTCAGCGGCAGGTTGCCGTCGGGGTCGGTGTCGTTGGCCAGCACGTTGAGCACGATCGGCTTGCCGGCCATGGTCGCGGCGCTGTCGTTGACCGCCACCGGCGGCTTGTTGCTGTCGTTGCCCGGGCCGCTGCTCGAGGTGCGGAAGGTCGGCAGGGCCGCCGAGTTGATGTATTCCACGCCATCCCAGCCGGGAAATGGCGTCGGCATCATCTGGAACTGGCCGGGGTGCTCGAGGTCCCAGCGCAGCAGCATCGAGGTGTCTTCGTGCTGGGTGTTGTGGCAATGCTCCATGTAGGTGCCGGCGAACTCGCGGAAGCGAATGGCCATTTCCACTTCTTCCGAGGAGTCGCTGTCCGGGCCGATGCGGTAGACGTCCTTGCGCGCCCATTTTTCCCATTCCGGCGGGGCCTTGCCGTCGCGGCTGAGAATCACCCCTTCCTCGAAGTGCACATGCACCGGGTGGCTCCAGCCATTGCCACCGTTCTTGATCTTCCACACTTCCAGGGTGCCGTCGCCACTGAAGCCGCCGTCGGTAGCCTCGGTGGCCAGTTGCGGGGCGGCGCTGATGCGCCGTGGGTCCATGGTGTAGCCGAAGCCGCCGTCGGTCTTGATGGTCCAGGGGGTGCTGTCGGTGCCGTCGGAGCGGCCGAAAATGAACTCGCGGTGGCGGGCGGCCTTGATCTTGGTCTGGTCACTGGCGCTGTTGCGGTCGATCGACAGGGGGATCATCACCAATCCGGCGGCTTTGCCGGGCTTGGCCGGTTCATACAGGCTCGGATCCATGCTGAGGTCCTGGCCGGTATAGGGCTGCACGATCAACTGCATGAACTTGCCGACCACCGGGTCGCCGCCATCCCATTCCGGGCCTTTGCTGGTTTGCTTGATCACCGCCTTGTACTTCTCCGACAACACGTCGGCCAGGGGTATGGGCTGTTTCGGGCCCTTGCCGGTTTCGTGCTCCATGAGGTTGACGAAGTACAGCTTGTCGCCGACCTTGATCCCGTTTTTGGCGAAATTGATGATGATGTCGTAGCGCTCGGCGATGCCCTGCAGCGGCAGGATGGCGTTGTTGTCCTGCAGGTTGCCGTCACCGTTGAGGTCGAGGGTGCCGTCGAACGGCACGGCGTGTTCCATGATATTGCCGTCGTTGGCGATCATGTGGAACGGCACGCGGGCATAGGAGACGTTGGAGCCGCTCGGGCCCTTGAACTCGCCGCCGTTGCCGGCGATCTCACGCACCACGGCGAACTTGAAGTAGCGCGACACCGAGCCGTTGAGAATGCGGAAACGATAGCTGCGCGCGCGCACCTTGAGCTTGGGTTGGTACTGCCAGTTGACCAGGATCTGGTCGCCGAGGAAGCCGTCGGTGTTGAACGGGTTGAACCACAACTGGCCGTTGGCGTCCCAGGCCTTGTCGGCGATCACCAGGTTGACGTCGTAGTCGCGGTTACCCCACGGCATCGCCGCGCCGCTGGGGAAACGCAGGTTGACGCCGTCCTGCAGGGCTTCGTTGCCACGGTCGATGGCCGAGTAGTAGTTCATCATCACCGCGTTGCCCTTGTAGACGTTCTGCGCGGTGAAATCGAGCATGTGGTCGTGGAACCAGTGGGTGCTCATGGTCTCGCGCCAATCACCGCGGATCTTGATGCTGCCGTTCTCGCAGGTCTTGAGGCCTGGGGACGCGTCGTTGACGTACAGGGTTTCGCCCGGCGCGCAGGGGAAGGCGGCGCGCGGGTCCTGGGCGCGGGTGTTGATGGTGTCGTAGCCGGCCAGCTGGATCGGCCACCGGTAGTCGTAGTACTGGCCGGGGAAGAAGTAGGCGTTGGCGAAGCCGTCGCTCTCGGCCGGCGAGTGGCCGTTGTGCTCGTGGGTGGAGATGGTGTGCAGGCCGAAGCCGTTGTTGGCCGAGGGGTCGATCGGCAGGGCGTTGTAGTGGCGCATCAGCACCGGTTGGCCATAGCGCACCATCAGCAGCTTGACCGGGAAGGTGCCGTCGAAGGTCCACAGCGCCTTGTGGCCCTGCAAGGGCATCTTCGGATGGAAGCGGGTATCGATGCCCTTGGTGGTGCCCAGGGTGGTGGGGATGTCGGAGGTCTGGTAGTACAGCCCGCCGGGGGCGAATTCGCCCTTGGCGTAGTTGTGCAGTTGCTTGCGGTCGCGCAGGCCCTGGTTGATGCGCGCGCCGGCCTGCGCGGTCTTGAAGGCGGCCTGTGGGTAGAACTCGTTCCAGCGCTGGTGCGACCAGCCTTTTCCTGGCGGGCGGCCCTCGGCGGGCGAGCCGACCCCGCTGCGGTTGAGGAACATCTCGATCTGCGCCTTCCACGGGTTGCGGTCGAGCACGTTGGCGTACTGCGACGGGAACGGTGTCAGCCCCGGCTGGGTGAGGAACGCCTCCAGGGCATTGCCGTTGGGGCTGCTGCGCGCGGCGTAGTCCGGGTCCTGCGCGGGCGCGGCACCGATCACGGGGGGCGGGAAGGTCAGGCTGTAGGGTGGGGTGGCCGGGTCGAGTTTCTCCGGGCCGAATTCTTCGAACAGCAGCAGTTGCTGGGTGAACGGCTCGGCGCCGAACAACGGGCTGGGCTTGCCGTTGGTGGGGTACTTGCGTGAAGTCTGCAGGGTAGGGGGCAGCACGTTGTTGCTGGTCACCGTGGCGCGGGTGCCGTAGGCACCGTTGCTCAATTCCAGCGACCCTTCGTTGGCCTCGGGCATCGATTTCAAGGCTTCCAGGGCGGCGGCCTGGGCCACTGGGTCGGCGGCCGGGTCGCTGAAGGCGGAAGGGTCGGTGGGCGGTGGTTGGCTCACGTCGTCAAGCGACCCAGCGAACACGTTGGCCATCCCCAGGCTGAGCAGCAGCGCCGTGAGGGAGGACAACCTGAACACCTGGGTCGATGTTGCAACTGGTTTCTTCATTGCCGTATGCCCCGTGTTGTGCAGGTTGGCATCTGTTGCCACTGCGATAAGTGGCGATGTGCCTTGAACAGGGGTCAGCAACCGCTGTGCCAATCGGCAAATGGCTAAACGCCACGTGTTTCAAGATGTTGCAAGAGTGCGAATGAGACACGCTCGGGCAACTGCCACAAACCTGGGGATAGACACCCAGGGCTGGGTGGGGAATGCTCCCCACTTCACGAACACCAGGTGGGCTAGGCTCCTGTCGCGGGCTTGCCCCGCGATAGTGTCGCCACAGGCAGCCAGGCCTTGCCCGAAACCGGTGTTCTTGGCACCCTTGCCTGCCTTGCGTCTCGTCACGCCCATCAAACAAGGAACCTTCAAGGTGAGTTGGGAGAAAGTCGGTAAATCCCTGGTGGGCCTGCTGGCCCTGGTTGCCGTTGCCGCCACGCTCTATATGACGTTGCGCGACGACGACCGCCTGCAGGCGCGCCTGACCTACGCCCATCTCACCTACCCGGGCCAGTTCAACGAGCGCATCAGCCAGGCCAACGACCTGCTCAAGTACGAGCGGCTGCATTCACAGATCAGCGAGATCGGCGCAGGCGCCCTCAGCCATCCGCAGATCGACAAGCTGGTCGACCTGGCCCAGGCGCCGTACCTGCACCTGTTCGCCAGGCCCTTCGAGGCCGGTTTGGTGGACCATCGCACCGGTCTGCTGATCGAGCTGTACAACCCAGCAGGGGTGCCACTGAAGGCCGTGCACATCCGTCTGCCGGCCAAGGGCCTGGTCCAGGTGCGCGATGCGGCCGGTAACGACACGCTGGTGCCGACGTCGACCAGCAGCATCGACCTGCCGGCCATCGACGGGGTGAGCGAGAGCAAGGTCTGGGTGTACTTCGACGCTGACTTTTCGCAGATCCGCCAGGGTGGGATCAGCATTCGCGATGCCGATGGCAGTGCCGATATCCAGGTGGTTCGTGAAGTGACGGGGTTCCCGGCGCTGCTGGCGCGCTACAGCCAGGTGGTGGTGGCGGTGTTCGCCGCGCTGGGGCTGGGGTTGCTGGCGCTGGCGTATATCTGGTTGGGGCGGGCGCGGGTCGCCGGGGTATCGCATAGCCTGTAGGCGATGAACCGCGAACCTGGCAAGTCTACCGCTCGGCTGCTGATCGCCTACAGGATTGCAGCTAGATCACAGGCGTGGCGGCCGACAGCAAGGCCTCGATAAACAGGCTTTCCGCTCGACTCATACGCTGGTCCTTGTTCCACAACAGGTGGATGTCGACGTCGGCGATGCCCTCTTGCGGCGGCAGTTTCCACAACAGCCCCGCGTCGACATCCGGCGCCACCACATGCTCGGGCAGGCAGCCGATGCCGAAGCCGGCGATCACCAGGCGGCGCACCTCTTCCAGGCTCGGCGACGAGGCGACGATGCGCCCGGCGAAGCCCTGCTGGTCGCGGAAGATGGTCAGCGGCGAGAGCATGCCGCCAATCTGGTCGCTGGTGAAACTGACGAAATTCTCCCGCTGCAGGTCGCCTTCGGCCTGGCCGAACAGCGCGTGGTGCTTGCCGCAGAAGAACGCGTAGCGCTGGCGCAGGAACAACCGCTGCTCCAGCCGTGGCTGGGGCCGGCGGTTGAGGCTGAGGCCGGCGGTGGCGGTTTTTTCCTGCAGGGCGGCGACGATGTCGGAGCTGCGCATCACGTCGATTTCCAGCTCTACCCGCGGGTGCTGGCGGTGAAAGTCGGCGAGGAAGTCGTCGAAGCGTTCGCTGACGATACGGCTGATCATCAACAGCCGCACCTTGCCTACCAGTTCGTCCGCCGGCTGCTCCAGCAGGCCGCCGATCTGCGACATCTGCCCGTACACCTCGCCGGCCAGCTGGAACAGCTGCTCGCCCACCTCGGTCAGCACGAAGCGCGGTCCACGGCGGGCGATGAGCTGGCGCCCGAGTTGCTCTTCAAGGCGCTTGAGCGCCTGGCTCACGGCGGGCTGGGTAAGGTGCAGGCGGGCGGCGGCGCGGCTGATCGACAGTTCCTGGCCGATGACGCGGAAGGTGCGCAGCAGGTTCCAGTCGAGGCGGTCGTTGAGCAGGCGGTCGGGCATGGTCGGGCTCGATGATAAGCGTGGTTAATAATTCGAATAATAAATAGAAAATTGAATTATAGGCGCCCGCGATGAATGATCTCCAGCAGTGCGGGCCTCTTCGCGGAGCCCGACCCAGGCGCCGCCAGAGCGCCACCGTGACCCGACAACTCCTGCCAGAAAAACAACCAAAGGAGCCACCCCATGAGCCCGCCGCTTCGCCCCAACCGCGCCGTGCCGCCGCCGCCGCGTTCATCGGCACCATGATCGAGTGGTACGACTTCTACATCTATGCCACCGCCGCCGCGCTGGTGTTCGGTGCCTTGTTCTTCCCCTCGGACAACAGCCTGTTCAGCACCATGGCTGCTTTCGGCACCTTTGCCGTGGGCTTCTTCGCCCGGCCCTTGGGCGGCATCATCTTCGGCCATATCGGCGACCGTATCGGGCGCAAGAAATCGCTGATCATCACCTTGCTGATGATGGGTGTGGTCACCGTCGCCATTGGCCTGCTGCCGACCTACGCGCAGATCGGCGCCAGCGCGCCGGTGCTGCTGGTCCTGTTGCGCGTGGTCCAGGGCATCGCCGTGGGTGGCGAGTGGGGTGGGGCGGTGCTGATGGCCGGGGAGCATGCGCCCAAGGGCCGGCGCAACTTCTTCGCTTCGTTCGCCCAGCTGGGTAGCCCGGCAGGACTGATCCTGTCGCTGCTGGCTTTCAGCGCGGTCACCCGCCTGCCGGAAGAAGACCTGATGAGCTGGGGCTGGCGCGTGCCGTTCCTGGCCAGCGCGCTGTTGCTGCTGGTGGGCCTGGCAATCCGCCTGGGGGTCAACGAGTCGCCCGAGTTTCTCGCCAGCCGCGAGCAGGCCGAGCAGACCCGGCGCAAGGAGCAGGCACCCGTGCTGGAAGTGCTGCGCAGCGCCTGGCGGCCGCTGCTGCTGTGCATCGGCGCCAACACCCTGGGCATCGCCGGGGTCTATTTCACCAATACCTTCATGATCAGCTACACCACCCAGCAGTTGCACCTGGAGCGTTCGCTGATCCTCGAATGCCTGTTCTTCGTGGCGATCATCCAGTTCTGCGTGCAGCCGTTGGCGGCGTGGCTGTCGGAGCGGCTCGGCGCCACGCGCTTCCTGGCCCTGATGGCGCTGCTGGCGATGGCCTCGCCGTACCCGATGTTCGTGTTGGTGAGCAGCGGCGAAGGCCCGCTGATCGTGCTCGGCATCGCCCTGGCGGCGGCGTGCATGGCGTCGTTCTACGCAGTGATCGCCGGCTATGTCAGCGGCATGTTCGCCACCCGCGTGCGCTACACCGCCATCTCCCTGGCCTATCAGGTGTGTGGCGCCATCGCCGGTGGCCTGACCCCGCTGATCGGCACCTGGCTGGCCCACAGTTTCAGCGGCCAATGGTGGCCGATGGCGGTCTTCTACAGCTTGATCGCCTGCACTTCCCTGGTCTGCGTGCTGGCGCTGGCGCGCCGCTACGCCCTTGGCCGGCAGCTCGAGCTGGCCTGAATCTGGAGTATCCGCAATGTTGAAAAGCAATGGCGATCGCCTGTGGGCGAGCCTGATGGCCATGGCCGAGATCGGCGCCACCGCCCGTGGCGGCAGCTGCCGCCTGGCCCTGAGCGACGAGGACAAGGCCGGGCGTGAACTGTTCGGCCGCTGGTGCCGCGAGGCCGGGCTGAGCCTGAGCGTGGACGCCATCGGCAACCTGTTCGCCCGCCGCGAAGGCAGCGACCCGCATGCCGCGCCAGTGATGATGGGCAGCCACCTGGACACCCAGCCCGAAGGCGGGCGTTTCGACGGCGTCTACGGCGTGCTGGCCGGGCTGGAAGTGGTGCGCCGCCTGAACGACCTGGGTATCCGTACCCGCAAACCGCTGGAAGTCGCGGTGTGGACCAATGAGGAGGGCGCCCGCTTCACCCCGGCCATGTTCGGTTCGGCGGTGTTCACCGGCACCTTGCCGCTGGCCCAGGCCCTGGCGATCCGCGATGCCGACGGCATCAGCGTCGCCGATGAACTGGCGCGCACGGGTTATGCCGGCCAACGCCCGCTGGGCGGCAAGGTGGACGCCTATTTCGAAGCGCATATCGAGCAGGGCCCGATCCTCGAGGACAACGCCAGGAGCATCGGTGTGGTCAGCGGCGGCCAGGCGATCCGCTGGCTCGACGTGACTGTCGAGGGCATGGCCGCGCATGCCGGCACCACGCCGATGAAGTTGCGCAAGGACGCCTTGTACGGCGTGGCACGGATGATCCAGGCCATCGAACAGCTGGCCAGCGACTTCGCCCCCGAGGGCCTGACCACAGTGGGTGAGCTGAGCATCGCCAAGTCGTCGCGCAACACCATCCCCGGCCAGGTGCGCTTCACCCTCGACCTGCGCCACCACCGCGACGAGGCCATCGACGCCATGGAGCGCGATATCAGCCTGCAATTGCAGGCCATCGCCGGCCAGCGTGGCCTGGCGGTGCGCATCGAGCGCCACTGGGTCAGCCCGGCCACGCCGTTCGACGCCGACTGCGTGGCCGCCGTGCAGCGGGCAGTGGATGGCCTGGGCTACAGCCAACAGTCCATCGTCAGCGGTGCCGGCCATGATGCGATCCTGCTGGCACGCTACTGCCCCACGGCGATGGTGTTCATCCCCTGCGTTGGTGGGCTGAGCCACAACGAGGCCGAGGATGTGCTGCCCGAGGATGCCCGCCAGGGCGCCGATGTATTGCTCAACGCCGTGCTGGCCCGTGCCGGCCAGGTTGTCGAAGGAGAAGCTTGATGCGCTGCTATTTCCACCCTGAACAATTGCTCCACCATCCGCGCAGCTACTATTCGCGCGGCGCCATGCGCACCCCGCAGGAAGTCCCCGAGCGCGCCCAACGCCTGCTGCAGGCCGCCAAGGACCTTGGCTTCGATATCCGCAAACCCGAGGATGCCGGCCTTGCACCGCTCAAGGCCGTGCATGGCGAGGCCTACCTCGCGTTCCTCGAAGAAGCCCATGCGCGCTGGAAGGAGGTGCCCGAGGACTGGGGCGACGAGGTGATGTCCAACATCTTCGTCCGCGAACCCAACGCCCTGCGCGGCATCCTGGCCCAGGCCGGGCGCTACCTGGCCGATGGCAGCTGCCCGGTGGGGGAGCATACCTGGCGCGCCGCCTACTGGTCGGCACAGAGCGCTGTCGCCGGGGCCCAGGCCATCCTTGACGGCGAACCCGCCGCCTATGCCCTGTGTCGTCCGCCGGGGCACCATGCCCGGTACGATGCCGCCGGTGGCTTCTGCTACCTCAATAACGCCGCCGTCGCGGCCCAGGTGTTGCGCGGCCGCTATCAGCGCGTGGCGATCCTGGATACCGACATGCACCACGGGCAGGGCATCCAGGAGATTTTCTACGAGCGGGACGACGTGCTGTACGTCTCTGTGCATGGTGACCCGACCAATTTCTATCCAGGAGTGGCGGGCTTTGCCGACGAGCGCGGCAGCGGAGCGGGTGAGGGCTGCAATCTCAATCTGCCGATGGCCCACGGGGCGAGTGAAGCGGACTTCATGGCGCAGCTGGAGGTTGCGTTGCAAGCGCTGAAGGACTTCGGCGCCGAGGTGCTGGTGCTTTCGCTGGGCTTCGATATCTACGAGCTGGACCCGCAGAGCAAAGTGGCGGTGACTACGGAAGGGTTCGCCCGCCTTGGTGAACAGATTCGTGGGTTGCGTTTGCCGTGCCTGATCGTGCAGGAAGGCGGGTACCACCTGGAGAGCCTGGAGGCGAATGCCCGGGCATTCTTCGGCGAAGAGCGCGATTGGCGTTAAGCCTGTCGCGGGGAAAGCCCGCTTCCACAGGTTGTATCGCAACGGTGGGAGCGGGCTTGTCCCGCGATTACGTTGGTACGGGTATCACACCCCGCCCCTGCGTACATGCTTCACTAGCACCTTCTCCAGCAACTCCCACATCGCCGGGTCGGTACTGAACGCTACATTGAAGCGCATCCAACCGGTGGCTTTGGCATCGACCATGAACAACTGCCCGGGCCCGAGCATGATGCCTTTCTCCAGCGCATCGTCCAGCAGCGCGGCGCTGTCGGGGATCGCCGGATGGCGGGTCCAGATGTACATCCCCTCATCCGATTCGATGAACAGCTCGAAACCCAGCCGATGCAGGTGCCGGCCCACTTCCTGGTGCGCCTCGGCCAGGCGCTGGCGCAGGCGTTTGAGGTGCTTGCGCCAGCGGCCGTCGATGATCGCGGCGTACACCACCCGCTCCATCACCTGCGAGGTGGTCAGGCCCGAGCGCATCTTCAGGTGCAGCAGTTGCTGGGTCAGCTCGGGGTTGGCCAGCAGGTAGCCGACGCGCACGTTGGGCGAGATGCTTTTCGAATAGCTGCCCACGTACACCACTTGCTGCAGGTGGTCGAGGCTCGCCAGGCAGGGCAGCGGGTCGGCGATCATGTCGGCGTAGAGGTTGTTCTCCACCAGGCGGAAACCATGCTGGCTGGCCAACTGCAACAGGCGGTGCAGCTGCGCCAGCGGGGTGCGCGAGCAGGTCGGGCTGTGCAGGTGCGGCTGGGTGAAGAACGCCGTGGGGCGGTGGTGGCCCAGCAGGCGCTCGAGCTGGTCGAGGTCGTAGCCGGCCGGGGTGCGTGGCACGCCCACCAGGGTGGCGCCCTGGGTGCGCAGGATGCTCATCAGGTTGGGGTAGCCGGGGTCGTCCACCAGCACCACATCGCCGGGGCGCACCAGGGTGCGCACGGCCAGGTCCAGGGCCTGGCTGGCACCGTGGGTGAGCATGAGTTGCGCCGGGTTGGCGACGATCGACAGTTCCTGCTGCAGGTTCTGAGCGGTCAATGCGCGCAGCTCCGGCAAGCCCATGGGGTCGCCGTAGCCGGACAGCTCCAGCGGGCTGCCGGCGACCTGGCGCAGGCCGCGGCGCAAGCCTTCCTCGTACATCCAGTCGTTGGGCAGCCAGCCGCAACCCGGTTTGAACGGCAGCTGGCGGATCTCGAAGATCTGCTGCAGGTACCATTCCGAGTTGAACGTGGGGCGGCTGGTATCGGCCTCGACGGAGTGCTTGTCCAGCAGATCGTTGGCCGCACGATTGACGAAGAACCCCGCATTGCCCTTGCTCACCAGCAACCCCTGGGCCACCAGGCGGTCGTAGGCCTCGACCACGGTGAAGGTGCTCACCGAGTAGGTCGAGGCGAACGCCCGGATCGACGGGACCTTCGCCCCGGGCTTGAGGGTCTGGTCGTCGATCAGCGCGCGCAAGCCGTCGATGATCTGGTTGACCAGCGGGGTGGAGGAGTCCGGATGTAGCTGGAGCATTCGGGGGCCTTCAGGTGTGCGGGACGCCAGGCGCCTGCGGGGCACAGCGGGTGTATTGCATCGGCGGCCTGTACAGTGCAGTGCGTTTTTCATGCCGCTGTGCATGGCTCAATGTGTTCGACATTTTTACATTACGTGTCAGATATAGCCAACACAGCACATGACAGCGCCATGAATAATCACAACATCGCTGCTTTACCGTCGAGGTCCGCCTCGCACCTTCTTCCCGCCTGGCCGGACGCTGCTCGTCCGTCCCCAGCATGGTTCAGTTCGTCCAGAGGGTCGCCTCTGGCCGCGTAAGCAGGCCGCCACGGATGGCCTGCGTGTGCTCGCGCACACCTCCCTGCCCGCAGTAGCACTGATGTACAGGTGAGACCGATAACCATCGGGGTTTCACAGTTTTTCCTTGGATAAAAAGAAGCACGGGGTAAATAACTGATGGACGCAACATCCACATCCACCACCGCGAAGGATGGGCACGAGAGCAAGCTCAGTGCCTCGCTCAAGTCGCGCCACCTGACGATGATGTCCATCGCCGGGGTGATCGGCGGCGCCTTGTTCGTCGGTTCCGGCAGCGTGATCCACAGCGCCGGCCCGGCCGCTGTCCTGGCTTACCTGGCCGGCGGCATCCTGGTGGTGCTGATCATGCGCATGCTGGGTGAAATGGCGACTTCGTCGCCGGACACCGGCTCGTTCTCGACCTACGCCGACCGCGCCATCGGCCGCTGGGCCGGTTTCACCATCGGTTGGCTGTACTGGTGGTACTGGGTGATCCTCATGGCCTGGGAGGCCTACGTGGCGGGCAAGATCCTGCACGGATTTTTCCCGGACGTGAGCGTCAACGTGTTCGTGCTGGCCACGACCCTGCTGCTGATCACCGTCAACTTCTTCAACGTCAAGCACTACGGCGAGTTCGAGTTCTGGTTCGCGCTGATCAAGGTGGTGGCGATCGTCTGCTTCCTGGTGGTGTGCACCGCCGCGGTGATGAACGTCTGGCAGTTCGGCGAGGTGCGCGGCATCAGCCACCTGACCGCTGAAGGCTTCATGCCCAACGGCATCACCACGGTGATCGGCGCCTTGCTGGGGGTGATGTTCGCCTTCCTCGGCGCCGAGATCGTCACTATCGCCGCCTCCGAAGCGAAGGACCCGGCCACCCAGATCGTCAAGGCGACCAACTCGGTGGTCTGGCGGGTGTGCCTGTTCTATGTCGGCTCGATCTTCCTGATCGTCTGCCTGGTGCCGTGGAACGACCCGCACCTGGGCGTCTCCGGTTATGGTGCCTACCGTCGCACCCTGGAGCTGTTGGGCGTGCCCTATGCCGAGCTGCTGATGAACTTCGTGGTGCTGACCTCGGTGAGCAGCTGCCTGATCTCCGGCCACTACACGGCTTCGCGCATGCTGTTCTCCCTGGCCCAGCGTGGCGATGCGCCGCGCCTGTTCAAGTTCACCCGCACCGGCACCGGCGTACCGGTGAACGCGATCATCGGCTCGTGCCTGGTGGCGGTGTTCTGTGCGCTGATCAACTTCAGCGACACCCTGCGCCCGAAAGACGTGCTGGAAACCCTGATGAACACCACCGGCATGATCGCCCTGCTGGTGTACCTGGTGATCGCCTTCTCGCAGCTGCGCATGCGCCGCAAGCTGGTGGCCGAGGGCAAGGAAGTGCGCCTGAAGATGTGGTTGTTCCCGTGGCTGACCTACCTGGTGATCGTGTTCATCGTGGCGGCGCTGGTGACCATGGCCTTCATGCCTGACTACCAGATCCTGGTGATCTCCACCGGTATCGCTGCGGCGATCGTGGTGGTCATGGGCGTGGTGCACCAGATGCGTACCGCCAAGCGTCACTGACTGCGGTAGCTCCGCGCGCAACGGCCGGTACCCGTCAAGGGACCGGCCGTTTCCGTTTTCGCCTGCGCCAATCGGATCATCCCTACGCTGTGGGGGGCCGACATGGCTTATGCTGCACGCAATTGCCCTACAAGGAGTGTCCCATGTCCTGGTCCGCCACCCAGTATTCGCTGTTCGAAGACGAACGCACTCGCGCCGTACGCGACCTGCTTGCCGCCGTGCCGACGCGCCCGGTGCGCCACGCCACCGACCTTGGCTGCGGTCCGGGCAACTCCACCGAAGTGTTGCTGCAACGTTGCCCCGATGCGCAGGTCGTCGCCCTGGACAGCGATCCGGACATGGTCGACAAGGCCCGGCAGCGGCCACGGTTGAGCATTCCACGGGTGCGTTGCGAGATTGGCGAGATCGCCGGCTGGGCGGCCCAGGTGCCCCAGGATCTGATTCTTGCCAACGCTTCGCTGCAGTGGGTGCCGGACCATGCCAGCCTCTATCCGCATCTGGTACGGCAGCTGAACGAAGGTGCGAGCCTGGCCGTGCAGACGCCGGACAACCTCGACGAGCCGGCTCATCGCCGCTTGCGCGAGATTGCCAGCCAAGGACCTTGGGCTGACAAGTTCGCTGACTTCAGCCTGCCGCCGCGGCACAACGCAGGTTTCTATTACGACCTGCTCAGCCCTTTGTGCGCGCGGGTGGATGTGTGGCGCACCACCTATCACCACCCCTTGAACGGTGGCGCCGAGGCGGTGGTGGAGTGGTTCAAGGGATCGGCGTTGCGGCCTTACCTGGCGCGGCTGGATGAGCAGGAGCAGGCGGGTTTTCTGCAGTTGTACCTGCAGGCCATGCAGCATGACTACCCGGCGGCCAGCGACGGTCGGGTGTTGTTGCCGTTCCCGCGGCTATTTGTGGTGGCCACGCGATAGGTGCCATAGCACATAGGTGTAGATGCCGAGGTTGAGCGCCAGCACAATGGTGCCCAGCCACAGCTGGATCTGTGGGGTCAGGCCGGCGGGGTAGATCACGGGCCAGATGTAGTGTTCGACGAAACCGCCGTGGTAGCCGGCGTCGCCGGCAGCTTTGCGCAGGTGGTTCTCCCAGTCGGTCAGAGGGCACTCCAGGTGCAGGCCTTCCACGGCCAGGCCCCAGGCTAGGGCGGGGAGGTGGATCAGCAGGGCGCGGCGGCGCCAGAGCACCAGCAGGCCGCCGAACAGGACGAGCAGGATGAACGAGAGGTGGAACAGGACCAGGGTGTCGGCGGCCAGGCGGTGGAACATGGTGGGTGGGGCCTTGCTGGGGGAGATGGTTTAGTTTGTCATGGTTTTTCGGCTTTTTGTTTCTGAGTTTGGTTAATTGTTTTGATAGTTGTATGCGCATTCATTTGCGATGTCGACGCATAGTCACCTTTCCGCCCTTACGGCGGGTCCCTTTTTGAAGGATCAAAAAGGAACCAAAAAATCCTCGCTCCATTCATCCGGCCCTCCGCTTCGCTCCGGGTCCCCTCACTCCGGCCTTGCTCCCGGGAGGACCGCGCTGAACGCCCCATCCTGGGGCGCAGCGCTTGACGGGCATCCATGCCCGTCACCTCCCTCCGCAAGACCTGCGTTCGGCCTCCTGAAGTCGCGAAGTTACGGGCGGCGCCTGAACTAACGCAGCTGTCGCTAGTGACTACGCAGTTAATCTTGCGATCAAGATCAACATCGGACCGTGGCTTTGTTTAGTTCTTCGCCTTCGAATGCCGCCACCCTTGGTCAAAGAACGCAAACACCACCACCAGCACCCCGGCCACCGCCAATATCATCGCCACGCCATCGGTGGAATGAGTCGCGGAACCTGCCACCAGCGCCAGCCCGCCCAACGGCGCCAGGCCACCGGCCACCGCGGTACCGACCTCTCGCCCGGTGCCGAACCCGGACGAGCGCGTCTGCGTGGGGAACTGCCGGCTGAGGAACGACCCCTGCGGGGCGAACATCATCGGCGCCAGGATCCCGGTGCCCACGGCGATAGCCAAGTAGATCATCATCGGCTCGCCAGTCGACAGCAGTTGCAGGAACGGGAAGGCAAACAGCGCCGACAGCACGCCACCGAGCATCAGCACGGTCTTGCTGCTCCACTTGTCGCACAGCCAGCCGAAGAACGGCACGGCGAAGATCGCCACCAGGCTGGCCAGGGTCACCGACAGCGAGGTGACATGCGCCTCGACGCCCTTGAACTGGGTGAGGTAGGCCAGCGAGAAGGTCTTGAAGATGTAGCTCAGGGCGTTGTAGCCCACCGCCACGAAGAACACCACGGCCAGGCCCTTGAGATCGTTCCTGAACAGCAGCTTCAGCGGCGACACCTGTGGTTTGTCGTCGGCCTTGTCCAGCTCCTTGAAGTCCGGGGTCTCGGGGATGCTCTTGCGCACCCACAGGCCCACCGCCACCAGCGCGATACTGGCGATGAACGGGATGCGCCAGCCGCCGGCCAGCAGGAATTCGTTGCCGTTCATGGTCAGCAGGTACACGGTCAGCGACGACAGCAACAAGCCCAGGTTCAGCCCCAGCGCCGGCCAGGCCCCCTGGCTGCCGCGCTTGCCTTCACTGGCGTGTTCGTAGGAGGTGACTGCCGCGCCGGATAACTCGGCACCGGCGCCCAGGCCCTGGATGATGCGGATGATCACCAGCAGGATCGGCGCCCAGATGCCAATGGTCGCGTAGCCGGGGATCAGGCCGATCAGCATGGTGCACAGGCCCATCATGCAAAAGGTGATCACCAGCACATGCTTGCGCCCGAAACGGTCGCCCAGGTAGCCGAACAGCACGCCGCCGAACGGGCGGGCGATGAAGCCGATGGCGAAGGTGGAAAACGCCAGCAGCGAGGCCACCGCCGGGTTGCTCGGGTCGAAGAAGATCTTCGAGAAGACGATCGCGGCCATGGTCGCGTAAAGGTAGAAGTCATACCACTCCAGCATCGAGCCGAAGATGGTCGCCGCCGCCACCTTGCGCAGGCGCTTGCGTTGCTGTTCGGGGGTTTCCGGCGCGGCCGGGGCCGTCTCGTATACCGACATCTGAGGTTTCCTTGTTGTCTTTGTAGTTGTGGATGCAGCAGGTGCTTCAGCGGGCCTCGAGGATCTTTTCGGCGATCATCTGGCCGATGGGGATGGCCGAGGTGGCGGCCGGCGACGGTGCGTTGCACACGTGCACCATGCGCGGCGTCTCGGCGAACAGGAAGTCGTGCACCAGGGTGCCGTCGCGCATCACTGCCTGGGCGCGGATGCCGGCCTCATAGGGCAGCAGATCCTCGACTTGGAGCGACGGGCAGTACTTGCGGCACTGCTCCAGGTAGCCACGCTTGAACAGTGAGTTCTTCATCTCGGCGGTGCCGGAACCGAGGTTGTTCCAGATGGTTTTCCAGAAGCCGGGGAAGCGTGCGTACTCGGCGACGTCGCGCCAGTTCACCGAGAACTTGCGGTAGTTTTCCCGGCCAAAGCCGAGCACTGCGTTGGGGCCGACGGTGACGCTGCCGTCGATCATCCGCGTCAGGTGCACGCCAAGGAACGGCAGTTCCGGATCGGGGATCGGGTAGATGAGGTGGTTGACGATCTGGTTCTTGCTCGCCGGCAAGCGGTAGTACTCGCCGCGGAAGGGGATGATCTGGTGGTCGATCTGCACCCCGGCCAGGCGCGCCAGGCGGTCGGATTGCAGGCCGGCGCAGGCCACCAGCTGGCGGGCGCGCCAGGTGTTGCCGTCGGTGCTGACCGCGACATGATCGGCATGCTCCTGGATGGCGCGCACGGCGGTGGACAGGCGCACTTCGCCCCCGGCCTGGCGAATCACCTTGGCCATGGCGTCACATACCTGCTGGTAGTCGACGATACCGGTGGCATCGAGGAACAGCGCGCCCTTGCCGACGATGTTCGGCTCGCGTTCACGCAGGGCGCCGGCGTCCAGGCGCTCGACTTTCAGGCCGTTCTGCTGCGAACGCTCGTACAGCGCCTGCATGCGCTGCACCTCCAGGTCATTGGAAGCCACCAGCAGCTTGCCGCAGACCTCGAAGGCGATACCGTGCTCGGTGCAGAAGTCCTTGGTGGCCTGGGCACCGCGCTTGCACAGGTCGGCCTTGAGGCTGCCGGGTGCGTAGTAGATACCGGCATGGATCACGCCGCTATTGTGGCCGGTCTGGTGGCGGCCGAGGCTGGCCTCCTTTTCCAGGATCAGCAGCGAGGCGCCGGGGCGACGGGTGAGCAGGGCCATCGCGGTGGCGAGGCCGACGATGCCGCCGCCGATGATGCAATAGTCGTAAGTCATGCAGGGTACCTTGGAATTCTTGTCGGTGAATCTGCTTATCAGGTTGTCAGACTAAGTAGTGCGCGTAAAACCTCGCCAGGCTGCGATAGGGGTCTCCAGGGTCAGTCGAGGTCGGGGAGGTCGAGTTTCAAACGCTTTGCCGAGGCGCGCAGGTGGGCTTCGGCGCAAGTGGCGGCCGCATGGCGGTCACCGTCGGCAATGGCCTGGTACAGCGCCCGGTGCTCACGGAGCGCGTCGGCCGAACCGCCCACGGCCGGGGTGGCGGAGTTTTCCCAGGCGGTGCGGCGCGCGGCGGCCAGCTGGCCACCGAGGAAATCGTGGAAGGCGACGAAGTAGTCGTTCTTGCCGGCATCGGCGATGGCCCGGTGAAAGGCCACGTCGGCGGCTGCGGCGGTGGCGAAGTCGCTGCGCGGGTCTTCCATGGTGCCCAGGGCCGCGGCCATGCGCTGCAGGTCGTCGGCGTCGCGGCGTCGGGCGGCGATGGCGGCGGCCTGGGTCTCGATCCACAGGCGCATCTCGAACATCTGCACCAGGTCCGGCTTGCGCCCGTTGCTGCCGGGGAAGCGGAACACCGTGCCGTTGGGGGTCTGCGAGATGTACGAACCGAGCCCACGGCGAGCGATCAGCACGCCGTCGGCCTTGAGCTGCGCCACGGCCTCGCGCACCACCGAGCGGCTGACATTGAGCTGTTCGGCCAGTTGCTGTTCGGTGGGCAGGCGCGACTCGGCGGCCAGGCGGCCGGCATCGATCTCGGCGCGAATGGCGCTGACGACGCGTTCAACGAGGGTGTCGGGGCGCTGTAGCTCTAGCATGGACGTGCGGGTGCCTATTGGTCAGGTTGTCAGACAATGCCTGCTCGCACCTTCGGCTGTCAATGGTGTTGTGCCTTCATCGCGGAAGACTCAAGCCCCCGCGAGGAGGCCCGAATGACCGGTCTAGACCTCGGACACGAAGATCCCGGTCCCGTCGAGGATGTTGCGCAAGGTCAGCGCGACTTCCTCCAGGTCGCTGCCCGAGGTGGTCAGGATGATCTCCAGTTCCTCGTCGCCCTTCAGCGCGTCGCGATCCCCGGCCGCCACCTCGATCAGCAGGCGGGTGGCGCTCAAGGTCACCTTCAGCCCGTCCAGCGTCGACGGCTCGTCGTCCAGTGTCAGGTCGACGGTGTCCTCGTCCGGGTAGCGGGTCAGCAGGAACATCTGGCCCTTGTCGCTGTGGCAGCACAGGGTCGCCATGTTGTCTTCCTCGTCGTCGCAGGGGGTGGCGAAGAGCAGGGCGGTTTTCAATTGCATGGCGCACTCGGATCAATGGAAATGAAAAGGAATTCTGACAGCCTTGCGCACACTGATAAACGTAAAGTTACCGCGCATTGACCGAAATTGTCGCAGCGCTGCAAGCCCAAGTGACCGTTCAGTCGTTAAGCTGCCCTGTCGATGGGTTCCCGTAAAGGCACAGCCACCTGGCAGTCGCTTTTGCAGGTACCCAACGCTTCTGTCTTGCCACGGGTTGGCTATGGTTGATCCGTACAAGGCGCATGTACGCGACGCTTCACCTATAACAAAGCCCAAGCGGAGTACCACAGATGGCGTTCTTCACCGCAGCCAGCAAAGCCGACTTCCAGCATCAACTGCAAGCGGCCCTGGCGCAGCACATCAACGAACAGTCCCTGCCACAAGTGGCACTGTTCGCTGAACAGTTCTTCGGCATCATCTCTCTGGACGAACTCACTCAGCGCAGGCTGTCGGACCTGGCCGGCTGCACGCTGTCCGCCTGGCGCATCATCGAGCGCTTCGACGCCGCGCACCCGCAGGTGCGGGTCTACAACCCCGATTACGAACGCCACGGCTGGCAGTCCACGCACACCGTGGTCGAGGTACTGCACCACGACCTGCCATTTCTGGTCGACTCGGTGCGCACCGAGCTCAACCGCCGCGGCTACAGCATCCACACCCTGCAGACCACCGTGCTCAGCGTGCGCCGCGGCGCCAAGGGCGAGCTGGTCGAGCTGCTGCCCAAGGGCACCCTGGGCGAGGGCGTCAACCATGAATCGCTGATGTACCTGGAGATCGACCGCTGCTCCAATACCGCCGAGCTCAACACCCTGACCATGGAGCTGGAGCAGGTGCTGGCCGAGGTGCGCGGCGTGGTCGCCGACTTCGAGCCGATGAAAGCCAAGATCCGCGAGCTGCTGGAACTGGTGGAGCAGAACGCCTTCGGCCCCGCGCAGAACGACAAGGCTGAGGTGAAAAGCTTCCTGTCGTGGCTGCTGGACAACCATTTCACCTTCCTCGGCTATGAGGAGTTCACCGTCGAGTCCGACGCCGACGGCGGCCACCTGGTCTACGACGACGCTTCGTTCCTGGGCCTGGCCCGCCTGCTGCGCGCCGGTCTTGGCGCCGACGACCTGCGCATCGAGGACTACGCCGTCGCCTACCTGCGCGAACCGCGCCTGCTGTCGTTCGCCAAAGCCTCGCAGCCGAGCCGCGTGCATCGTCCGGCCTACCCGGATTACGTGTCGATCCGCCAGATCGACCAGGACGGCAAGGTCGTCAAGGAATGCCGCTTCATGGGCCTGTACACCTCGTCGGTGTACGGCGAGAGCGTGCACACCATCCCCTACATCCGCGGCAAGGTCGCTGAAGTCGAGCGCCGCTCGCACTTCGACCCGAAGGCGCACCTGGGCAAGGAACTGGCCCAGGTCCTCGAAGTGCTGCCCCGCGACGACCTGTTCCAGACCCCGGTGGACGAGCTGTTCAGCACCGCCATGTCGATCGTGCAGATCCAGGAACGCAACAAGATCCGCGTGTTCCTGCGCAAGGACCCGTACGGCCGCTTCTGCTACTGCCTGGCCTACGTGCCGCGCGAGATCTACTCCACCGAGGTGCGGCAGAAGATCCAGCAGGTGCTGATGGAGCGCTTGAAAGCCACCGACTGTGAGTTCTGGACCTTCTTCTCCGAGTCGGTGCTGGCCCGCGTGCAGTTGATCCTGCGGGTCGACCCGAAGAACCGCATCGAGATCGACCCGCAGCAACTGGAGAACGAAGTGATCCAGGCCTGCCGTTCGTGGCAGGACGACTTCTCGGCGCTGGTGGTGGAAAACTTTGGCGAAGCCCACGGCACCAACATCCTCGCCGATTTCCCGAAAGGCTTCCCGGCCGGCTATCGCGAGCGCTTCGCCGCGCACTCGGCAGTGGTCGACATGCAGCATGTGCTGAACCTGTCCGAGGCCAAGCCGCTGGCCATGAGCTTCTACCAGCCGCTGACCCAGCTCGGTGAGCGCACGCTGCACTGCAAGCTCTACCACGCCGATACGCCGCTGGCACTGTCGGACGTGCTGCCGATTCTGGAAAACCTCGGCCTGCGCGTGCTCGGCGAATTCCCTTACCGCCTGCGCCACGCCAGCGGCCGCGAGTTCTGGATCCACGACTTTGCCTTCACCTACAGCGAAGGCCTCAACCTCGACATCCAGCAGCTCAACGACACCTTCCAGGACGCCTTCGTCCATATCGTCAAGGGCGATGCCGAGAACGACGCGTTCAACCGCCTGGTGCTGACCGCCGGCCTGCCGTGGCGCGACGTCGCGCTGCTGCGGGCCTACGCCCGTTACCTCAAGCAGATTCGCCTGGGCTTCGACCTGGGCTACATCGCCAGCACCCTGAATAACCACACCGATATCGCCCGCGAGCTGACCCGGTTGTTCAAGACCCGCTTCTACCTGGCGCGCAAGCTCACCAACGAAGACCTCGACGACAAGCAGCAGCGCCTGGAACAGGCCATCCTCACCGCCCTGGATGACGTGCAGGTGCTCAACGAGGACCGCATCCTGCGTCGCTACCTGGACCTGATCAAGGCGACCCTGCGCACCAACTTCTACCAGCCGGACGCCAACGGGCAGAACAAGTCGTACTTCAGCTTCAAGTTCAACCCCAAGCTGATCCCCGAGCTACCCAAGCCGGTGCCGAAGTTCGAGATCTTCGTCTATTCGCCACGGGTCGAGGGCGTGCACCTGCGCTTCGGCAACGTCGCCCGTGGCGGCCTGCGCTGGTCGGACCGCGAGGAAGACTTCCGCACCGAGGTGCTCGGCCTGGTCAAGGCCCAGCAGGTGAAGAACTCGGTGATCGTGCCGGTCGGCGCCAAGGGCGGCTTCCTGCCGCGTCGCCTGCCGCTGGGCGGCAGCCGTGACGAGATCGCCGCCGAAGGCGTGGCGTGCTACCGCATCTTCATCTCGGGCCTGCTCGACATCACCGACAACCTCAAGGACGGTGGCGTGGTGCCGCCGGCCAACGTGGTGCGTCACGATGACGACGATCCGTACCTGGTGGTGGCGGCCGACAAAGGCACCGCGACCTTCTCCGACATCGCCAACGGCATCGCCATCGACTACGGCTTCTGGCTGGGTGATGCGTTCGCCTCGGGCGGCTCGGCCGGCTATGACCACAAGAAGATGGGCATCACCGCCCGTGGCGCGTGGGTGGGCGTGCAGCGCCACTTCCGCGAGCGCGGTATCAACGTGCAGGAAGACCCGATCACCGTGGTCGGTGTCGGCGACATGGCCGGCGACGTGTTCGGCAACGGCCTGCTGATGTCCGACAAGCTGCAACTGGTGGCGGCGTTCAACCACCTGCACATCTTCATCGACCCGAATCCGGACCCGGCCACCAGCTTCGCCGAGCGCAAGCGCCTGTTCGACCTGCCGCGTTCAGCCTGGAGCGACTACGACACCGGCATCATGTCCGAAGGCGGCGGGATCTTCCCGCGCAGCGCCAAGAGCATCGCCATCAGCCCGCAGATGAAGGAACGCTTCGCCATCGAGGCCGACCGCCTGACCCCGACCGAACTGCTGCATGCACTGCTGCAGGCGCCGGTGGACTTGCTGTGGAACGGCGGTATCGGCACCTACGTCAAAGCCAGTACGGAAAGCCACGCCGATGTTGGCGACAAGGCCAACGACGCCCTGCGCGTCAACGGCAACGAACTGCGCTGCAAGGTGGTGGGCGAGGGCGGCAACCTGGGCATGACCCAGCTCGGCCGTGTCGAGTTCGGTCTCAATGGCGGCGCCACCAACACCGACTTCATCGACAACGCCGGTGGCGTCGACTGCTCCGATCACGAGGTCAACATCAAGATCCTGCTCAACGAAGTGGTGCAGGGTGGCGACATGACCGAGAAGCAGCGCAACCAGCTGCTGGGCAGCATGACCGACGAAGTCGCCGGGCTGGTGCTGGGCAACAACTACAAGCAGACGCAAGCGCTGTCGCTGGCGGCCCGCCGTGCCCGCGAGCGCATCGCCGAGTACAAGCGTCTGATGGCTGACCTGGAAGCACGTGGCAAGCTGGACCGCGCCATCGAGTTCCTGCCCAGCGAGGAACAGTTGGCCGAACGCCTGGCGGCCGGGCAGGGCCTGACCCGCGCCGAGCTGTCGGTGTTGATCTCGTACAGCAAGATCGACCTCAAGGAGCAACTGCTCAAGTCGCTGGTGCCGGACGACGACTACCTGACCCGCGACATGGAGACCGCGTTCCCGCCGTCGCTGGTCAGCAAGTTCGCCGACTCCATGCGTCGCCACCGCCTCAAGCGCGAGATCGTCAGCACCCAGATCGCCAACGACCTGGTCAACAACATGGGCATCACCTTCGTGCAGCGCCTGAAGGAGTCCACCGGCATGAGCCCGGCCAACGTGGCGGGCGCTTATGTGATCGTGCGCGACATCTTCCACCTGCCGCACTGGTTCCGCCAGATCGAGGCCCTGGACTATCAGGTCCCGGCCGAGATCCAGCTGACCCTGATGGACGAGCTGATGCGCCTGGGCCGTCGGGCCACCCGCTGGTTCCTGCGCAGCCGTCGCAACGAGCAGGACGCTGGTCGCGATGTTGCTCACTTCGGTCCGGTGCTCGCGCAGTTGGGGCTCAAGCTCGACG
Organism: Pseudomonas sp. FW305-96; assembly: GCF_058783825.1. Taxonomy (NCBI): domain Bacteria; kingdom Pseudomonadati; phylum Pseudomonadota; class Gammaproteobacteria; order Pseudomonadales; family Pseudomonadaceae; genus Pseudomonas; species Pseudomonas sp. FW305-96. The sequence goes on from NZ_JBYSYW010000008.1 coordinate 177,975, forward strand.
AACTGCTGGAGGGGCCGACCCGCGAGCGCTGGATGAACCGCTACCAGGGCTTCGTCGACGCCGGGGTACCGGAGTTGTTGGCGCGCATGGTCGCTGGCACCACGCACCTGTACACCCTGCTGCCGATCATCGAGGCCTCGGATGTCACCGGGCACGATCCGGCGCAGGTGGCCAAGGCGTTCTTCGCGGTGGGCAGCTCGCTGGACCTGACCTGGTACCTGCAAGAGATCAGCAACCTGCCGGTGGAGAACAACTGGCAGGCCCTGGCCCGCGAGGCGTTCCGCGACGACATCGACCTGCAGCAGCGGGCGATCACCATCTCCGTGCTGCAGATGGCCGACGCGCCGGAAGACATGGACGCCCGCGTGGCCCTGTGGTGCGAGCAGCACCGGGTGATGGTCGAGCGCTGGCGCGCCATGCTCGACGACCTGCGCAACGCCACCGGCACCGACTATGCGATGTACGCGGTGGCCAACCGTGAGCTGGTCGACCTGGCGCTGAGTGGTCAGGCGGCGGTGATTCCGTCCTGAGCCTTGCGCTGAAGTGAAAAAAAGCCCCGGCAGCGATGCCGGGGCTTTTTTTGTGCAGGTCGGCGGTGCCGGAGGGGTCAGTTGAAGAAGGCCGCCAGGCGGGCAGTCCAGACATGGGTGGCCTTGCGGCTCATCGGGAACTTGAGCAACGGCTGGTTGGGGTCGGCCACGGTCAGCTCGAGGGCGAAGTCCTTGAGCCGTACCGTGCGCTCGAAGGTCGGGGCGCTCATGCCGTTGGCATTGACCTGGCGAGTCCCGCCGCCCATTTCCATGCTTTCCGACTCGCGCCAGGTCACCTGCCAGCTGATGACCCAGGAATAATCGTGGATGCGGTAGCTGTCGTCGATCAACGAGCAGACCGCCACTTTGCGGTTCTGCGGATCGAATACCAGGAAGCCCGGCGATGGATAACCGAGCAGGTGCCCGGCATCGAGCGCGAGCCCTTCGCTGGCGTTGATCCGGGCCACCAGCGCCTTGCTTTGCACCTGCAATTTGGCCAGGAACCTGAAGGACACCGCGAAGATCGCTGCTGCGATCAGCAGTGCCAGCATGGTCCCGCTGGTCAGCAGTTGCCAGAGCGAAGCATGCGGCATTTTCGCCGGGCCAACATCGAACAGCGCCAGCAGCATTGACAGGCCAAGGCCAGCAGTTGCCAAGCCGGAAAGGCCGGCCACCGGAATGGCCAGGCCTGCCAGGGCACCGACAGCGGCACCTTTCATCACACTCGACATGCAACACCTCCTTGTGGATTTTTCGCGGGCGATTCTAAAGCTGTGCGCCCGTCTGCGCCAGCCGCAGCTATGAGCTGCGCACGGCAGATTGGTTCCCCAGGGCGGCGCAGAAAACGCTATTCGTAGGTCGTCGGGGCCCTGAGGAAGTGGCCCTGCTTCCACAGGGCGATGGCGGGCTTACTTGAACCGACGCTCGACGCCTTTCTCCACGAGGATCTTCGCCGAAATCTCCTCCACCGAAAAATGCGTGGAATTGATGTTGGGGATGTTCTCCCGACGGAACAGGTTCTCCACTTCGCGCACCTCGAACTCGCACTGGGCGAAGCTTGCGTAGCGGCTGTTGGGCTTGCGTTCGTGGCGGATCGCGGTCAGGCGGTCGGGGTCGATGGTCAGGCCGAACAGCTTGTTGTGGTGCTTCTTGAGCACCGCCGGCAACTGCAGGCGCTCCATGTCGTCCTCGGTCAGCGGGTAGTTGGCGGCGCGAATGCCGAACTGCATGGCCATGTACAGGCAGGTCGGGGTCTTGCCGCAGCGCGACACGCCCACCAGGATCAGGTCGGCCTTGTCGTAGTAGTGGGTGCGTGCGCCGTCGTCATTGTCCAGGGCGAAGTTGACCGCCTCGATGCGCTCCATGTAGTTGGAATTGCCGCCGATCGAGTGGGACTTGCCCACGGAATACGACGAATGGGCGGTCAATTCCTGCTCGAGCGGGGATAAAAACGTCGAGAAGATGTCGATCATGAAGCCATTGGAGGTGGCCATGACCTCACGGATGTCCTGGTTGACGATGGTGTCGAAAATGATCGGGCGCACCCCGTCGCGCTCGGCCGCGGCGTTGATTTGCTGGACCATGGCCCGGGCCTTTTCCAGCGTGTCGATGTAGGGGCGCGTGAATTTATTGAACGGAATGCTCTCGAATTGTGCGAGCAGGCTCTGGCCCAGCGTTTCTGCAGTGATGCCGGTACCGTCGGAGATGAAGAACGCGGTTCGTTTCATTTGCACCTGGGGGCCTTAAGCTGCCGAAGATTTCTGGATATGATAGGTTCGGTTTGCCGAACGCGGTTGCACGGCATTCTCACTTATTTTCCAGGTCCAGGCCACAAGCGTCCGGCCCAGTCATTCAGGCAGGCGGGCGCCCTTGAGCTTTTCCAATACAGTTAGTGGAGAGATCACCTTGGTAGAGTACGTAGTTTCCCTCGATAAGCTCGGCGTCCATGATGTGGAGCATGTGGGGGGCAAGAACGCATCCCTGGGCGAGATGATCAGTAACCTCGCAGGTGCCGGTGTCTCGGTGCCGGGCGGCTTTGCCACTACGGCTCAGGCGTACCGCGATTTTCTCGAGCAAAGTGGCCTCAACGACCGCATCCATGCGGCGCTCGACGCGCTGGATGTCGACGATGTCAACGCCCTGGCCAAGACCGGGGCGCAGATTCGCCAGTGGGTGATGGAGGCCGATTTCCCGGCGCGTCTCGATTCGGAAATCCGAACCGCCTTCGCCGAAATGTCCCAGGGCAACGACAACATGGCCGTGGCCGTGCGCTCCTCGGCCACCGCCGAAGACCTGCCGGACGCCTCCTTCGCCGGCCAGCAGGAGACCTTCCTCAACATCCGTGGCGTCGACAACGTGATCCGCGCGGCCAAGGAAGTGTTCGCCTCGCTGTTCAACGACCGGGCCATTTCCTACCGCGTGCACCAGGGCTTCGACCACAAGCTGGTCGCCCTGTCCGCTGGCGTGCAACGCATGGTCCGCTCCGAGACCGGTACCGCGGGCGTGATGTTCACCCTGGACACCGAGTCGGGCTTCCGCGACGTGGTGTTCATCACCGGTGCCTATGGCCTGGGTGAAACCGTGGTTCAGGGAGCGGTCAACCCGGACGAGTTCTACGTGCACAAGAACACCTTGCAGGCCGGTCGCCCGGCGATCCTGCGCCGCAACCTGGGCAGCAAGGCGATCAAGATGGTCTATGGCGACGAAGCCAAGGCCGGTCGTTCGGTCAAGACCGTCGAGGTCGACCGCGCCGAGCGTGCGCGCTTCTGCCTGAGCGACGACGAAGTCAATGAACTGGCCAAGCAGGCCATGATCATCGAACAGCACTACCAGCGCCCGATGGACATCGAGTGGGCCAAGGACGGTGACGACGGCAAGCTGTACATCGTCCAGGCCCGTCCTGAAACGGTGAAAAGCCGCGCCAGCGCCAATGTCATGGAGCGCTACCTGCTGAAAGAGAAGGGCACCGTGCTGGTCGAGGGCCGCGCCATCGGCCAGCGCATCGGCGCCGGCAAGGTCCGCGTGATCAACGACGTGTCCGAGATGGACAAGGTCCAGCCAGGCGATGTGCTGGTCTCGGACATGACCGACCCTGACTGGGAACCAGTGATGAAGCGCGCCAGCGCCATCGTCACCAACCGTGGCGGGCGTACCTGCCATGCGGCGATCATCGCCCGTGAGCTGGGCATCCCGGCGGTGGTCGGCTGCGGTAACGCCACCCAGGTCCTGAAGGACGGCCAGGGCGTCACCGTTTCCTGCGCCGAAGGCGACACCGGCTTCATCTTCGAAGGTGAGCTGGGCTTCGACATCAAGCAGAACTCGGTCGATGCCATGCCGGAGCTGCCGTTCAAGATCATGATGAACGTCGGCAACCCGGACCGCGCCTTCGACTTCGCCCAGTTGCCCAATGCCGGTGTCGGCCTGGCGCGCCTGGAGTTCATCATCAACCGTATGATCGGCGTGCACCCCAAGGCGCTGCTCAACTACGCCGGCCTGCCGCCGGAGCTGAAAGAGAGCGTCGACAAGCGCATTGCCGGCTACAACGACCCGGTCGGCTTCTATGTCGAGAAGCTGGTCGAGGGCATCAGCACCCTGGCTGCGGCGTTCTACCCGAAAAAGGTCATCGTGCGCCTGTCGGACTTCAAGTCCAACGAGTACGCCAACCTGATCGGCGGCAAGCTCTACGAGCCGGAAGAAGAAAACCCGATGCTGGGCTTCCGCGGTGCGTCGCGCTACATCAGCGAGTCGTTCCGTGACTGCTTCGAGCTCGAGTGCCGTGCGCTGAAGCGCGTGCGCAACGAGATGGGCCTGACCAACGTCGAGATCATGGTGCCGTTCGTGCGCACCCTGGGCGAGGCCAGCCAGGTCGTCGACCTGCTCGCCGAAAACGGCCTGGCCCGCGGCGACAACGGCCTGCGCGTGATCATGATGTGCGAGCTGCCGTCCAACGCCATCCTCGCCGAAGAGTTCCTCGAGTACTTCGACGGCTTCTCCATCGGCTCCAACGACCTGACCCAGCTCACCCTGGGCCTTGACCGCGATTCCGGCATCATCGCCCACCTGTTCGATGAGCGAAATCCTGCGGTGAAGAAGCTGCTGGCCAACGCCATCGCCGCGTGCAACAAGGCCGGCAAGTACATCGGCATCTGCGGCCAGGGCCCGTCGGACCACCCCGACCTGGCCAAGTGGCTGATGGAGCAGGGCATCGAAAGCGTGTCGCTGAACCCGGACTCGGTGCTCGAGACCTGGTTCTTCCTGGCCGAAGGCCAGGGCGCGGCCTGATGCGGTAACAGGGCGCCTGTTGCGCCCTGGTGTTAGTGCGTGGGAGCGGCGGTGCGCCGATGCGACTTGCCCCGCGATAGCGTCAGTGAAGACACCTCTGTAGTCTGCTCTGACGCCATCGTGGGCAAGTCGCATCGGCGCACCGCCGCTCCCACGTTTCATGTCCAATGAATTTGTGAAGCCATGCAAAGCAGCAGCACCCAATTTCCCGTCGCGTTGCTCAGTGCCGAGCGCCGCGGCGACCTCAGCGAAGACGTTTACCGGATCAAGGCCGGCAACAGCCCGGATGCGAGCGTAGAGCTGGCCGTCACCCGCCTGGGCCTGGCCGATCAGGACCGCGTCCAGGGCATGCCGGTCATTCTCCTGCACGGAAGCTTCTCCAACCGGCGCTTCTGGTATTCGCCCAAGGGTATAGGCCTGGGCGCCTACCTGGCACGCGCCGGTTTCGATGTGTGGATCCCGGAGATGCGCGGCCACGGCCTGTCGCCGCGCAACCGCGACTGGCGGCAGAATCGCGTGGCCGACTATGCGCGCTACGACCTGCCGGTGATCGGCGCCTTCGTACATGAAAAAGCGGGGCAGGTTCCGCGCTGGATCGGCCACTCGCTGGGCGGGACCACGTTGGCGGCGGCGCTGGGCAGCGGCTATCTCGACACCGGCCTGGTGGCCAGTGCGGCGTTGTTTGGCACCCAGGTCAGCCGGGTTTATTGGCCGTTGAAAGTGCCACCGGTGGAGTGGGGCGCGCGCATGCTGCTCAAGCGTTTTGCGCAGATTTCCGGTTCGCGCCTCAAGCGGGGCCCGGAAGACGAACCCATCGGCTTGGCCCTGGAGAGCCTGCGCTGGAATGGCCTGTTCGGCCGCTTCGGCGACAAGGAGAAGGACTGGTGGTCGGGCCTGGCCGAAGTCGAGGTGCCGCTGCTGGCGGTGGCCGGGGCCGGCGACTTCCAGGATCCGGTGTGGGCCTGCCGCAAGTTGTTCGAGCAGTTTGGCGGTGATGCCAGGCAGTTCCTGCGCCTGGGCCGCGAGGAAGGCTTCGAGGCCTTCGGGCATGTCGACATGCTGGTCAGCAAGGCGGCGCAGACCCAGGTGTGGCCGTTGGTGGAGCGCTGGTTGCGCGACCCCCTGGTAGCGGTGCATGCCTCGACGGTGGTGATGGAGCCTGTGGCTGCCAGTTGAAACATCGGCCGGCGCGGCGACGGTTCAACTGACTGCTCGGTCCCGGATGACTGCCGGCCCTCCCAAGGTGTAGCCTTGGCCGACACCCGCTTTCGTTGTGACTGACAGGAGTTTCCCATGCAGCATTACGTAACGCCCGACCTGTGCGACGCCTATCCGGATCTGGTCCAGGTGCTCGAACCCATGTTCAGCAACTTTGGCGGCCACGACTCGTTCGGCGGCCAGATCGTCACCATCAAGTGCTTCGAAGACAACTCCCTGGTCAAGGAGCAGGTCGAGCTCGATGGCAAGGGCAAGGTCCTGGTGGTCGATGGTGGCGGCTCGCTGCGTCGGGCGCTGCTGGGCGACATGCTTGCCGAGAAGGCCGCGAAGAATGGCTGGGAAGGCCTGCTGATCTACGGCTGCGTGCGTGACGTGGACGTGCTGGCGCAGACCGATGTCGGTATCCAGGCTCTGGCCAGCCACCCGATGAAGACCGACAAACGCGGCATTGGCGACCTCAACGTCGCGGTGACCTTTGCCGGCGTGACCTTCCGTCCGGGCGAATATGTGTACGCCGACAACAACGGCGTGCTGGTCTCGCCAAGCCCGCTGAAGATGCCCGAGTGATTCGCCGCACATCCATGGAGCTTTGATGTTCGAGGAAGACAACGCGCAATGGGGCCTGGTGCATGCCCTGGTGCTCGATGGCAAGGGTGGCGCGCGTTCGATCGCCCGCACCGAGCTGGACGACCTGCAGTTGCTGCCCCAGGAGAGCCTGTGGCTGCACTGGGACCGCAGCCATCCGCAGACCCGCACCTGGCTGCTGCACGACAGCGGTCTGAGCGAGTTCGCCTGCGAACTGTTGCTTGAGGAGAACACCCGCCCGCGCCTGTTGCAGATGGCCGGCGAGCAGATGCTGCTGTTCTTGCGCGGGGTCAACCTCAACCCGGGTGCCGAACCCGAGGACATGGTTTCGGTACGTATCTTCGCCGAGGCGCGGCGAGTCATCTCGCTGCGTTTGCGGCCGTTGCGCGCCAGCGACGAGGTGCTCCAGCAACTGGATGAGGGCAGGGGGCCGAAAACGGCCTCCGAACTGTTGCTGCTGATGGGCGAACTGTTGACCGAAAAGGTCCAGGCGCTGGTCAGCGACCTGTCCGAAGCGGTCGATCTGGAAGAGGAAAAGGCAGAATCCGACGAACGGTATTCGCCGGCACAGGGCAGCCTGCAGCAGATCCGCCGTCGTGCCGCCGGCTTGCGCCGTTTCCTTGCCCCTCAGCGCGATATCTATGCCCAGCTTTCGCGCAATAAATGCAGTTGGTTCGCCGATGCTGACGCGGACTACTGGAACGAGCTGAACAACAGCCTGATCCGCTACCTCGAAGAACTCGAACTGGCTCGCGAGCGAGCCGCCCTGGTGCTGGAAAGCGAGGATCGGCGCCGCAGCGAGCGAATGAACCGGACCATGTACCGGTTTGGCATCATTACCTGCATTTTCCTGCCCATGAGCTTTGTCACGGGCCTGCTGGGCATCAATGTCGGCGGTATTCCCGGGGCGGAAAACCCCTACGGCTTCGCGCTCGCCTGCACCGTGGTGCTGGGGCTGGCGGCGGGGCAGTGGTGGTTGTTCCGTCGGCTGCGCTGGGTCTGAAATGAGGTATTTTGAAACATTCGTCCCAGTGGCAGGTGTGACCCATCGCTTGGTACCCACGTCTTTGACTGACATTGCGCGAGGTGCCCATGCACGATCCGTTTGAAGAATCCCTGCGTGACCTGCTCAAGGCGTCGCCGTCCGGCCAGGACCGTGACGACGCCGCGTGCCTGGGTCGTGTGCTCAAGACCGCCAACCGCCAGGTTGGCGCGGGCGATCTGTTCAGCCTGCTTGGCCGCTGGAGCCAGGCGCTGCTGATCGCCGTGAACAATGGCTCGGCGCATGTGGCGCCGGTGCGCCGCAACTCTACCCGCAACCCTGCCGCAGGCAGCCCTGCAGATAAGGCCGATTGAATATGGAACTCGATCTCTGGACCCAGAGCCTGGTCACCGCCATGACTGCCCTTTGGACCAAGGTGGCGAACTTCATCCCCAACCTGTTCGGCGCACTGGTCGTGGTGCTGCTTGGTTTTGTCGTGGCCAAGCTGCTCGACACCTTGCTGTCCAAGGTGCTGGCCAAGTTCGGCCTGGACCGCCTGATGAGTGGTACCGGCCTGACCAAGATGCTCGCCCGGATTGGTATCCAGGTACCGATTTCGACGCTGATCGGCAAGATCGTCTATTGGTTCGTGCTGTTGATCTTCCTGGTTTCGGCGGCTGAATCGCTGGGCCTGGAGCGGGTCTCGGCGACCCTGGACATGCTGGCGCTGTACCTGCCCAAGGTATTCGGCGCGGCGCTGGTGATGCTGGCCGGCGTGCTGTTGGCGCAACTGGCCAACGGCCTTGTGCGCGGCGCCGCCGAGGGCATCGGCCTGGAGTACGCCGCTGGCGTCGGGCGTATCGTCCAGGGCCTCGTGATCATCATCAGTATATCGGTGGCCATCAGCCAGCTGGAGGTCAAGACCGACCTGCTCAACCACGTGATCGTCATCGGGCTGATTACCGTTGGTCTGGCAATTGCCCTGGCGATGGGCTTGGGCAGCCGCGAAATCGCCGGGCAGATCCTGGCCGGCATCTATGTGCGTGAGCTTTACCAGGTTGGCCAGCAGGTGCGGATTGGCGAGGTCGAAGGGCACATCGAGGAGATCGGCACGGTCAAGACGACCCTGCTGACCGATGATGGCGAACTGGTGTCGTTGTCTAATCGCGAGCTGCTCGAGCAGCGCGTGAATAGCCGCTAACCGAACAAAAGCTGTTAATGTATGCCGCCGCAAAAAACGGCCCACGGGGCCGAGCGGCGACATTGACCTGACTGTCGGCCAGATCCGTTTTGAATAAAGTTCATTCGCCGCCCATGCGCTATGACCCCCGCGAGCTCACCGACGAGGAGTTGGTGGCGCGTTCGCATGAGGAGCTGTTTCATGTCACCCGCGCCTATGAGGAACTCATGCGGCGCTACCAGCGCACGCTGTTCAACGTCTGTGCGCGCTACCTGGGGAACGATCGGGATGCCGACGATGTCTGTCAGGAGGTGATGCTCAAGGTGCTCTACGGGTTGAAGAACTTCGAGGGCAAGTCCAAGTTCAAGACCTGGCTCTACAGCATCACCTACAACGAATGCATCACCCAGTACCGCAAGGAGCGTCGCAAGCGCCGGCTGATGGATGCGCTGAGCCTGGACCCTGTCGAAGAGGCGTCCGAGGACAAGGCACCAAAGCCGGAAGAAAAAGGCGGGCTGGATAAATGGCTGGTGCATGTGAACCCGATCGACAGGGAAATCCTGGTGCTGCGCTTTGTCGCGGAGCTGGAATTCCAGGAAATCGCGGACATCATGCACATGGGCCTGAGCGCCACGAAAATGCGCTACAAGCGTGCGCTCGACAAGCTTAGAGAGAAATTTGCCGGCGTGGCTGAAACTTAGTGGCCTGCAAATACCTCTAACCAACCGGCAAGTTCTGCTAGACTTGCCGTCGAGTTGTCCCCCGGATGTTGGTGGGACTGCTTAACTATCACCAGATGGGGATTTAACGGATGAAATTGAAAAACACCTTGGGCTTGGCCATTGGCTCTCTCGTGGCCGTGACTTCGCTCGGCGCTCTGGCTCAAGGCCAAGGCGCAGTCGAAATCGAAGGTAACGTTACCAAGCAGTTCTACGACAGCGAGCGTAACTTCAAGAACGACGGCACCAACCCTGGTGTTCGCCTCGGCTACTTCCTGACCGACGACGTCTCCCTGGACCTGGGCTACAACGAGACCCACAACGCTCGTGGTGAAGTCCTGAACAAGGACATCAAAGGCTCCAAGACCAAGCTCGACGCTACCTACCACTTCGGTACCGTAGGCGATGCACTGCGTCCGTACGTTTCCGCCGGTTTCGCTCACGAGAGCCTGGGTCAGGCCACTCGTAGCGGCCGTGACCACTCCACCTTCGCCAACGTTGGCGCTGGCGCCAAGTGGTACATCACCGACATGTTCTTCGCCCGTGCCGGCGTCGAAGCCATGTACAACATCGACAACGGCAACACCGAGTGGGGTCCGACCGTTGGTCTGGGTCTGAACTTCGGTGGCAGCGGTGGCCAGAAAGCCGCTCCTGCGCCTGCTCCGGTTGCCGAAGTCTGCTCCGACAGCGACAACGATGGCGTCTGCGACAACGTCGACAAGTGCCCTGACACCCCGGCCAACGTTACCGTTGACGCTGATGGCTGCCCGGCTGTTGCCGAAGTCGTTCGCGTTGAGCTGGACGTCAAGTTCGACTTCGACAAGTCGGTCGTCAAGCCAAACAGCTACGGCGACATCAAGAACCTGGCTGACTTCATGAAGCAGTACCCACAGACCACCACCACCGTGGAAGGTCACACTGACTCCGTCGGCCCAGACGCTTACAACCAGAAGCTGTCCGAGCGTCGTGCCAGCGCTGTCAAGCAGGTCCTGACCCAGCAGTACGGTGTTGAATCGAGCCGTGTTGACTCGGTTGGCTACGGTGAGACCCGTCCGGTCGCCGACAACGCCACCGAAGCTGGCCGCGCCGTCAACCGTCGCGTAGAAGCTCAGGTAGAAGCCCAGGCCAAGTAATTGGTTTGACGCTTCACGAAAAACCCGGCCTCGGCCGGGTTTTTCTTTGTCCGCGATTTCTGGGTGCCTATGGGGCGCGGTTTGCCTGTGTGCTTAGGCTCGTACAGAGCCTAGTGCTTGAGCAGAACCAGCAACAGCACCATGTTCAACAGCAGCGACAGCAACCCAATCGTGCGCCATACCTTCAGTGGCTCACGCTCAAGCAGCGGCCGTGGTCGCTCGTCCAGTTCCTGGCGATCCCCCCGCTCCAGCAACAGCAACCACTGTTCGGCGGTCTCGAAGCGCTGCACGGGATCTGTCGCCACTGCCTGCAACAGGTTGTGCTGCAACCACTCCGGCACATCTGGGCGGTAGCGCGCCGGGCTCACTGGCGTACCGAAGCGGGGCCGTTGGAACGCCTCGACTTCGCCGTAGGGGTAGTGGCCGGTCAGCAGCTGGTAAAGCGTCACGCCCGCGGCATAGAGGTCCTGACGCGGCGCAGGGGGCAGGCCGTCGTAAGCTTCCGGGGCAAGGAACGAGGGCGTGCCTGGCAAGGCGTGGGGCGGGTCCTCGGAAAGCCCTGGGCAATACGCCAGCCCGAAGTCCAGCAGGCGCAACTGGCCATCTTCGCCCAAGTGAAGGTTTTCCGGCTTGATGTCACGGTGCAGCAGGTTGCGCCGGTGCAGTGCGCCGACAGCCTGCAGCAGCTGGCGCGCCATTTCCAGCCATTGCGCCAGGGGCAGCGGGCCGCCCGCCACGAGCAGGCTGGCGAGGGTCGTGCCCGGGTATTCGCGCATCAGGTAGTACAGGTGCTGGCGCTGGCTGGCCGGGTGCACTTCGGGGAAGTGGCGGCCGGCGACCCGGCGCAGGAACCACTCTTCCATGAGCAAGGTCTGGGCGGCCCCGGGCTCGTTGTCGCGGGTCGGGGGCAGGGTCTTGAGCAACCAGGGCCGGCCTTGCGGATCACGGGTGCGGTAGAGCAGCGCTTGCCTGCTCTGGGCCAGCAAACCGTCGACCTGCCAGCCATCGATCATCTGGCCTTCACGCAAAGCGGCTGGCAGCGGCCACTGCTTGAGCTGCGCCAGGGTGTCGCCCAGGTTGCTCGCGCCCAGCTGGTCGACTCGTACCAGCAAGGCGCTGGCATTGTCCTGGCTGCCGCAGTGATGGGCGCTGGCCACGAGGGTATCGGCGGCTTCCTGCAGGTCGGGGTGTTCGCGCAGGATCGACTGGATATGCACATCGCCCAGGCTGGCCCACACGCCGTCGCTGAGCAGCACGAAGCACTCGCCTTCGTGCAGATCGCCTTCCAGATAGTCCACCAGCAACTGCTGGTCCAGCCCCAGCGCGCGCTTGAGCACGTGCTGCATGCCGGGCTGGTCCCACACATGGTCTTCACTCAGGCATTGCAGCTGGTCGTCCTGCCAGCGGTACACCCGGCAGTCGCCGACGTGGGCGAGGGTGAAGCGTCGCCCGCGCAGCACCAGGGCGCTGAGGGTGGTGAGCAGCGGCTGGCCATTGCCTTGGGCGCGCAGCCAGCGGTTTTGCGCCACCAGCAGACGGTCCAGGGCCTGGGCCACGCTCCAGGTGGCGGGCGTGGCGTAGTAGTCCAGGGCCAGGGCCTGCAAGCTGGCGCGTGCTGCCAGGCCGCCGTCGGCGCACTGGCTGACGCCGTCGGCCAGCGCGCACAGATAACCCTTGCTGGCCGCGAGTTCCGGTACCGGGGTGACCAGGCGCAGGGCGTCCTGGTTTTCCGTGCGCGGGCCTGTGGCGCTGGCCTGGGCGAAGCTCAGTAGCAGGCTCATGGCGGCGCCTCAGACCCGCGCCGCGGTGACTGCGGCCGAGCCCCAGGTGGTGCGCCAGCGCTGCTTGACGCCATGCAGGCCGAACCAGGCCAGCAGGCCCAGGCTGGCGAACAGCCACAGGCCGAGCTGGTAGTCGCCGGTGTGCTGCTTGATGGTGCCAAGGCCTGCGGCGAGCAGGAAGCCACCGATGCCGCCGGCCATGCCGATCAGCCCGGTCATCACGCCGATCTCCTGGCGGAAGCGCTGCGGCACCAGCTGGAACACCGCGCCATTTCCGGCCCCCAGCCCGAGCATGGCGCTGACGAACAGCGCCAGGGCCGCCGCCGCGCTGGGCAGGTTGAAGCCCACCGCCGCGATGCACACGGCGGCGACGCCGTACATCGCCAGCAGGGTGCGGATGCCACCGAAGCGATCGGCGACGGCGCCGCCGAGCGGGCGCATGAGGCTGCCGGCGAACACACAGGCGGCGGTGTAATAGCCGGCGGTCACCGGGCTCAGGCCGTACTGGTCGCTGAAATAGCCAGGCAGGGCGCTGGCCAGGCCGATGAAGCCGCCGAAGGTGACACTGTAGAAGAACATGAACCACCAGCTGTCGCGGTCGCCAAGGGCCTTGAGGTAGTCGGCCATGGCCTTGGGCTTGGGCCGTTGCGGGGCATTGCGGGCCAGCCAGGCGAACAGCACCAGGGTCAGCAGCAGCGGCAGCAGGGCAAAGCCGAACACATTGTTCCAGCCGAAGGCGGCGGCCAACGCCGGCGCCAGCAGGGCGGCGAACACCGTGCCGGAGTTGCCGGCACCGGCGATGCCCATGGCCTTGCCCTGGTGCTGCGGCGGGTACCACTGCGAGGCCAGCGGCAGGGACACGGCAAACGAGGCCCCGGCAAAACCAAGGAACACACCCAGCAGCAAGGCTTGTTCGTAGCTGCGCACGCCCAACTGCCAGGCACAGGCCAGGGCGACGATCACCACCACCTGGCCGATCAGCCCGGCGGTCTTGGGCGACAGGCGATCGACCAGCAGACCCATGGCAAAGCGCAGCAGCGCGCCGGCCAGGATCGGCGTGGCCACCATCAGGCCCCGTTGCTGTGCGGTCAGTTGCAGGTCGGCGGCAATCTGCACCGCCATCGGGCCGAGCAGGTACCAGACCATGAAACTCAGGTCGAAATACAGGAAGGCGGCGAACAGGGTGGGCACATGCCCGGATTTCCAGAAGCTCGTATTCATCGGACACCTCGTGGGGCGCACAACACAGGGCGGAAACGAAAAGACGCCGCTGCCCGGTCCACGGATAAGTGGCGGGGAAGCGACGTCTTTGTCGGGGTCTGGGGGGGCAACCGCCGTTGGCTACCTGGTGTTCCATGAGCAAGAGACGGGCCAAGGTCTGCGGGTCATTGCAACTAGCCCAGCATCTCCGACATGGCGATGATCTGCTCCGCCACCTGGATCAGCTTCTGCTGGCGGCTCATGGCCTGGCGGCGCATCAGGGTGTAGGCCGCTTCCTCGTTGCAGTCCTTCATTTTCATCAGCAGCCCCTTGGCTTGTTCGATGCGCTTGCGCTCGGCCAGTTGCTGGTCGCGGGCCAGCAATTGCGCCTTCAGCGCCTGGTCGCTTTCGAAACGTGCCATGGCCACGTCGAGGATCGGCTGCAGGCGCGTGGCCTGGATACCCTCGACGATGTAGGCGCTGACTCCAGCCTGGATCGCCTGGCGCATCACGTCGGGGTCGTGCTCGTCGGTGAACAGCACGATCGGACGGGGGCGATCGCGGCTGACCAGCACCACCTGCTCCATCACATCGCGGCCAGGTGACTCGGTATCGATCAGCACCACGTCCGGGTGCACCGTTTCGACACAGGCGGGCAGATCGATGCTCAGGTTGCCGGCCTCGATCACTTCGAAGCCGGCCTCGATCAGGGCGGCCTTGAGACGACCGACTTTCTTTTCGGTGTCGTCGATCAGCAAGATACGCAGCATGTTCGCCCCCTCAGTGACTGGCGCGGGCATCAGGCACCGCGTCCAGGGCGTGCAGGGGGAAGCTGCGCGCATAGCCATGGGGGTCGCTGCCGTCCCAGCGGCGGCCGTCGAGCAGCAGGCTGCTGCGCATGGGTAGGTCGGCGCAGGGCACGCCCAGTGCCGAGGCAGCCTCGCGGTAAAGGGCCTGCTGTTGCACCTGGCGGGCGACCCCGATGTAGTCCGGGTCGTCACGCAGCAGGCCCCAGCGGCGGAACTGGGTCATGAACCACATGCCGTCGGAGAGGTAGGGCAGGTTGGCCCGGCCCTGGTCGAACAGGCGCAGGCCATGGGGGTCGTGCCAGCGATGGCCGAGGCCATCCTGGTAGTCGCCGAGCAGGCGCGGCTCGATGCTGTCGACGGGGGTGTCCAGGTAGGCGCTGCCGCTGAGCAGTTGCGCGGTGCTGCGGCGGTTTTCCTGGCTCTGCTCGATGAAGCGCGCGGCGGCGAGTACCGACTGGATCAGCGCCCGGGCGCTGTTGGGGTACTGTTCGACGAAACCGCGGGCGCAGGCCAGGACCTTTTCCGGGTGATCGGGCCAGATCGACTGGCTGGTGGCCAGGGTGAAGCCCTGGCCCTTGGCGAGCGCGTCCGCCGACCAGGGTTCGCCGACGCAGAAGCCGTCGATGCGCCCGGCCTGCAGGTGGGCGGCCATTTGCGCCGGGGGCACCACCACGCTGCTGACGTCACGCAATGGGTGGATACCCTGGCTGGCCAGCCAGTAGTACAGCCACAGGGCATGGGTGCCGGTGGGAAAGGTCTGGGCGAAGGTCAGCCGTGCGCCTTGCTGGTGCACCAGCCGCGCCAGTGCCTCGGGGTTGGTCACGCCCTTGCGCTGCAGCGCGGGGGAGAGGTTGATGGCCTGGGCGTTCTGGTTCAGCCCCATAAGCACGGCCAGGGGGCTGGCGGGCACGCCGCCGATACCGAGGTGCACCGCGTACACCAGGCCATAGAGGCAGTGGGCGGCGTCGAGTTCGCCGCTGACCAGCTTGTCGCGCAGCCCGGCCCAGGAGGCCTGGCGGCGCAGGTTTAAGGTCAGGCCGAATGGCTGGGCGAAGCCCTGGGTGGCGGCTACCACCACCGAGGCGCAGTCGGTGAGGGCCATGAAACCGATGTCCAGGCTGGGTTTTTCCGGCGCGTCGCTGCCGTTGACCCAGGCCAGGGGCGTTGTCGGGAGGGGTGTGTTCACGGAGTTCCTCGAGCGTTCGCAATGGAGCGGCATGCAACAGACATAGCAACCCATGTGCCATGGCCCTGTCGCCCCGGCGGCGCGCTGGCTATAATCGCCCCCTCACACACCGCGAGTCCGCCCGCCCATGTATACCCTGGCCCGCCAGCTGCTGTTCAAGCTCTCCCCGGAAACCTCCCACGACCTCTCGCTGGACCTGATCGGCGCTGGTGGCCGCCTGGGGCTCAATGGTCTGCTGTGCAAGCAGCCAGCGGCGTTGCCGGTGACGGTGATGGGCTTGAACTTCGCCAACCCGGTCGGCCTGGCCGCAGGCCTGGACAAGAACGGCGCGGCCATCGACGGTTTCGCCCAGCTGGGCTTCGGCTTTGTCGAGATCGGCACCGTGACGCCGCGCCCGCAGCCGGGCAACCCCAAGCCGCGGCTGTTCCGCCTGCCTGAAGCCACGGCCATCATCAACCGCATGGGCTTCAACAACCTCGGTGTCGACCACTTGCTGGCACGTGTGCGCGCCTCGAAGTACACCGGGGTACTGGGCATCAACATCGGCAAGAACTTCGACACCCCGGTCGAGCGGGCCCAGGACGACTACCTGATCTGTCTGGAAAAGGTCTACAACGACGCCAGCTACATCACCGTCAACGTCAGCTCGCCGAATACCCCGGGCCTGCGTTCTCTGCAGTTCGGCGACTCGCTCAAGCAACTGCTCGATGCCCTGGCCGAGCGCCGTGAACAGCTGGCCACGGCCAACGGCAAGCGCGTGCCATTGGCGATCAAGATTGCACCGGACATGAGCGACGAAGAGACCGCGCTGGTGGCCGCGGCGCTGCGCGAGTCGGGCATGGACGCGGTGATCGCCACCAATACCACCCTGGGCCGCGAAGGTGTCGAAGGCCTGCCGTTCGGTGGCGAGGCGGGCGGCCTGTCGGGTGCGCCGGTACTGCAAAAGAGCACGCACACGGTGAAGGTGCTGGCGGGCGAGCTGGGCGGCAAGCTGCCGATCATCGCCGCTGGCGGCATTACCGAGGGGCGCCACGCGGCTGAGAAGATCGCCGCTGGGGCTAGCCTGGTGCAGATCTATTCGGGCTTCATCTACAAAGGCCCGGCGTTGATTCGTGAAGCGGTGGATGCGATTGCGGCGATGCCGAAACCATGAAATGAGCCGCTCCCACGCTGTATAGAAAATGTGGCGAGAAAATAAGGTGCATAAAAAAGGGCCCCTTCAAAGGGGCCCCTGGGCCGCAGCCCGCCGCCCGGATAGGGCGCGCATGGTGCTCGAATTCAGTGTCCTCGTTCAGCCAACGGCGTGATTTTCGTTGAGTCTATGAATGCCAGCGGTGCCGGTCATGCCATCCCAGTTATCGCCGCGACCTTCGCGCCAGCCGTTGATCCAGGCTTGGCGTACAGAGGGTAGATTGAAGGGGCAAAGTTCGCGGGATTTGCCGGTGACTCCATACTGGTAGCCACGTGAATATGCTCTTTCCAACGGATCACGCTTAAGTCTTCTCATAGGGTGTTGCCCTCACTTGTTGACTGTAATGTCCCGTCGGCCTCTCCGAGGCCGGGCAGAATCGTTCTGCCGGTTTGCGCCCGCTGCCGGCGTCGCGGGCTGAAAGTGCCGCCCCGTTGCGGTGCGGCCTGAGATCAGTTCTAACGAATGCGAGTCACAGTGTGAATGATCGATTTGTCATAAGGACGTAACCTTTCCGAGGGTGAGGGGATAAGTAAATAAATGCGACTCAACCTTGTTTGCCGTTGGGCCCGCTATGATCAGGGTTTAGTCAACGTTGACGTCAATTGGCCAGCGTTGCTCGATGATGACAGTAATAATTGGTAATGCGACGAAGGGTCACATCTGAACCCTGGGTCCACGAAATTTTCACACTGCCCGACGATCAAAGCCTCTTTCGCTTCTGCGTGAGGCATTGGTCTGCCGAGCGGCCAGGTCTTGCGATCGCTTCGCAAGGCCACCCGGGCGCCTGCTGGAAAGGTGCGCGGGCAAACAGCGGCAGCCGATGCGTCGGCTTGCCATTTACCTAGCCAAAGGCTCTGGATTACACATGTCGGACCGTTTCGAACTTTATCTCACCTGCCCCAAGGGCCTTGAAGGCCTGCTCGCCGAAGAGGCCAGCCAACTGGGCCTGACCGAGGTGCGTGAACACACCTCGGCCATTCGCGGCTCGGCCGACATGGAAACCGCCTACCGCCTGTGCCTGTGGTCGCGCCTGGCCAACCGGGTGCTACTGGTGCTCAAGCGTTTCTCGATGAAGAACGCCGACGACCTCTATGACGGCGTGCATGCGCTCGACTGGGCTGACCACCTGGCGGCCGACGGCACGCTGGCAGTGGAGTTCAGCGGCCATGGCTCGGGTATCGACAACACTCACTTCGGCGCCCTGAAAGTGAAGGACGCCATTGTCGACAAACTGCGCAACCGCGAAGGCCTGCGCCCGTCGGTGGACAAGCTCGACCCGGACCTGCGGGTGCACCTGCGCCTGGACCGTGGCGAGGCGATTCTGTCCCTCGACCTGTCCGGCCACAGCCTGCACCAGCGCGGCTATCGCCTGCAGCAGGGCGCGGCGCCATTGAAGGAAAACCTGGCAGCGGCGGTGCTGATCCGCTCGGGCTGGCCACGCATTGCGGCCGAGGGCGGCGCCCTGGCTGACCCGATGTGCGGTGTGGGCACCTTCCTGGTCGAGGCGGCGATGATCGCCGCCGACATCGCCCCCAACCTCAAGCGCGAGCGCTGGGGCTTCACGGCCTGGCTCGGGCACGTACCGGCGCTGTGGCGCAAGCTGCACGACGAGGCCCAGGCCCGTGCCCAAGTGGGCCTGGCCAAGCCACCGTTGTGGATTCGTGGCTACGAGGCCGACCCGCGGCTGATCCAGCCGGGGCGCAACAACGTCGAGCGCGCAGGCCTGGGCGACTGGGTGAAGATCTATCAGGGAGAGGTGGCCAGCTTCGAGCCGCGCCCGGACCAGAACCAGAAGGGCCTGGTGATCAGCAACCCACCCTATGGCGAGCGCCTGGGCGATGAGGCCAGCCTGCTGTACCTCTACCAGAACCTCGGCGAGCGCCTGCGCCAGGCATGCATGGGCTGGGACGCGGCGGTGTTCACCGGCGCGCCGGAGCTGGGCAAGCGCATGGGTATCCGCAGCCACAAGCAATACGCTTTCTGGAACGGCGCATTGCCGTGCAAGCTGTTGCTGTTCAAGGTCCAGCCCGACCAGTTCGTCACTGGCGATCGTCGTCAGGCTCAGGCCCAGGCCGACGCGGGTGAGGGCGAGCCGCGCCGCCAGGCGCCGGTGGCCAGCGAGCCGGCGCGCCTGTCGGAAGGTGCGCAGATGTTCGCCAACCGCCTGCAGAAGAACTTCAAGCAGCTGGGCAAGTGGGCCCGCCGCGAGCAGGTCGATTGCTACCGCGTGTACGATGCCGACATGCCCGAGTACGCCTTGGCTGTCGACCTGTACCACGACTGGGTGCACGTGCAGGAGTATGCCGCGCCGCGCTCGATCGACCCGGACAAGGCCCAGGCACGCCTGCTCGACGCGTTGACCGCGATTCCGCAGGCCCTTGGCGTCGATCCGCAGCGCGTGGTGCTCAAGCGCCGGGAGCGCCAGACCGGCACCCGCCAGTACGAACGCCAGGCCACCGAAGGTCGCTTCCAGGAAGTCAGCGAGGGCGGCGTCAAGCTGCTGGTCAACCTCACCGACTACCTCGACACCGGCCTGTTCCTCGACCACCGCCCGATGCGCCTGCGTATCCAGCGCGAGGCGGCGGGCAAGCGCTTCCTCAACCTGTTCTGCTACACCGCCACGGCCAGCGTGCATGCGGCCAAGGGCGGCGCGCGCAGCACCACCAGCGTCGACCTGTCGAAGACCTACCTGGACTGGGCACGGCGCAACCTGTCGCTCAACGGTTTCTCCGAGCGCAACCGCCTGGAGCAGGGCGACGTCATGGCCTGGCTGGAGAACGCCCAGGACAGCTACGACCTGATCTTCATCGACCCGCCGACCTTCTCCAACTCCAAGCGCATGGAAGGGGTGTTCGACGTGCAGCGCGACCATGTGCAACTGCTCGACCTGGCCATGGCGCGCCTGGCGCCGGGTGGTGTGCTGTACTTCTCCAACAACTTCCGCAAGTTCCAGCTCGACGAGCACCTGGCGACGCGGTATGCGGTGGAGGAAATCAGCGCCCAGACCCTGGACCCTGACTTCGCTCGCAACAACCGCATCCATCGCGCCTGGCAGCTGCGTTTGCGCTGAGCCGACGAGGTACATGGCGTGGCCACTGGCCAGCGGCTATAAAGCAGGACAGGGCGGGACAATACGCAGGACGCTGACGTTGCTGAGAGTCCTCTATGTCGAACCCAGGCGTACCTGCGAAGCCGCTTGGCCTGTTCGGTGACGAGCTGTCGGCCTGGGGCGTGGCCCTGGCGGCGCTGGTCGCCGGGGCGCTGCTCACGGCCGCGCTGGCCATTGCCACGCAGACCTTCTTCAAGCAGCAACTGCGCCAGCGTTTCGAACTGCTGGCCAGTGAACGCTACAGCCGCATCGCCGAACGTTTCGAGGAGCAGGAGCAGCGCCTGGACGGCCTGCGCCGCTTTTTCGCCTACTCCAGTGAAATCACGCCCTACGAGTTCGATGGCTATGCCCGCCCGTTGCTGCATCGCACCCAGGCCTACTCCTGGGCGCCGCGGGTAGCGTCCGGGCAGCGCGCGGCGTTCGAACAGCAGGCCAGCGCCTTGCTGGGGCAGCCTTACCAGATCCGCGACCTGGACGCCCAGGGGCATTGGCAGGCGGCAGCGATGCGCGATCACTACTACCCGGTCCTGTACACCCAGGCGGCGAGCCGGCAGGCCCAGCCCTATGGTTTCGACCTGGGCGGGCAGGCGCTGCGCGCCGCGACCCTGGCCCGGGCCTCGGGCCCTGGCAGCATGGCGGTGTCTGCGCCGCTGGACATGATCAATGTCGAGCCGGCCTACACCCGCGGCCTGCTGATGGTCGCTCCGGTGTTCGCCGATGATGCGCCGGCGAGCGAGTTGCCCCGAGGTTATGTGATGGCGTTGCTCAGCCTGCACCAGTTGATAGCCGAGAGCCTGCCGACCGTGGCCGATGACAACCTGGTGGTGCGCATCCTCGATCTGTCCACCGAGGGTAGTCACGAGGTGCTGTTCGACTCGGGCATGCCGCCGGCGCGCATGGGCCTTGCCAGCAGTCACCTGCTGCACCTGGCCGACCATCACTACCAGCTCGATATTCGCCCCAGCCAGGGCTTTCTGTTGGCCAACCGGTCGTCTGCGGTGTCAGTCGTGGCATTGCTTGGTGGCCTGCTGAGCATATTGCTGGCGCTGCTGCTTTACAGCCTGTTCAGCCAGCGCCAGCGTGCCCTGGGCCTGGTGGCCCGGCGCACCGCCGAGTTGCGTGTCAGCGAGCAGTCGTTGCGCGAGACTCACAACCAGTTGCGCAGCGTGCTCGATGCCGCGACCCAGGTCGCGATCATCGCCACCAGCCTGCGCGGAGTGATCGGCACGTTCAATGCCGGCGCCGAACGCATGCTGGGCTACTCGGCCGGCGAAGCGCTGGGCCACCTGCGGCTGGAGGACCTGGTGTTGCCCGAAGAGCTGCACCAGCGTGCCCATGCCTTGAGCGTGCGCTTTGGCCGCGAGGTCGGCGCCGGCCAGGCGATGTTCGCCGAAACGGTGCAGGAGGGTGGCGCGCAGCCGGCGGACTGGACGCTGGTACGCAAGGACGGCAGCCATCTGCTGGCCAACATGCTGGTGACGGCGGTGCTGGACGAGCAGGGCTTGTGGGTGGGTTACCTGGCGATCTGCATCGATGTCACCGAGAGGCGCCGGGTGCACGAAGCCCTGGCGGCCCGCGACCGCTTGCTGGAGAAACTCAGTGCCGAGGTGCCTGGCGGGATCTACCAGTACCGCCTGGATGCCGATGGCCATTCCTGTTTTCCCTATGCCAGCCAAGGTTTGCACGACATCTACGAGGTTGACCTGGCGGTGCTGCGCGAGGACGCCACGGCGGTGTTCGAGCGTATTCACCCTGACGACCTGGAGCGGGTGCGACGCTCGGTGCGGTATTCCGCCGAGCATCTTGCGCCGTGGCGCGAGGAGTATCGGGTGTGCCTGCCGCAAGCGGGGCTGCGCTGGGTGCGTGGGGAGGCTACGCCGGAGATCGGCGAGCATGGCAGCACGCTGTGGCATGGCTACCTGACGGACATCTCGGATCTCAAGCGGGTCGAGGAAGAGTTACGCGCATTGTCGGTGACCGACGCCCTGACCGGCATCTACAACCGACGCTATTTCCAGGAGCGGCTGCGCAACGAACTGGATCGGGCACAGCGCGAAGGTCTGGACCTGGCGGTGATCATGCTGGATATCGATCATTTCAAGCGTATCAACGATCAGTTCGGGCACGCGGTCGGGGATCATGTGTTGCGCAATCTTTGCCAGCGAATCGCGCATCGGTTGCGGCGCACCGATGTGTTCTGCCGCTTGGGCGGGGAGGAGTTCATGGTGCTGTGCCCCGGGAGCAATGCCGAGCAGGCGCGGATGCTGGCGCAGGAGTTGTGGCAGGGGGTGCGCAGTGTGCCGGTGGAAGGTGTCGGGCGGGTCACGG
>NZ_JBYSYW010000009.1:0-177201 GCF_058783825.1 Pseudomonas sp. FW305-96
TCCATGGCCTGATCGGCGCTCGACGGGCATCCATGCCCGTCGCCTCCCTACGCAAGCCCTGCACTCGGCCTCCTGAAGTCGCAATCGGCGGCGCCTGAGCTACCGTGCGCTTAGAAGCAAGAGCAAGACCAAGAGCAAGAGCAAGAGCAAGAACAAGAACAAGAACAAGAACAAGAACAAGAACAAGAACAAGAAATGCGAGTTTCGTGGTTGGCAGTGGCGATGTTATCGCCACTGCCATCTTCAAACCGACATGGGGCAGATCAGGCCTGACGTGCCTTCTTCATCCGGAAGGCCACCCACAGCACGGCGATCCACGCTGGGATCAGCATCACCGAGATACGGATTGGCGGGGTGAGGTACATCACCACCAGGATCAGCACGATGAACGCCAGGCACAGGTAGTTGCTCAGCGGGTGCCACAGGCTCTTGTAGAACGGCGTGATGCCGGCCGCCAGCTTGGCCTTGCGGAACTTCAGGTGGGTGATGCTGATGCTCGCCCAGTTGATCACCAGCGCCGACACCGCCAGGGCCATCAGCAGGCCAAAGGCCTCGCCCGGCATCAGGTAGTTGATCAGCACGCACAGGCCGGTGGCGAACGCCGATACACCCAGCGCGGTGAGCGGCACGCCACGGCGGCTGACCTTGAGCAGCTGGCGCGGCGCGTCGCCCTGCGTGGCCAGGCCGAACAGCATGCGGCTGTTGGCGTACACGCAGCTGTTATAGACCGACAGCGCGGCGGTCAGCACCACGATGTTGAGGATGGTCGCCACCAGGTCGCTGTCCAGTTCGTGGAAGATCATCACGAATGGGCTGCCGCCCTGCACCACCTTCTGCCAGGGGTACAGCGACAACAGCACGGCCAGCGCGCCGATGTAGAAGATCAGGATGCGATAGACCACCTGGTTGGTCGCCTTCGGGATGCTCTCACGCGGGTTGGCCGCCTCGGCGGCGGTGATGCCCACCAGCTCCAGCCCACCGAAGGAGAACATGATCACCGCCAGGGCCATGATCAGCCCGGTGACGCCATTGGGGAAGAAGCCGCCGTACTGCCACAGGTTGGCGACGCTGGCATCCGGCCCGCCGTGGCCGCTGCTCAGCAGCCAGGCGCCGAAACCGATCATGCTGACGATGGCCACCACCTTGACCAGGGCGAACCAGAACTCCATTTCGCCATATACCTTCACCTGGGTCAGGTTGATGGCGTTGATCACCACGAAGAAGATCGCCGCAGTGGCCCAGGTGGGGAAGTCCGGCCACCAGTACTGCACATAGATCCCCACGGCCGTGAGTTCGGCCATGCCGACCAGCACATACACCACCCAGTAGTTCCAGCCCGAGACGAAACCGGCGAACTCGCTCCAGTACTGGTGCGCGAAGTGGCTGAAGCTGCCGGCAACCGGCTCCTCGACCACCATCTCGCCCAGCTGGCGCATGATCAGGAAGGCCATCAGGCCGGCGATGGCGTAGCCCAGCAGCACCGACGGGCCGGCCAGCTGGATGGTCTGGGCGATGCCCAGGAACAGCCCGGTGCCAATGGCCCCGCCCAGCGCGATCAGCTGGATATGACGATTCTTCAGCCCGCGCTGCAAGCGCTCGGGCGTGCTCTGGTCTTGCATGAAGTGTCCTTTAGGTGAGGCAGTGTTATTGGTTTTGCTTGCAACTGAGCTGGTGTGGTGTTTTGCAAATACGACCAATAAAAAGCCGCGAGTTATGGTCGTTATTTGTGAAACACCACACTAGATCCATCCACCCCATTGCAAGAAGAAAATCCCGATGTTCGTGGTGATGGCGGCCATCAGTGTAGTGATCACGATGATCGACGCCGCCAGTTCATGGTTGCCGTTGGCCTCCCGCGCCATCACATAGCTGGCCGCCGCAGTGGGGCTGGCGATGTAGAGGAACAGGATGCCCAGTTCGGCACCACGGAACCCGCACAGCCAGGCACCCAGGGTGCCCAGCAGCGGCAGCCAGACCATCTTCACCAGGCTGACATCGACGGCCAGCCTGCCGCTGTCGCGCAGGGCCGCCAGCGACAGGGTGCCGCCGATGCAGATCAGCGCCAGCGGCAGGGTCATCTGGGCCAGGTAGTCACCGGAGGTCAGCAGCCAGTTGGGCAGCGGCACCTGGCCGTAGGCCATGGGTGTTGCCACCAGCACGCTGAGGATCAACGGGTTGCTGAAGATGCTCTTGCAGATGCTCCACGGGTCGGACTTCAGGTCCGGGCTGTACACCGCCAGTACCACCGCCGACAGCGAGTTGTACATGAGGATCACCAGCCCGGCCAGCACCGCGCCGAGGGATATACCGTAGTCGCCATACAGGCTGGCCGCCAGTGCCAGGCCGATCACGCCATTGTTGCCGCGAAACGCGCCTTGCGTGTAGACGCCGCGGTCGGCCCGCGGGCAGCGCCAGATCGCCAGGCCCCAGGCCAGGCCGAAGCATGCCAGCGTCGCGCCGACGAAGTAGAGCATCACTCCTGGTTTTACCGCCGACGCCAGGTCGGCGTGGTAGATGCCGAGGAACAGCAGCGCCGGCATGCACACGTTGAACACCAGCTTGGAGGCGACCCGGTTGAAGTTGTCGTCGATCAAGCGGATGCGCTTGAGCAGCACGCCCATGAACAGCATGGCGAATACAGGTGCCGTGATGTTCAGTGTCTGGATGAGAAGGGCGAGCATGCAACGTGGTCCCGGGAAATGCGGTTAGGAGGGCAATCATACGTGAGAGCCGGGGGCTTGCGCCCGCCACAGCTGCCAGATGCCAGCACAAAGGGGGCTTGACGTAGGAAATTTCCTGCATATGATGCATATTACTGTATATGCATACAGTATAAAAATGGATTATCCAGACATTGCAAGGAGCAAATCATGTCAGGAATGCAAACAGCGCCTGCGGCCATGAAAGCCCAGGCCACGCTGGTGGTCGCTGACCTCGACCAGTTGTTCGATGAGCACGGCATCGCCCTGCCCGGCCCCGACAGCCATCTGGTGCTGGTCATGCACGGCCACCACACCCTCAAGTATCACCGCCCTGCGCCACCGTCGGCTGGCGGCAATGCTGCGCAGCGCGGCCCGGAGCTGTTCTTCGAAGGCGCAGAACACACCGCCATCGGCGACAACACCCTGTTGCGTTACGAGACAGGCCAACCAGGCACCCCCGCCCATCAGTCGCCATTGCCGCTGCCCAACGGCCTGAACCTGACCTATGGCCAGGTGATCGCCCTGGGCGGCGACTTCTATGGGGTGCCCGAGCGCCCGATTGCCGATGGCGGCACCGACGCCGAACGAGTCGAGCGCTTCATCCAGGCGTTCGACTCCCTGGCGCGCCTGCCGGCGGCCAAGGCGGAAGCCGAACAGATCCTCGCGGTCATGCAGGAAGAAATCCGCGCAGCCAACCAGGCCATCAAGGACGGCCGTCAGCCCCATGAAGCCTATGAGGCACTGGGCGACAGCCTGTCGGCACGCTGGAACCGCATCACCGGCGGCGGCAGCTTCGCCTCCGACCTGTTCCCCTTGGGCCGCTACCTGAAGCTGGCCGCCAGCAACTGGGACCACTTCGGCCCCTGGGCGCTGCTGGCCTACCAGGCCGGCCACGCCGCGGCCTTGCAACAGGCGCTGAAAGCCCGCGCCAGCGGCGCCGAACGCGACCTGCAACTGGCCTATGCGATGAACGCCTTCGCCGACCACTTCCTCACCGACCTGTTCTCCGCCGGCCACCTGCGGGTACCGCGCAAGGCCCTGGCCGACACCGTCACGCCGAGCGACGTTGGCTCGCTGATCTCGCGCTTCATGCACGACGAGGACAGCAAGTACGGCCTGGCCGTGCGCAATGCCGAGGGCGAGCAATGGCGCGCCTACGGCGACAAGCGCTACTTCGACAGCGTCGATGTGGCCAACCGTCGTCAAGTGGCGCGCGCCGTGCAGCGCTCGGCCGATGAAGTGTTCCAGGCCTTCGCCGAGGGCCGCGTGCCCCAGGCCAAGGACTTTTCGGCCCTGCGCCTGGCGCCCGACCTGCACGCCGCCGAACAGGACCTGGTGCCCGGCAACTTCGCCGCGCTGTACTTCCAGGACGGCAAGGCGGTGCTGCGGCGCAAGGACGTCAACGACCTCAACGACCGCAACCGCATCGGCGACTGGTGGGGCTGGAGTACCTACCTGCTGCTCAAGGACTACAAGCCGAACAAGCCCACCGGCTTCATCGATGCCCCTGCCACCTCGCCGGTAATCACCGGCTGGGAGCGTCGTGAACCCGATGGCCTGAACTGGCAACGGGGCAATGCGGTGCGCTATGCCTTCAGCATCACCGACCAGCTCAACGAGTCGTACATTGGCCCATGGAGCGGCTATGCCGAGCTCACCGACCAGTTCCACCCGAGCGTGCAGGTGCCGGCGGACGGTAAGCAACGCGGGCGCAACCTGTTCCGCCAGTTCCGCGGAGGTTCACCGGAGCTGATTGCCAGCCTGGACGGCAAGACCACTCTCTATATCGATCGCAACGCGTGACAAGGAGGTCACCGATGAATATCAAGGTCAAACTGGAACTGGCTTCGGGCCAGTCGATGGAAGGCATGCCGCTGGAATTGCTGCGTGATGGCAAGGTGATTGGCCGGGCGAAAGTGCCGGCAGGCGGACAGGTGGCGTTCGAGGCACCATCGGGAGCAGGACAGCTGGCGGTACGGGTTGACCGCTCGGGAGAAAAAGCCTGACAAAACGCAGGGGGCCACTACGTGGCCCTTTCGTCGCGGTTCGTCGCCACGACAAGCCGGCTCCCACAGGGCATCGATGATCCTTGTGGGAGCCGGCTTGCCGGCGATGGGCGCGCAGCGCCCCCAGTGGACTTCAGCGTCGGACCGGACGCTTCTGCAACTTGCGCTGCAAGGTGCGCCGGTGCATGCCCAGCGCCCGCGCCGTGGCGGAGATATTGCCCTCGTGCTCGCCCAGCACGCGCTGGATGTGCTCCCACTGCAGGCGGTCCACCGACATCGGGTTTTCCGGCACCAGCGTGTCCAGGTCGGTATGCTCCGAGAGCAGCGCCGCCAGTACATCGTCGGCGTCGGCCGGTTTGCACAGGTAGTTGCAGGCCCCGCGCTTGACTGCCTCGACCGCCGTGGCGATGCTCGAGTAACCGGTCAGGATCACCACGCGCATCTCCGGGTCCAGCTCCAGCAGCTTGGGCAACAGCACCAGGCCCGAGTCGCCCTCCATCTTCAGGTCCAGCGTGGCGTAGTCGGGCAGGTCCTGCTCGGCCAGTTTCAAGCCTTCCTCGGCGGAACCTGCGGTGCTCACACGGAACCCACGACGCGACATCGCCCGGGCCATCACCCGGGTGAAGGTGGCGTCGTCATCCACCAGCAGCAGGTGCGGCAGCTCTTCGCCTTCGACCTGGTTTTCTTCGCTCATCATGCATCTCCTCGCTTGCCATGGGGCAGGCGCAATTCGGTCAGGGTGCCACCCTGCTCATGACTATAGAGTTTCACCGAACCGCCCGCACGCGTCACGCTGGCCTTGCTCAAGAACAGGCCCAGGCCGAAGCCTTTGCCCTTGGTGGTAATGAAAGGTTTGCCGATCGCTTCGGCGATGGCCGGCGGCACGCCGGGGCCATGGTCGCGGATGCTGATGACGATGTCCTGGGCGTCCCAATCCAGGCGCACCTCCAGGTCGTCCGGGCAGGCATCGGCGGCATTGTTCAACAGGTTCAGCAGGGCCTGGGTCAGGTCCGGCGGCGGCGTCAGCCGCGGCACCACGCCGTCGCGCAGGCGCTGGAAGCGGTAGCTGGCTTCCGGGCGCATCAGGTGCCAGCGGTTGAGCGCCTCGTCGAGCCAGGCGGTGACATCCTGCTCAACGATCGCCAGGCGCCGGTTGGCCTCGGCAGCGCGCACCAGTTGCTGCAAGGTTTCCTTGCACAGCTTGACCTGGTCCTGAAGGATCTGCAGGTCTTCCTGCAACAGCGGGTCGGCGTGGTCCTGGCGCATTTCGTTGAGCAGCACGCTCATGGTCGCCAGCGGCGTGCCCAGTTCGTGGGCGGCGCCGGCGGCCTGGGTGGCCACGGCCAGCAACTGCTCGTCGCGCAGGCTTTCTTCCCGACGCTCGGCGCGCAGGTTCTCTTGCTGGCGCAACTCCTCGGCCATGCGCGCGGCGAAGAAGGTGATCACCCCGGCGGCCAGGGCGATGCTCAGCCACATGCCGTAGACCTGCATGGTATCGCGTGCCAGCGGCAGCGTTTCCAGCGGGTAGTACTGCACCAGCAACAGGCTGTAGGCGACCAGGGCGATACCCGAGAGCACCAACGAGTAGATCCACGGCAGGGTGACCGCGGCGATGGCCAACGGCACCAGGTAATAGGAGACGAAGGGGTTGGTCGAACCGCCCGAGTAATAAAGCAGGGCACTGTGGATCAGCAGGTCGCAGGCCAGTTGCAGGGCGTACTCGAGTTCGGTGACCGGCAGCGACAGGCGCAGGCGCAGGGCGGTGAACGCGCACAGCAGCGACGACAGGGCCAGCGTGACTGCCAGCGAGAACCACGGCAGCGGCAGCAGCTCGGTCCAGTAGGCCACGCCTACCGAGCCGGCCTGGGCCGCCAGGACGAGAATACGGATGAAGGTCAGGCGCCAGAGGTTCTGGCGTGTGGCGGACAACGGATGTGCGACGGCGAGCATGAGCTCTCCCAATTGAGTGCTCCAGGAAAATCGGCTGGAGTATACCGAAGCCGGGCGCTCCACTGCAGCGATGCGGCAAAGCGCCACACTTTGTCATAGATTCATGATGGCACTTTTGAACCCTCTACACTGTCACCGGTCTGATCGGCCATGCGTGGAACGGATCTGCTCACCCACGCCTTACCCTGCCAAGGAGTTCCACATGCACATTACCCGTCGCGGCGCCGCCGCCGTTGCCCTGTCCTGCGGCATGCTCGCCAGCCTGCCGGCCCTGGCGGCCGACGAGCCACGCTACAACCAGGTGTCGCTGCGTGCCGAAGTCAGCAAGGAAGTGGCGCGTGACCTGATGGTCGTGACGCTGTACAGCGAAGCGCAGAACACCGACCCGGGCAAGCTGGCCAAGGAGATCACCGAAACCATGAACAAGGCCGTGCAGCAGGCCCGCCAGGTCAAGGACGTGAAGATCAGCCAGGGCAGCCGCAACAGCTACCCGATCTACGACACCAAGGGCCAGAAGATCACCGGCTGGCGCGAGCGCGCCGAACTGCGCCTGGAAAGCGCCGACTTCCCGGCCCTGTCCAAGCTCACCGGTGACCTGCTGCAAGACCTGAAGATGGGCGGCATGGACTTCTCCATTGCCCCGGCCACACGCAAGTCCAATGAAGACGAGTTGCTCAAGGATGCCGTCGCCGCCTTCAAGGCGCGTGCCCAACTGGCCACCGATGCCCTGGGCGGCAAAGGCTACAAGGTGGTCAGCCTGAACCTCAACAGCAGCGGTTACCCACGCCCTTACCTGCGTAACGCGCCAATGGCGATGATGGCCAAGGGCGCCGCCGATGAATCCGCGCCGGCGCCGGATATCGAAGCCGGAACCAGCGAAGTGAGCATGAGTGCCGATGGCCTGATCGAAGTCCAGGTGCCCTGACTCACTCAATCGGATGTCAGAGGCGGTCAAAACCGTCTCTGACAGCAGTTTCAGACCTTTCCTACGCACCAAACGGGTGCGTCTGCTTGTCACATAAAGTGCGAAATATCCTGAAATTTTCGCCCTTTTCCCCCTCGCAAACGATCAACATTCGCCAAAGTTATATGGATGCGACATCCATGTACGTCCGTACCACGTTTTTGCCGTCAACCATCCTGCTGAGTGTTGCATTGGGAATACCCCCTGCATAAGTATCCGCAGGTCGGCTCACGAGGCCGCCTCAATTCGAAAAATGACAACAATGAGGCCACCATGCTCAAACACGCAGTCATTCCGTTCCTGGTAGGTGCAGGCTTGCTAGCCGGCGCTCCCTCCGCCCTCGCCGCATCCAACCTGGTGTTCTGCTCCGAAGGCAGCCCGGCCGGGTTCGACCCGGGGCAATACACTACCGGAACCGACTTTGACGCCTCCGCCGAGACCATCTTCAACCGCCTGACGCAATTCGAACGCGGCGGCACCAAGGTCATTCCGGGCCTGGCCACCAGCTGGGACGTCTCCGATGACGGCAAGACCTACACCTTCCACCTGCGTGAAGGCGTCAAGTTCCATACCACCGATTACTTCAAGCCGACCCGCGACTTCAACGCCGACGACGTGCTGTTCACCTTCAACCGCATGCTCGACAAGGACCAGCCCTTCCGCAAGGCCTACCCCACCGAGTTCCCGTACTTCACCGACATGGGCATGGACAAGAACATCGCCAAGGTGGAAAAACTCGACGACCACACGGTGAAGTTCACCCTCGCCCAGGTCGACGCCGCGTTCATCCAGAACATGGCCATGCACTTCGCCTCGATCCAGTCAGCCGAATACGCCGACCAGTTGCTCAAGCAGGGCAAGCCCGCCGACATCAACCAGAAGCCGATCGGCACCGGGCCGTTCGTGTTCAAGAGCTACCAGAAAGACTCGAACATTCGCTTCACTGGCAACAAGAGCTACTGGAATCCTGAAGAAGTGAAGATCGACAACCTGATCTTCGCCATCAGCACCGACGCCTCGGTGCGCATGCAGAAACTCAAGAAGAACGAGTGCCAGGTGACGCTGTTCCCGCGTCCGGCCGATATCAAGCCGCTGCAGGAAGACAAGAAGCTGCAGATGCCCGACCAGGCCGGCTTCAACCTCGGCTATATCGCCTACAACGTGATGGACAAGATCAAGGGCAGCAACGAAGCGAACCCCCTGTCCCAACTCAAGGTCCGCCAAGCCCTGGACATGGCGGTCAACAAGCAGCAGATCATCGAATCGGTGTATCAGGGTGCCGGCCAGCTGGCGGTCAACGCCATGCCGCCGACCCAATGGTCCTATGACGACACCATCAAGGACGCCGCGTACGACCCAGAGAAGGCCAAGCAACTGCTCAAGGAAGCCGGCATCAAGGAGGGTACCGAGATCACCCTGTGGGCCATGCCGGTGCAGCGCCCCTACAACCCCAACGCCAAGCTGATGGCCGAGATGCTCCAGTCCGACTGGGCCAAGATCGGCATCAAGGCCAAGATCGTCAGCTACGAATGGGGCGAGTACATCAAGCGTTCCAAGGGCGGCGAGCAGGGCGCCATGCTGATCGGCTGGAGCGGCGACAATGGTGACCCGGACAACTGGCTGGGCACGCTCTATGGCTGCGATGCCATGGATGGCAACAACTTCTCCAAGTGGTGCTACAAGCCCTACGACGACCTGATCAAGCAAGCCAAGGCGACCTCCGACCAGGCCAAGCGCACCGAGCTGTACAAGCAGGCGCAACATATCCTCAAGGAGCAGGTGCCGATCACCCCCATCGCCCACTCCACCGTGTATCAGCCCATGAGCGCGAAAGTGAAGGACTTCAAGATCAGCCCCTTCGGCCTGAACTCCTTCTACGGGGTCAGCGTGGACAAGTAACGGTCGTGACCGCCCCGCCAGCGTTTGGCGGCGGGGCGGTGACATGATCGGGCGATACGCAGGGCAATTCCCTAGTGTTCGCCGGAACGCTCCCGCACCCAAATCAGTAGCGAACCCTGGTTCCCGCATTCTGGCGCATCTATCGTCAGGACCGGGATGCAGCAGCCGCGTTTTGCCTGCCGCTGCCTGAAAACACGGACAAAGGACCTGCCATGCGCCTGACCACACTGAGCTCCACCCTGCTTGCCCTCGGCCTGCTGAGCCAGGCTCCCGCCAGCCTCGCCAACAACCTGGTGTTCTGCTCCGAAGGCAGCCCGGCGGGCTTCGACACCGCCCAGTACACCGCGGCCACCGACAACGACGCCGCCGAACCGATCTACAACCGCCTGGTCGAGTTCGAGCGTGGCGGCACCGCCGTGCAGCCGGGCCTGGCCACCGACTGGCAGGTGTCCGAGGACGGCCTGAAGTACACCTTCCACCTGCGACCCGGGGTGAAGTTCCATGGCAACAAGGACTTCAAGCCCAGCCGCGACTTCAACGCCGACGACGTGCTGTTCACCTTCAACCGCATGCTCGACAAGGACCACCCCTTCCGCAAGGCCTACCCCACCGAATTCCCATACTTCATCAGCATGGGGCTGGACAAGAACATCGCCAAGGTCGAGAAGACCGACCCGCTCACCGTGGTCTTCACCCTCAACAAGGTCGACGCCGCGTTCCTGCAGAACATCGCCATGGCCTTCGCCTCGATTCTCTCCGCCGAGTACGCCGACCACCTGCTGGCCGGCGGCAAGGCCAGCGATATCAACCAGAAGCCGATCGGCACCGGCCCCTTCGTGTTCCAGCGCTACCAGAAGGATTCGCAGATCCGCTTCAAGGGCAACAAGGACTACTGGGCACCTGACCGGGTGAAGATCGACAACCTGGTGTTCTCGATCAACGTCGACCCGTCGGTGCGCATCCAGAAGCTGCGCCGCAACGAATGCCAGATCACCCTGCATCCACGCCCGGCCGACCTGCCCGCGCTCAAGGAAGACGGCAAGCTGCAGGTAATGACGCAACCCGGTTTCAACCTTGGCTACATCGCCTACAACACCCAGCACCCACCCTTCGACCGACTGGAAGTGCGCCAGGCCATGGACATGGCGGTGAACAAGCAGGCGATCATCCAGGCGGTCTACCAGGATGCCGGTCAGACCGCCGTCAACGCCATGCCGCCAACCCAGTGGTCCTACGACAAATCGATCAAGGACGCCCCCTTCGACCCGGAAAAAGCCAAGCAGCTGCTCAAGCAGGCCGGGGTCAAGGAAGACACAGAGATCACCCTGTGGGCCATGCCGGTACAGCGCCCCTACAACCCCAACGCCAAGTTGATGGCCGAAATGCTCCAGGCCGACTGGAGCAAGCTCGGTTTCAAGGTGCGCATCGTCAGCTACGAATGGGGTGAATACCTCAAGCGCATGAAGAACGGCGAGCATGACATCGCCCTGATCGGCTGGACCGGCGACAACGGTGACCCGGACAACTGGCTCGGCACCCTGTTCAGCTGCGACGCCATCGGCAGCAACAACTACTCCTTGTGGTGCGATTCGCAATACGACGCGCTGGTGAAAAAAGCCAAGCAGGTCACCGACCGCGACCAGCGCACCAGCCTCTACGAACAAGCCCAGCAACGTCTCAAGCAACAGGTGCCGATCACCCCGGTCGCGCACTCCACGGTCAACCAGCCGCTGAGCATCAGCGTGAAAGACTTCAAGGTCAGCCCCTTCGGACGCAACGTTTTCTCCGGCGTCAGCATCGATTGACCCTGCAACGCCCGGACGGGAGTGCGACCCACTCCCGCGCCAGCGTGCAGCCCGGATTTGCCTGGCAACCCCCAGGCAGACACTGCAGTACCGCGTCACCGTGACAAGCCCGGCTCACAAGGCCGGGTGATAACTAGAAAAATATCAGGGAGCTTTCATGTTGATTCGTACCACAACCACCGCACTGGCCTTGTCCGTCGGCGCCTTCTGCGCCCTCGCCCAGGCCGAACCCGCAAGCCAGGACTTCGTGCCGTTCGCGCTCAAGTCCAGCAGCGAACAGGCCGAAGCCAAAGGCTTCATCGATGGCCAGAGCCTGTCCGGCAGCACCCGCAACTGGTATGCCCGCGAACGCGCCACCCGCGCGCCGCTGTGGAAATACACCAAGGGCGACGGCACCCGCCACGACACCCACAGCCGTGACAACTGGGTGCAGGGCACCATCCTCAACTACAGCTCGGGCTTCACCGAAGGTACCGTCGGCTTTGCGGTGGAGGCCGCCGCCTACAATGCCATCGCCCTCGAGCAGGGCCGCGCCGCCGTGGCCGGCCCGAACAACCGTACCCTGACCCACAGCGACGGCGACCCGATCGGCCAGTGGAGCAAGATGGGCCTGGGCAACGTCAAGGCGCGCATCTCCAACACCACGCTGACCGTCGGTCGCCAGTCGGTCGACACGCCGATGATCGCCTACATCGGTAACCGGGCCTTGCCATCGAGCTTCCAGGGCGCGTTCCTGCACAGCGCCGAGTTCGAGAACCTGTCGTTCGACGTGGGTACCTTCGACCGCGTTTCGCCACGTACCGAGCAGAGCCTGAGCAAGTTCCGCAGCGAGTACGGCGCCGCCGGGGTCGAGACCGACCGAGCCAGCACCGTCGGCATCAACTACCAGCCGCTCAAGAGCCTGACCACCAGCCTCTACGCGACCAAGGTCGACGACTTCTGGAACCAGTACTACTTCGGCGCCAACCACGTGCTGGGCGACAGCGCGGTGCTGAGCCTGACCACCGGTCTGAACTACTACAAGACCGTGGACGAAGGCAGCAAGAAGATGGGCGAGATCGACAACGACACCTACAGCCTGTCGTTCGGCCTGACCCACCAGGCCCACACCCTCACCGCCTCCTGGCAGCAGGTCAACGGCAACGAGTACTTCGACTACCTGCATGAGACCAACGGCATCTACCTGGCCAACTCCCTGCTGTCGGACTTCAACGGCCCGAACGAGAAATCGCTGCAGATCAGCTATGTGCTGAACATGGCGCCCTATGGCGTGCCAGGCCTGAAGTTCAACGTCTACAACGCCCGCGGCTGGGATATCGACGGTACCCACTACAAGGGCACCGCCTATGACGTCCGCGGCCAGGACGGCGAGAACCACTACGAGTGGGGCATCGGTACCAGCTACGCGGTGCAGAGCGGCATGCTGAAGGACACCACCATCCGCGCCACCTATACCGCCCACCGTGCCAGCAAGGCACAGAGCGACGGCAGTCTCGACGGGTTCCGCGTCGTCACCACCATTCCGTTCAACATCCTCTGACCGTTGGCGCCACGGCCCGCCTCCCCACGGGCCGTGGCGGCTACGCTGGAACTAGCACTGCAGGGAGGTTCCATGAAATCGCTACCGCTACGCGCTGCCCTGGCAGCCGTCATCCTGGGCACCGCATCGAATCTGGCGGCCAAGCCGCTGGTGGTGTGCACCGAAGCCAGCCCGGAAGGCTTCGACATCGTCCAGTACACCACCGCCGTCACCGCCGACGCCACGGCCGAGGCCATCTTCAACCGCCTGGTCGACTTCAAGCCCGGCACCACCGAGATCCAGCCGGCCCTGGCCACCAGCTGGGACGTCAGCCCCGACGGCCTGGTCTACACCTTCCACCTGCGCGAAGGCGTCAAGTTCCACACCACCGACTACTTCAAGCCCACCCGCGACTTCAATGCCGATGACGTGCTGTGGAGCCTGAACCGCCAGCTGAAGAAAGACCATCCGTGGCACGACAAGACCAGCGTCGGCTACCCCTACTTCGAGAGCATGGCCTTCAAGGACCTGCTCAAGTCGGTCGAGAAGACCGACGATCACACCGTGGTGATCACCCTGACCCGCCCGGAAGCGCCTTTCCTGCGCGACCTGGCCATGGCCTTCACCTCGATCTACTCCGCCGAGTACGGCGACCAGCTGCTCAAGGCCGGCAAGACTGGCGAGCTCAACAGCAAGCCGGTCGGCACCGGCCCGTTCGTGTTCCAGCGCTACAACAAGGACGCCAACGTCCGCTACAAGGCCAACCCGGACTACTTCCGTGGCAAGCCACCCGCCGACGCGCTGATCTTCGCCATCGCCACCGACAGCAACGTGCGCCTGCAGAAACTGCGCGCCAACGAATGCCAGATCGCCCTGTATCCCAAGCCTGACGACGTGCCGGGGATCAAGACCGACCCGAAACTCAAGGTCGCCGAGATCGAGGCGCTGGTTACCGGCTACATCTCGATGAACACCCAGCACAAGTACCTGAGCGATGTGCGCGTGCGCAAGGCGATCGACATGGCCTTCGACCGCCAGACCCACGTCGACCAGCTGTTCGGCAAGGGCAACGCCCTGGTTGGGGTCAACCCGTATCCACCGACCATGATCGGCTACAACACCGACAACAAGAACCCGCCCCACGACCTCGACAAGGCCCGCGCCCTGCTCAAGGAAGCCGGCGTGCCGGAGGGCACGGTGATCACTCTGTTCACCCGCAACGGCGGTGGCCCGACCAACCCCAACCCGCGCCTGTCCGCCGAAATGCTGCAGTCGGACCTGGCCAAGATCGGCATCAAGCTCGACATCCGCGTGATGGAATGGGCCGAGATGCTGCGTCGCGCCAAGAAGGGCGAGGCCGACCTGGTCTCGGCAGGCTGGGCCGGCGACAACGGCGACCCGGACAACTTCCTCACGCCGATGCTCAGCTGCGACGCGGTGAAAAGCGGCGAGAACTATGCGCGCTGGTGCAACCAGAAATTCCAGGACCTGATCACCCGCGCCCGCGAGGTGATCGACAACGACGAACGCGCCAGGCTCTATAACGAGGCCTTGGCGGTGTACGATGAAGACCAGCCGTGGATCAGCATGGCCCATCCGAAAATGTTCACCGCCATGCGCGAGAACGTCGAAGGCTATGTGATCAACCCACTGACCAACAACAACTTCGCCACCACCAAGGTGAAGTAGAACAACAACAGCCGCCGGACCTTGTGCAAGAGGCCCCGGCGGCGCGCCGTTTCCGGCTGATGAGGTACCCCTGACAATGTTGAGTTTTATTGCCCGACGCCTGGGTCTGCTGATTCCGACCTTCTTCGGTATCACCCTGCTGACCTTCGCGCTCATACGCCTGATCCCCGGCGACCCCGTCGAAGTGATGATGGGCGAACGCCGGGTCGACCCCGAAATGCATGCCCAGGCCATGGAGCGCCTGGGCCTGAACAAACCGCTGCCGGCCCAGTACCTGGACTATGTCGGCAAGCTCGCCCAGGGCGATCTGGGCGAATCCCTGCGCACCCGTGAAAGCGTATGGAACGAATTCCTCACCCTGTTCCCGGCCACCCTGGAGCTGGCCATGGCCGCCCTGCTGTTCGCCGGGGTCATCGGCCTGCTGGCCGGGGTGATCGCCGCGCTCAAGCGCGGCTCGCTGTTCGATCACGGGGTGATGGGCATCTCGCTCGCTGGCTACTCGATGCCGATCTTCTGGTGGGGCCTGATCCTGATCATGTTCTTCTCGGTGAGCCTGGGCTGGACGCCAGTCTCCGGGCGCATCGACCTGCTCTACGACATCGAACCGAAGACCGGCTTCATGCTCATCGACACCCTGCTCAGCGACGAGGAAGGCGCGTTCAAGGACGCGGTGATGCACCTGATCCTGCCGGCCATCGTGCTGGGCACCATTCCGCTGGCGGTAATCGCCCGCATGACCCGTTCGTCGATGCTTGAGGTGCTGCGCGAGGACTACATCCGTACCGCCCGCGCCAAGGGCCTGTCGCCGTCGCGCGTGGTGTTCATCCACGGCCTGCGCAACGCGCTGATCCCGGTACTCACCGTGTTCGGCCTGCAGGTCGGCACACTGCTGGCCGGCGCCGTGCTCACCGAAACCATCTTTTCCTGGCCGGGCATCGGCAAATGGCTGATCGAGGCCATCGGTGCCCGTGACTACCCCGTGGTCCAGAACGGCATCCTGTTGATCGCCTGCCTGGTGATCCTGGTCAACTTCGTCGTGGATATCCTCTACGGCCTGGCCAACCCACGCATCCGTCATCAGCGCTGAGGACTACGCCATGACCAGCCCGATTCCAAAATCCGTCACCCCGCCCAGCGTGGTCGACCAAAGCTTGCTCTACCCCTCGCCGTACAAAGAATTCTGGCAGGCCTTCTCGCGCAACAAGGGCGCGGTGGCCGGCCTGGCGTTCATGTGCCTGGTGGTGTTCTGCGCCCTGTTCGCCCCCTGGGTAGCGCCGCACAACCCCAGCGAGCAATACCGCGACTTCCTGCTCACGCCGCCGGTATGGCTCGAAGGCGGTACCTGGCAGTTCATCCTCGGTACCGACGAACTGGGCCGCGACCTGCTCTCGCGGCTGATCCAGGGCGCCCGACTGTCGCTGCTGATCGGCCTGTCGTCGGTGGTGATGTCGCTGATCCCGGGCATCCTGCTGGGCCTGCTGGCCGGCTTCTTCCCGCAGATCCTCGGCCCCTCGATCATGCGCCTGATGGACGTGATGCTGGCCCTGCCCTCGCTGCTGCTGGCCGTGGCCATCGTCGCCATCCTCGGCCCAGGCCTGATCAACACCGTGATCGCCATCGCCATCGTTTCGCTGCCGTCCTACGTGCGCCTGACCCGCGCCGCGGTGATGGGCGAACTGAACCGTGACTACGTCACCGCCGCGCGCCTGGCCGGTGCCGGCCTGCCACGGCTGATGTTCGTCACCGTGCTGCCCAACTGCATGGCGCCGCTGATCGTGCAGGCCACCCTGAGCTTCTCCTCGGCGATCCTCGACGCCGCAGCCCTGGGCTTCCTCGGCCTCGGCGTGCAGCCGCCAACCCCCGAGTGGGGCACCATGCTGGCCTCGGCCCGCGACTACATCGAACGCGCCTGGTGGGTGGTGAGCCTGCCCGGCCTGACCATTTTGCTCAGTGTGCTGGCAATCAACCTGATGGGCGACGGCCTGCGCGACGCGCTGGACCCGAAACTCAAGAACGCCGCCTGAGGAGATCGCCATGTCACTGTTGCAGATCAACAACCTGAACGTGCGCTTCGGCGACGCCAATGCCGTGCCCGTGGTGGACGGCCTCGACCTGAGCGTGGATGCCGGCGAGATCCTCGCCATCGTCGGCGAGTCGGGCTCGGGCAAGTCGGTGACCATGATGGCCCTGATGGGGCTGATCGAAGCCCCCGGGCGCATCACCGCGGACGTGCTCGACTTCGCCGGCACCAACATGCTCAAGCTCAGCGGCCGCCAGCGCCGCAAGGTGGTGGG
Organism: Pseudomonas sp. FW305-96; assembly: GCF_058783825.1. Taxonomy (NCBI): domain Bacteria; kingdom Pseudomonadati; phylum Pseudomonadota; class Gammaproteobacteria; order Pseudomonadales; family Pseudomonadaceae; genus Pseudomonas; species Pseudomonas sp. FW305-96. The sequence continues at coordinate 16,829 of NZ_JBYSYW010000009.1, forward strand.
CAAGGACATCGCCATGGTCTTCCAGGACCCGATGACCGCGCTCAACCCCAGCTATACCGTGGGCTACCAGATCGAGGAAGTGCTGCGCCAGCACCTGGGCCTCAAGGGCAAGGCAGCGCGTCAGCGCGCGCTGGAGCTGCTGAAGAAGGTCGAGATCCCGGCCGCCGAAAGCCGCCTCGACGCCTACCCGCACCAGCTGTCCGGCGGCATGAGCCAGCGCGTGGCCATCGCCATGGCCATCGCCGGCGAGCCAAAACTGCTGATCGCCGACGAACCGACCACCGCGCTGGACGTGACCATCCAGGCGCAGATCATGGAGCTGCTGGTCAACCTGCAGAAAGAGCGCAACATGGCGCTCATTCTCATCACCCACGACCTGGCCGTGGTCGCCGAAACCGCCAAGCGCGTGTGCGTGATGTACGCAGGGCAAGCAGTCGAAGTCGGCCAGGTGCCGGAGCTATTCGACATTCCCGCCCATCCGTACAGCGAAGCGCTGCTGGCGGCCATTCCCGAGCACAGCATCGGCGCCGAACGCCTGGCCACCCTGCCCGGCATCGTCCCGGGGCGCTATGACCGCCCGCAGGGTTGCCTGCTGTCGCCACGCTGCCCCTATGTGCAGGAAAACTGCCGCCGGCAGCGCCCGGCCCTTGATCCCCAGGCCCACAGCCTGGTGCGTTGCTTCTATCCGCTGAACCAGGAGGTGGCGTGATGGCCGTCGTACTTTCCGCTCGTGAGCTGACCCGCCACTACGAAGTCTCCCGCGGCCTGTTCAAGGGCCATGCGCTGGTGCGGGCGCTCAACGGCGTGTCGTTCGAACTGGAGGCCGGCAAGACGCTGGCCGTGGTCGGTGAATCCGGCTGCGGCAAGTCGACCCTGGCGCGTGCCCTGACCCTGATCGAGGAGCCGTCCTCAGGTTCGCTGCAGATCGCCGGCCACGAGGTCAAGGGCGCCAGCAAGGACCAGCGCAAACAGCTGCGGCGCGACGTGCAGATGGTGTTCCAGAGCCCCTACGCCTCGCTCAACCCGCGGCAGAAGATCGGCGACCAGCTCGCCGAACCGCTGTTGATCAACACCTCGCTGAGCAAGACCGAACGCCGCGAGAAAGTGCAGAAGATGATGGAGCAGGTGGGCCTGCGCCCCGAGCACTACCAGCGTTATCCGCACATGTTCTCCGGCGGCCAGCGCCAGCGTATCGCCCTGGCCCGGGCGATGATGCTGCAACCCAAGGTACTGGTGGCCGACGAACCCACCTCGGCGCTGGACGTGTCGATCCAGGCCCAGGTGCTGAACCTGTTCATGGACCTGCAGAAGGAATTCAACACCGCCTACGTGTTCATCTCCCACAACCTGGCGGTAGTGCGCCATGTGGCGGACCAGGTGCTGGTGATGTACCTCGGCCGGCCGGCGGAAATGGGGCCCAAGCAGGACATCTACGACAAGCCGCTGCACCCGTATACCCAGGCGCTGCTATCGGCCACCCCGGCGATCCACCCGGACCCGCTGAAGCCGAAGATCCGCATTGCCGGTGAGTTGCCCAACCCGTTGAATCCGCCGGACGGTTGCGCGTTCCACAAACGTTGCCCGTACGCGACCGAGCGATGCGCCAAGGAAGTACCGGCGTTGCGCCAAGTGAGTACGCGGCAGGTGGCGTGCCACTACGCCGAGCAGTTCCTGTAGCTGTATGCGCCAATGAAAACGCCGCCCTTTCGGGCGGCGTTTTCGTTTCTCAGTGCATGAACAATGCAATCAGGATGATCACCGGAATAGGGACCCCGAGCATCCACAGCAATAATGAGCGCATGATAATTCTCCTTGTTCCTGTGCGGGTTATCGGATCGGTGCAGAAGCGGGGCGCGGGTTGTAGTCCGCCGGACTGGCTTCGAGCCACTGCACCCGATCACGCTGCCGGCCGCCGAACAGTGCCGCCAGGCTGGCGAAGAAGGCGCCGCAAAGCAGGGCGACGAAAGTCCACAACGCCGTCCAGGCGGCGGCCTTGGTCGCAGCGTCCGCGGCTTGCTTGGCCTCGACCTTGGCCTGCTGCAGTTGTGCATAGACCTGATCAACGCGTGCTTCGGCCTCGGGCTGTGTCAGGCGAGTGCGCTGGGCCACTACCTGGGCCAGGTAGGTCCGATCCTCCGGCGATAGCGCGCCGCCCTGGGCCAGCGAGCGAGTCAGAATGCGGGCTGCCACACCATTTGCCGCATCGTCACTGACCGCCACCGGGCCTTGACCGCGGAACAGGCTATCGACGAAGTAGCCCATCGGGTTCTTGCCCTGGCTATCGCTGCCAGCCACACCTGCAGCCGCGGTGGTAGCCACCCCGGACGCAGCGGTGGCGCCGGCACCCAGCAAGTTGCCAGCGGTACCCAGCACCAGCATGGCGGCCACTAGCGTGGCAACCGCCCAGGCCAGGAAGCCATGGGCAGTGTCCCGGAAATACACTTCGTCACCGTGCAGGTTGGCCCATTTCACCCGCAGGCGACCGGCGATGTAACCACCCAGGCCCGAGGCCAGTATCTGTGTGATCAGTAGCCAGATGATGGTCGAAATCCCAAGCGCCTTGGCGCTGGCGCCTTCGTCGGCCCAAGGCGAGGTAGCGGCCAGGCCCAACCCTGTCCCCAGTACCACCAGGATCAGGGACAAGGCCGCCGCCGCTGCTGCGCCTGCGAAGATCGCGGCCCAGGAAACTCCGGAGCGATTGGGGTCGTTGGTGGGGTAGTCGGCAGGTGTGATCATGATTCGACGCCTTTATCTGAGGGGGAGGTCCGTTCTCAGGTAAGGCCGTGCAGGGGCTGTGCCACTTTGTGTCAAAACATGACTTCCTTATAAATCAGGCGGTTGGCTTGTAGGCAACGTCTGAGCATCATGCAAAATGCCAGATCGGTGCGGAAACGGCAGGGCCTTCTGCAACCCGGGATGCGGCCTGTGCGCACGGGCTGGTTCTTGTCAGACCGGGACATGACGAGGCACCATCCACGGCATGTCTATCGCCACCGTCCCCGACGGCACCGGGCAAACCCCGCTCACCGCCGCCACCGTCATGCGCTACCACCTGTGCTGGAAGCATCGCGACCTGGACGGGGTGATGGCCCTGTACCACCCGGATATCCAGTACCACGACTTCTTCCAGAACCGCGTGCTCGGTTTCGACGAGCTGCGCGACTACGTGCGCGCAAGCTTGCCCCATGAAGCCGGCGAGGACATCGTCCACAGCGACCGCATCCGCGTCGATGGCTGCACCGCGTTCATCCAGTACCAGGTCACGGTGCAGGGTGGCGACGGGCTGGTGGCGTTCCAGTCCAGCGAGGCGATCACCGTGCTGGACGGACTGATCTGGCGGGTCAACGAGTACGCCACGCTGGTCCATGGCAACGGAAAGGGCCTGCGCTCCAGCGGGCCGCGCCCAGCCACCAGTCGGCTCGGCCTGTCTCCCCGCCAGCTATCGACCATGGCCCAGGACCTGGAGCATTATTTCCAGGCCCAGCGCCCGTACCTGGACCCCGAGCTGGACCTGCAACGGGTCGCCGACGAAAGCGGCTACAGCCGCAACCAGATTTCCTACCTGCTTAACCAGGTGCTTGGCCAAAGCTTCTACCGCTACGTCAACCAGGCACGCCTGCAACACCTGATGAGCAGCCTGGACAATAGCTGCGTCGCGGCGCCCGTCGATGAACTGGCGTTCAACGCCGGCTTCAATTCGCTGTCGGCGTTCTACAAGTGCTTTCGCGAGCATACCGGCCTGTCGCCCAAGGCTTACCTCAAGCAAATTTCCCTGCGTGCACGCACGTAAGACAGCCCACGCCACGCTTCACTAGGATCGCCACAGACCCTCAGTGGATGTGGAGCACGACCCGATGCAACCTTTGCGCACGATCAGCCTGTGGATGGACCAGCTCGACGAGCCGTTGTGCGCGCGCCCGGCCCTGCGCCAGGACCTGGATCTCGACGTGTGCATCATCGGTGCCGGCTATACCGGGCTGTGGACGGCCTACTACCTCAAGCGCCAGGCGCCGCAGCTGAACATCGCGGTGATCGAGGCCAACATCGCCGGCTTCGGCGCCTCCGGACGCAATGGCGGCTGGCTGATGGGCAACCTGCTGGGCGAGGACCGCCTGCTGGCCACGCTCTCGCCGCAGCAACGGCGTGAAAGCATCGACCTGCTGCACGGCATCCCCGACGAAGTCCACGACGTGCTCCTGCGCGAAGGCATCGCCTGCGACTACCGCAAAGGCGGAGTGCTCTACTGCGCCGCCCGCTACCCGGAACAGGAACGCAGCCTGCGCGCCTGGCTCGACGACCTCTACCGCCAGGGCATGAATGAAGACGATTACCGCTGGCTGCGCCCCGAACAACTGGATGCCCAGCTGAAGGTAAGCAACCCCTACGGCGCCCTCTACAGCCCGCACGTCGCCACGATTCAACCGGCCAGGCTGGTGCGTGGCCTGGCACGGACGGTCGAGGCCATGGGCGTGCCGATCTACGAGAACACGCCAGCCATTGACTGGCAGACCGGCGAAGTGCGCACCCCGTTGGCACGTATCCGCAGCCACTGGGTGGTGCCGGCCGTGGAAGGCTACGCCGCCAGCCTGCCACCGCTCGGGCGGCACCAGCTGCCGGTACAGAGCCTGCTGGTGGCCACCGAGCCGCTGCCGGAGTCGACATGGGAGCAGATCGGCCTGAGCCAGGGCCAGGCCTTCAGCGAAAACAGCCGCCAGGTCACCTATGGCCAGCGCAGCGCCGACAACCGCCTGGTGTTCGGTGCCCGCGGCGGCTACCGCTTCGGTGGCCGCCTGCGCGAGGACTTCACCCTGACCACCGACGAGGTGGAGCTGCGCCGCTACCTGTTCGGCGAACTGTTCCCACAGCTCAAGCACGTACGCATCACCCACTCCTGGGGTGGCAACCTCGGCATGGCCCGGCGCTTCCGCCCGCACATGCTCTGCGACCGCCAGCGCGGTATCGCCCTGGCCGGCGGTTATGGCGGCGAAGGCGTCGGCGCCACCAACCTCGGTGGACGTACCCTGGCCGCGCTGATCCTCGGCCAGCACAACGAACTGACCGCGCAGCCCTGGGTGCACGACAACCGCCCGCTGTCGAGCCTGGCCAGCTGGCCGCCCGAGCCGTGCCGCTGGCTGGGCTACAACGCGATCATCCAGAGTTTCGTCCACGAGGACCGGACCCTCGCCAACCCGGCCAGCGCCCCCTGGCGGCGGCGCCTGGCCAGTGGGTTGGCCGATTTCATGGAAGGCTTCATGCACTGACTTCCCCTCACCACCACACAGGATCCACCGGTCATGAGCATCACCCAGTTCAAACACACCGACAGCGTCATCCTGGACAGCAGCACCCCGGTCGCCGTGCCCCTTGGCGAGCCGGTCGCAGTCACCTCGGTCACCTGCGTCGAGCGCAGCGACGGCGTCGAGACCGGCATCTGGGAATGCACCCCGGGGCGCTGGCGGCGGCAGATCGTGCAGCAGGAGTTCTGCCATTTCATCAAGGGCCGCTGCACCTTCACTCCCGACGGTGGCGAGCCCCTGGTCATAGAAGCCGGAGACGCCCTGATGCTACCGGCCAACAGCCTCGGCACCTGGGATATCCAGGAGACCGTGCGCAAGACCTACGTCCTCATTTTCTGATCCGCTGATCGCCTGCCTTCGATAACAACAGACAAAGCAAGGTAACCCCGACATGCGCACCCTCCTTCTCGCTCCCCTGATGCTGGCCGCCGGCATGGCCAGTGCCGCCGACTCGGTGAAGATCTACAACTGGTCGAGCTACATCGCCCCGGACACGCTGAAGCACTTCCAGCAGACCACCGGCATCAATCCCACCTACGACGTGTTCGACAGCAACGAGACCCTCGACGGCAAGCTGATGACCGGCAACTCCGGCTACGACGTGGTGTTCCCCTCCAACCACTTCATGGCCCGGCAGATCCAGGGCAAAGCCCTGAAGCAGCTGGACAAGTCGCAGTTGCCCAACTGGAAGAACCTCAACCCGGTGTTGCTCAAGGCCCTGGAGGTCAACGACCCGGGCAACCAGTACGGCTTCCCGTACCTGTGGGGCAGCACCGGCATCGGCTACAACATCGACAAGGTCAAGGCGGTGCTCGGCGACAATGCGCCCATCGATTCGTGGGACCTGTTCTTCAAGCCCGAATACCTCGCCAAGCTCAAGAGTTGCGGCGTGGCGGTGCTGGACAACGGCCCCGAGCTGCTGCCGATCGCCCTGCACTACCTGGGCCTGCCGCACCATAGCCAGAACACGGCGGACTACGACAAGGCCAAAGCGTTGCTGATGAAGGTGCGCCCGTACATCAGCTACTTCCACTCCTCGAAGTACACCGGCGACCTGGCCAATGGCGACGTGTGCCTGGTGGTGGGTTTCTCGGGCGACGTGCTGCAGGCGAAGAACCGTGCCGAGGAGGCGAAGAACGGGGTGAAGGTGGGTTACTCGATCCCGAAGGAAGGCGCGCCGATGTGGTTCGACATGGTGGCCATGCCGGCCGATGCGCCTGACGAGAAGGCCGGGTATGCCTACATGAACTACCTGTTGCAGCCGGAGGTGATGGCCAACATCAGCAACTTCGTGCAGTACGCCAATGGCAACCAGCAGGCGGATGCGCTGGTGGACCCGGCGCTGAAGGGCAACACGATGATCTACCCGAGTGACGACGTGATGGGCAAGTTGTATGCGCTGGAGGCCATGCCGGCGAAGATCGACCGCATCAGGACGCGGATCTGGACCAGCATAAAAGCCGGCAACTGACACTCGGCAGTTACAAGCTTGAAGCTGCAAGCGACAAGAAAAAGGCGGGCCTTTCCAGGCCCACCTCTTCTTGAAGCTCGCAGCTTGCAGCTGCTCTTAGTGGTGCTCGCGGGTCGCGCGGAATTTCACATCCGGCCAGCGTTCTTCCATCAGCGCCAGGTTGACCCGGGTCGGGGCCAGGTAGGTCAGGTGACCACCGCCGTCGATGGCCAGGTTCTCCACCGCCTTGTTCTGGAATTCCTCGAGCTTCTTCTTGTCGTCGCAGCTGATCCAGCGCGCCGACCAGACGGTGATCGGCTCATAGGCGCACTCGACCTTGTACTCTTCCTTCAGGCGGCTGGCGACCACGTCGAACTGCAGCACACCGACCGCGCCGAGGATGATGTCGTTGCTGCGCTCGGGGAAGAACACCTGGGTCGCGCCCTCTTCGGCCAGCTGCTGCAGGCCCTGGCGCAGCTGCTTGGATTTCAGCGGGTCCTTCAGGCGCACGCGGCGGAACAGCTCCGGGGCGAAGTGCGGAATACCGGTGAAGCCCAGCGCCTCGCCTTCGGTGAAGGTGTCGCCGATCTGGATGGTGCCGTGGTTGTGCAGGCCGATGATGTCGCCGGCATAGGCCTCCTCCAGTTGCTCGCGCTCGGAGGAGAAGAAGGTCAGGGCATCACCGATGCGCACGTCCTTGCCAGTGCGCACGTGGCGCATCTTCATGCCCTTCTCGTACTTGCCCGAGCAGATACGCATGAAGGCGATACGGTCACGGTGTTTCGGGTCCATGTTCGCCTGGATCTTGAACACGAAGCCGGTGAATTTCTCTTCCACCGGTTCCACGGTGCGCTCGCGGGCGACACGGGCCAGTGGGCGCGGCGCCCAATCGACAACCGCGTCGAGCACATGGTCGACACCGAAGTTGCCCAATGCGGTACCGAAGAACACCGGGGTCAGCTGGCCATTGATGAACGCGTCCTGGTCGAACTCGTGGCAGGCGCCCTGCACCAGCTCGAGTTGTTCGAGGAAACGGTCGTATTCATCACCCAGGTGGGCGCGGGCTTCATCGGAGTCGAGCTTCTCGATGATCTTCGCTTCGGTGCGCTCGTGGCCATGCCCCGGCGTGTAGACGATGATGTAGTCGCCGGCCAGGTGATACACGCCCTTGAAATCACGGTAGCAACCGATCGGCCAGGTGATCGGCGCGGCCTTGATCTTCAGCACCGCCTCGATTTCGTCGAGCAGTTCGATCGGGTCGCGGATGTCCCGGTCGAGTTTGTTGATGAAGCTGACGATCGGCGTATCGCGCAGGCGGCACACGTCCATCAGGGCAATGGTGCGCGGCTCGACGCCTTTACCGCCGTCGAGCACCATCAGCGCCGAGTCCACCGCGGTCAGGGTGCGATAGGTGTCTTCCGAGAAGTCTTCGTGGCCGGGGGTGTCGAGCAGATTGATCATATGCTCGCGGTAGGGGAACTGCATCACCGAGGTAGTGATGGAGATGCCGCGCTGCTTCTCCATTTCCATCCAGTCGGAGGTGGCGTGGCGGTCGGACTTGCGCGACTTCACGGTACCGGCGACGGCAATGGCCTTGCCCATCAGCAGGAGCTTCTCGGTGATGGTGGTCTTACCGGCGTCGGGGTGGGAAATGATTGCGAAAGTGCGGCGCTTCGCGACTTCGGCGGCCTGGTTGGTCATGGGAAATCGCCTGACTGGGGATTCAAAAAGGGGCGATATCATACCTGAAGTCGGGCGTCAGGCCAAAACAAGCCCCAACGGTTCGACCCAATTCGCCCCTGCCGCATTGGTTAACCATCAACAAGCGAATCGCCGGCAAGCCCCTCGATGGTTATAGGAGCTCGGCCAGGCAGATGAACGACCAGCTCCAGTCTTCCCCCCATGGCTTCCAGATAGTCACGCAACGTAGAGATCAACATATCGCTACGGTTCTCGAACCTGGAAACATTGCCCTGACGAACGTCGAGGCGCTCGGCCATGCTTTCCTGGGTGATCTCGAGTTGTTTACGCAAGGCCTGAAGCGTCATTTCCTCACGAATCAGTTCGCGACCACGCTCCTCGATTCTTGCCCTGCGCTCAGGCGTCAGCTCGTTCATCACGTCTTCAAGCGTCTTGTACATTTCTCAACCTCTGGACAAATGTCGATCAAACCGTTCATCGGCACGGGTAATCAGGCTTCCATAAAATCTACGCTCATTGATACCAGCCTTGTCCCCCGCAACGAGCAACAACGCAGAGCGCGAACGATCGAAAGCGAATGCGACTCGCCATACACCGCCATCTGCGTTGAACCTCAACTCTTTCATGTTCGAATGCCTCGAGCCTTTCAGCGTGTCCACATGCGGACGCCCCAATGCGGGGCCAAAATGCTTGAGCAGATGAAGCTGCGCCAGCAATTCATCCTGTACCACCTCGGTCAACACCTGTAGCTCGGAATTGAACTCCCGGCACATTCCAATAGACCACCCCATTAAAATACCTCCAAGGGAATATCCCCTCAAGCGCATATCAAGAATATTCGAGAAGAAATTCTGAACATCTGCAAGATGCCTCGATAGCAGGTACTTCAACGTCTCAACGTAATATTCACGCTTGATTTTCGCGTGAAATTTCCTACACACCAGTGATTAACACTGGTCAAATGCCGCCCCAGATGGGAACCTTTACGCCCACGGAGACGTCCACTCCCCTGCAAGCCGCTTCGCTTCAGGGCTGGTTTTACCTGCTTCACGAGCCCGACGGGGTTCGGCTCATGGCCTGATGCCGCGCATCGGGCTGCTACTCGCGACCACGCTGCCCGCCGCCAGGAATGGCCGGCCGCACGGGGGTGTGATCGCCGACTATAAAAAAGGAGTCCGCCTGTGGCTGCACGCTACGGAAAAGGGCTGTTGGGATGGGCCGCCGTGCTCGTCATCCTGGCCCTGCTGATCCACTGGATCGGCATCGACACGATCGCCCGCTACCGCGACGATCTTGGGTTCTACCTGCAAGCGCACCTGGTCCTGGTGCTGGCTTCGATGGCGGTGGCGCTGGCCGTGGGCATCCCCGCCGGCATTGCCTTGAGTCGACCGCACCGGGTCGACAAGGCCGAGCGCTTCATGCAGTTGTTCAACGTTGGCAACACCATTCCTCCCCTGGCCGTTCTGGCCATCGCCCTGAGTATCCTGGGCATCGGCGCAGGTCCTGCGATCTTCGCACTGTTCCTCGCCTCCCTCCTGCCCATCGTGCGCAACACCTACGAGGGCCTGAAAAACGTCCCCGCCTCGCTCAAGGAAGCCGCCACCGGTATCGGCATGACCCCGCGCCAGCAACTCTGGCAGGTAGAGCTACCCAACTCCGTGCCGATCATCGTCGGCGGCGTGCGCGTGGCCCTGGCACTGAACGTGGGCACCGCGCCCCTGGCGTTCCTGATCGGCGCCAACAGCCTGGGCAGCCTGATCTTCCCCGGCATCGCCCTGAACAACCAGCCGCAGCTGCTGCTCGGCGCCGCCTGCACGGCGTTGCTGGCCCTGGCGCTCGATGCGTTGGTGAGTTTCTCCAGCAAGCGCTGGCTGGAACGTGGCCTGGCCCAATAAGAAGAGGCAAAGCATGAAGAAGACAATCGCCTTGTTCCTGGGCGCGGCCCTGCTTTGCGCAGGCGTTGCCCAGGCCGTGGAAAAACCACAGATCCGCATCGGCGCCCGGGTGTTCACCGAACAGACCGTGCTCGCCGAGATCACCGCCCAGCACCTGCGCGCCAACGGCTTCGAGGTGCGGGTGACCACCGGCCTGGGCAGCAACATCGCCCGCCAGGCCCAGGAAACCGGCCAGCTCGACCTGATGTGGGAATACACCGGCGTATCGCTGGTCTCGTACAACCATATCGACGAGCGCATGCCAGACGCCGCAACCACCTATGCGCGAGTGAAAGAGCTCGACGCGAAAAAGGGCCTGGTCTGGCTGACTCCGTCGAAGTTCAGCAACACCTACGCCCTGGGCCTGCCAAAGGCAGTCGCCGCGGCCTACCCGCAGATCAACTCGATCAGCGACCTCAACCAGGTGCTGCATGACGAAGCCGACCGCAACCACCTGGTGGCGCTGGACACCGAGTTCGCCAACCGCCCGGATGGCCTGGTCGGCCTGCGCGAGCTGTACGAGCTGCCGCTGGACCGGCGCAACATCCGCCAGATGGACGGTGGCCTGGTGTACACCGCCATGCGCAACAACCAGGTGTTCGCCGGCCTGGTCTACACCACCGACGGGCGCCTGAACGCGTTCGACCTCAAGCTGCTGGAAGACGACAAGCACTATTTCCCCGACTACACCGCCGCCCCGGTGCTGCGCCAGGCCGTGCTCGACGCCCATCCTCAGCTGGCCACCCTGCTCAAGCCGCTGGCCGAACAGCTGGACGACGAGACCATGCGCCAGCTCAACGCCAAGGTCGATGTCGAGCACCAGAGCCCGACGGTGGTGGCCGCCGCGTTCCTGCGTGAGCACCCACTCAGCGAGGTACAGCCATGAACCTGCTCGACACCTTCGTCCACCTCGACTGGGCACAGGTCCTGCAACTGACCTGGCAGCACATCATGCTGGTCGGCATCGCGGTGGGCCTGGCGATCCTTGTCGGCGTGCCGCTGGGCATCCTGATGACCCGCTTCCCGGTGTTCGCCGGCCCGCTGCAGGCCAGCGCCACCGTGCTGCTGACCATCCCCTCGATCGCCCTGTTCGGCTTGCTGCTGCCGTTCTACTCGAAGTTCGGCCAGGGCCTGGGGCCACTGCCGGCGATCACTGCAGTGTTCCTTTATTCACTGCTGCCGATCCTGCGCAACACCTACCTGGCCCTGACCAACGTCGAGCCCGGTATCCGTGAAGCCGCACGCGGCATCGGCATGACCTTCGGCCAGCGCCTGCGCATGGTCGAGTTGCCCATCGCCGTGCCGGTGATCCTCGCCGGCGTGCGCACTGCCGTGGTGATGAACATCGGCGTGATGACCATCGCCGCGACCATCGGTGCCGGCGGCCTGGGCGTGCTCATCCTCACCTCCATCAGCCGCAGCGACATGTCGATGCTGCTGGTCGGCGCTGTGCTGGTCAGCCTGCTGGCGATCATCGCCGACCTGCTCCTGCAAGCCCTGCAACGTGCCCTGACTCCAGAAGGACTGCGCTCATGATCGAACTGAAGAACCTCAGCAAGACCTTCAACGTCAACGGCAAGGACGTCAAAGCCGTCGACGCGGTAAGCCTCACCGTCAACGAAGGCGAAATCTGCGTGTTCCTCGGCCCCTCCGGCTGCGGCAAGAGCACCACGCTGAAGATGATCAACCGCCTGATCACACCGACCTCAGGGCAAGTGTTCATCAATGGCGAGGACACCACCGGCCTGGACGAGGTGACCCTGCGCCGGCACATCGGCTACGTGATCCAGCAGATCGGCCTGTTCCCCAACATGACCATCGAGGAGAACATCACCGTGGTCCCGCGCTTGCTCGGCTGGGACAAGCAGCGCTGCCACGACCGCGCCCGCGAGCTGATGAGCATGATCAAGCTCGAGCCCAAGCAGTACCTGCAGCGCTACCCGCGTGAACTGTCCGGTGGCCAGCAGCAACGCATCGGCGTGATCCGCGCCCTGGCCGCCGAGGCCCCGGTGCTGCTGATGGACGAGCCGTTCGGCGCGGTCGACCCGATCAACCGCGAGATGATCCAGAACGAGTTCTTCGAGATGCAGCGGGCCCTGAACAAGACGGTGATCATGGTCAGCCATGACATCGACGAGGCCATCAAGCTGGGCGACAAGATCGCCATCTTCCGCGCCGGCAAGCTGCTGCAGCTGGATCACCCGGACACCCTGCTGGCACACCCGGTGGACGATTTCGTCAGCAACTTCGTCGGTCAGGACAGCACGCTCAAGCGCCTGCTGCTGGTGCGTGCCGAGGATGCCGCGGACAACGCACCATCGGTGAGTCCGGAAACACCGGTGAGCGATGCGCTGGAACTGCTGGACGAGCATGACCGCCGTTACGTGGTGGTGACCGATGCGCAGAATCGCGCGCTGGGTTATGTGCGCCGCCGCGACATGCACCGCCAGCAGGGCACGTGCGCGGATTTCCTGCGTCCGTTCAATGCCACGGCGGCGCACGATGAGCACCTGCGCATCCTGCTGTCGCGCATGTACGAGTTCAATCGGGCGTGGTTGCCGGTGCTGGATGCCGAACAGGTGTTCCTGGGAGAGGTGACACAGGAGTCGATTGCGGCGTACCTGAGTTCTGGGCGCTCGCGCGGGGCGAAGACCTCGATCGTGTCGCCGGCGCAGGCAGTGATTTCCTGAGCCGGCCTCATCGCGGATGAATCCGCTCCTACAGGTAGGAGCGGATTCATCCGCGATAAAGGCGACGCGCTATCAGAACCCTACACTGGCCTGCACATAGAACGTGCGCGGCTCACCCACATAGATCCCCGCGTTGTTGTCGCTTGAGCGGGTGAAATACTGCTTGTCGAACAGGTTCTTCACCCCGGCGGCCAGCTTCAGGTTCGACAGCTGCGGCCCGAACGCATAGCCACCCCGGGCATGCCAGGTGACGTAGCCCGGAATGTCGCCATACTGCCCGTCGGCGCTCGGCTGGGTGATGTAGTTGCCGTTGAAGCTGCCATCGGCGTTCATCCCGGTACCCGGCGCGCGCTGCTTCGACTGGGCGTAGGCATCCAGGTTCCAGGTCCAGCGGTTGACCTCGTAGCGCACGCCGGCGGTGGCTACCTGGCGCGAATAGAACGGCAGGTCACGGCCCTTGAAACCAGGGATCTCCCCCTCGTAGGTGGCACGGGTGTAGGTGTAGCCGGCATTCACCGACAGACCCTGCAGGCGTGGGTCCAGGCCGGACAGGTCGTAGCGCGCCGAGGCCTCGATGCCCTGGTGCTTGGTCGCCCCGAGGTTGGTCCAGCCGACATCGTTGCTGATGTATTGCAGCTCATCGTCGAAGTCGATGTAGAAGGCTGTCAGCTCACCGGCCCAGTTGCCGTTGTCATAGCGCGTGCCGATTTCGTAGGTCTTGGCCTTCTCCGGCTCCAGGCCGTTTGCCGTGCTGTCGCCGACGCCGCCCTGGCCCAGCTGGAAGTACTGCAGGCTGCCGAACGAGGTCTCGTAGTTGGCGAACAGCTTCCAGGCGTCGGACATGTGGTACATCACGCTAAGTGCTGGCAGCGGTTCGTTGCTGGTGATGCTGCGGTTCTTCTCCGGCACCGGACGGTAGTTGGCGTCCATCACCGGTCGGTCGCGCCAGTCGGTGTTGATGTGCTCGAAGCGGATGCCCGGGGTGATGGTCCAGTTGCCGACGTCGATCTTGTCGTCGATGTAGTAGGCGCTGGCTTCGGTGCCACCGCTGCGGTCCTGGAATACATGGCCGTCGGAGGTCGGGGTCACGGTCGGCACGTTGTCGACCAGCGCCAGGCGGGTGGACTGCTCGCGCATCGCTTCCTTCAGGTAGCGATAGCCGACGCTGACTTCCTGGGTGGTCGGGCCGACGAAGAAGATCCGCGACAGGCGTGGCTCGATGGCGAAGGTGTGGTAGTTGCGCGGGTACGACGACAGGGTCTTCTGGTCGCGGGCGGCGATGGCGCTGCCACGGAAGCTGTCGGTGTAATAAGTCAGCACTTCGAACTGGGTGGCGTCGTCGATCTGCCGCTGCCACTTGAACGACACGTCCTTGCGTCGGCCACTGAAGTAGTCGTAGTCGCGCACCGACTGGTAGGGGTTTTGGTCGTACTGGGCCTGGGTCAGGCCGCCCGGCATGTCGGCGCGGCCGTCGTAATAGTGGAAATTGAGCCAGAACTCGTCGACATCGGTCGGTGCCCAGTGGGTCTTGAGCATCACATCGTCGATATCGTTGTCGTTGTTGCTTTCGCGATAGCCATCGCCATTCACGCCCGTGTACAGCAACGCCACGCCCATGCCGTTGTCGGCGGTGCCGCCGACGAAGGCCGATTCAGTGTGTTTCCAGCCGCCATCGCGCGAAGTCTCGAGGGTGGTGGACAGCTCGCCGCTGGCCTTCTCGGGGATCGCCCGGGTGACGAAGTTGATCACCCCACCGACGTTCTGCGGGCCATAGCGCACCGAGCCTGCACCACGGACCACGTCGATGCTGTCGAGGTTGCCCGAGGAGATCGGCGCCATCGACAGCTGTGGCTGACCATAGGGGGCGAAGGCCGCCGGGATGCCATCGATCAGCACCGTCGAACGCGGCGACAGGCGCGACGTCAGGCCACGCACGCCGACGTTCAGCGACAGGTCGCTGCCACCGGTGCCGTTGGAATCCTGCACCTGCACGCCCGGGATACCGCGCAGGGCGTCACGCACGTTCATCGTGCCCTTTTCCACCATCGCTTCGCGGCGCACCACGGTGCGCGCGCCCGGGTGATTCTGCACCACGCTCTGCTCGGCGTCGCCCAGCCAGTCCCCGACCACCTTGATATCGGTGGGCGCCAGCTCCAGGCTGCCGGTGGTCAGGGTGCCAGCGGCCTGGGCCGGCTTGACCACCACGGTGTCGGCGGACTGCTCGAAGGTCAGCCCGCTGCCTTGCAGCAGTTGCTGCAGGGCCTGCTCCGGCGCCAGGTTGCCGGACACCGCCGGGGCCTGCTTGCCATCCACCAGCTCGGGGCTGAAGAACAGTTGCAGGTTGGTCTGCTGGCCCAATTGCTTGAGCGCGCCCGCCAATGGCTGGGCCTGGATCTGGATGCTGTCGGCGTAGCTGTTGCCGGCGGCGGCGCTGACCGCCAGGGCCAGCGCCAGGCGGCGCAGCTGGAGAAGGGGATTATTGTTGTTCACGTCTTCGATGGGTCCTGAGAGTCGGGATAAACGCCAACCGCATGCAAATGGAAATGCTTGGCAGTTGCAGCTGGCGGGGAAGACGAACGAACGGAAAAAAACCTGAATCTATTTCAGAACTATTTCGCTGGAGCCGTCCGCAAGGGTCTTCACCTGCACCGGGAGGATGCTCGGCAAGGCCCGCAACAGGGCGTCCGGGTCGTCAGTGCTGAAGGTGCTCGACAGGCGCAGCGCGGCGGCCTTGCCGGGTGCCACATGCAGTGGCCGGGTACGGTAGCGCGAGACTTCCGCCACGACCTCGCTCAGCGGCGCGTTGTCGAACACCAGCTTGCCCTGGCGCCAGGCGGTCACCGCGTTGGCATCGATGGCATAGGGCGCGGCGACCTTGCCCTGCGCATCGATATGCGAACCCTGGCCGGCAGTGAGCAGCGCCAGCGACTCGGCCGCGCCCTGTACCTTGACCGAACCCTGCTCCACCGCCACGCGGGTGCTGTTCGGATCCTGGCGTACATCGAAGCGGGTGCCGGTGACGGTGACATCGCCCTGGGCTGTGCTCACCACGAAGGGGCGATCGCTGTCATGGGCGACGATGAACATCGCCTCGCCCGCGCCCAGGCGCACATGGCGCTGCCCCGCAGAGAACATCACCTGCACCTGGGTGGCACTGTTGAGCTCCAGCCGTGAACCGTCCGGCAGTTCGACCTGACGCCTCTCGCCCAAGGCCGTAGTCAACGTGTCCTGATGGTTGAGCTGCTGATACTGCCAACCTGTCCAACCCAGCCCCAGCGCGACCACCGCCACCCCGGCCGCAAATGCCTGGCGCAGCAGGCGGCGGCGCGGCAACTGACGTACCGGCTCGGGCTGGCAAAGCGCTTCGAGGCGTTGACGCGGAATGAAGTCGGCGGCGCGCCACAGTTGCGCCAGGCGCTCGTACTCTTGCCGGTGCCGCGGGTGCTGCGCCAACCACGCCTGCAACGCCGCGTGCACGGCTTTGTCGTGCGGCGCGTCCTGAGCGCGGGCGAACCAGCAGGCCGCCTGCTCGACCACGGGATCGGGCACGTGCTGTTTCATCGAAGGGGTCTCCTGACTCATCTGGCCGACACATCCAGGTGCTCACGCAGATGTCGGAGCGTGCGGATCATATACTTTTCGACCATGTTCTTGGTCAAACCCATGCGCTCGGCGATCTCGGCCTGGGTCAGGCCTTCGAGCTTCTGCCAGATGAACACCCTGCGGCAGTTCAGCGGCAGCTCGGCCAGCGCCCGCTCGACGCTGTCGGCCAGTTCCAGGGCGTGCACATACGCTTCCGGGTCGTCCCCTGCGGCCATATCACCTGTGAAGGCCTCAAGCTCCAGGGCCTGGCGCCGGTCCTCGCGGCGAAAGCCGTCGACGGCGATGTTGCGGGCGGTCTGGTGCAGGTAGGCGCGTGGCTGTTCGACCTGCTCGCGCGGGTTTTCCAGCACCCGCACAAAGGCATCATGGGTGAGGTCCTCGGCCTGCTGTCGACTGCGCAGTTTGCGCGTCCAGGTGCCGATCAGCTCTTGGTAATGGTCGAGGAAGCCTTTGGGTCCGGACACGGTCGGGGTCGTCAGGGAGGCAGATGAGGTCGCGAATAGTAATGTTTCTCATCAAGGACGGCAATCGACATGTCCCCTGCACGACCAATGGCCACGACGGGCTCTGCGTAACAAAAAATTTATGGCCAATTTCGCGGTAAAGACCGGGCTGAGCACGTGGCCATAAATTTGAACACTCAGTGTCCATTCGCAGCCCGGCCTCAGCCCCCGACAAACGGTCACCTACGGGTTCCTCCGCCCTTTCGCAGCGAAACCAGAGCCATCATGCAAAGAATGAAGCTGTCAGCCGATCGCGGCCAGATCGCCACCTATTCCACAATTTTTTACGCTGATGGCCTTTTCAGGAACCTACCGGGCGCACATTAGTCGGTTATCACAGCGGCAGCTCCGCGACAGGCGACGAGCACCCCGGGATTGCCTGTTGATATTGCCGTTTTCACGTCCTAAAGTGCGCGCCGAACGTCCATGCTGGAAACGATCCATCCGGCTCAAGTACTGACGACGAGACAGCAAGGTCATCCGCCTTTTCCAAGCACGGCTGACCTTTTTGCTTTCGGCGACATGCCTTGGGAAGTAGGCGAACCAAAGTGGGGATACGGAGGACGTTCAGTTGCTGCCACTTATCTTTTCAGTTTGCCCATGGAGCCCCTGAGCATGTCGATCCAGGTCGAAGACTACTTTGCGCGTGACACCTTCCAGAAAATGAAGGCGTTCGCCGACAAGCAGGAAACCCCGTTCGTTCTCATCGATACCCAGATGATCAGCCAGGCCTATGACGACCTGCGCGCCGGGTTCGAATTCGCCAAGGTCTACTACGCGGTCAAGGCCAACCCGGCGGTCGAGATCATCGACCTGCTGAAGGAAAAGGGCTCAAGCTTCGACATCGCCTCGATCTATGAACTGGACAAGGTGCTCGGCCGCGGCGTCAGCGCCGACCGTATCAGCTACGGCAACACCATCAAGAAGTCCAAGGACATCCGCTACTTCTACGAGAAAGGCGTGCGCCTGTACGCCACCGACTCCGAGGCCGACCTGCGCAACATCGCCAAGGCCGCGCCGGGCTCGAAAGTCTATGTGCGCATTCTCACCGAAGGTTCCACCACCGCCGACTGGCCACTGTCGCGCAAGTTCGGCTGCCAGACCGACATGGCCATGGACCTGCTGATCCTCGCCCGCGACCTGGGCCTGGTGCCTTACGGCATCTCCTTCCACGTCGGCTCGCAACAGCGCGACATCAGCGTGTGGGACGCGGCCATCGCCAAGGTCAAGGTGATCTTCGAGCGCCTCAAGGAAGAAGACGGCATCGAGCTGAAGCTGATCAACATGGGCGGCGGCTTCCCGGCCAACTACATCACCCGCACCAACAGCCTCGAGACCTACGCCGAAGAGATCATCCGCTTCCTCAAGGAAGACTTCGGTGACGACCTGCCGGAAATCATCCTCGAGCCTGGCCGTTCGCTGATCGCCAACGCCGGCATCCTGGTCAGTGAAGTGGTACTGGTGGCGCGCAAGTCTCGCACTGCCGTCGAGCGCTGGATCTACACCGACGTGGGCAAGTTCTCCGGCCTGATCGAAACCATGGACGAAGCCATCAAGTTCCCGATCTGGACCGAAAAGAAAGGCGAAACCGAAGAAGTCGTCATCGCCGGCCCGACCTGCGACAGCGCCGACATCATGTACGAAAACTACAAGTACGGCCTGCCGCTGAACCTGGCCATCGGTGACCGCCTGTACTGGCTGTCGACCGGTGCCTACACCACCAGCTACAGTGCGGTGGAGTTCAACGGCTTCCCGCCGCTGAAGGCTTACTACCTGTAACTCGAGGCGTCACTTGGGGCTGCTACGCAGCCCATCGCCGGCAAGCCGGCTCCCACAGGGATCGCGCAGTTCTGAGACCTGCGCTGAACCTGTGGGAGCCGGCTTGCCGGCGATGGGCCGCAAGGCGGCCCCTACTTGCTCGTGGCAGCGGTCTCGCGCAGAGGCCCGCACGATCAGGCTCAGTCTTCCCGCCGTTCGATCTCCTCGGCATAACGCGCCGCAAAGGCCATCAATGCCGGCCCCGCCCCCTGCAACGTCACCAGCGCACTGCGCAGGAAATTCAGGTTGCCCTCGACCCTGGCCCGGTCCAGCCATGGCCCGGCCTCGGCTATCTGCCCCCGCTCGACCAGCACCAGCGCCAGGCTGAACATCCCGCGGAAATCCCCCGCCTCGGCTGAACGGCGATACCAGCGCATGGCCCGCACCGGGCTCGCAGCGGTGGCAATGCCCTGCTCCAGATACCGCCCATACAGGTTCATCGACTTGGCATGCCCCAGCTGCGCGGCTTTCTCGTAGCACATCAACGCCTGGGCCTGGCTGGCCGCCACCCCACGACCGGTGGCCAGCAGATTGGCCAGGTTGTACATCCCCCAGTCCAGCCCGGCGTCGGCCGCCCGGGCATAGTGAATGGCCGCCTGGGCGAGATCCACCTCGCCACCCCAGCCGTGCTCCAGGCAACGGCCAAGCATGTTGTGGGCCATGGCGCTGCCACCTTGGGCAGCAATCGAGAACCAACGCCGGGCCACATTGGCATCCTCTTCGATACCGCGCCCATCGAGCAGGATCTGCCCAAGCAACAGCTGCGCCTCGACCGCCCCTTGCCCCGCCGCCGTCAGGATCGCCTGCGCGGCCTGTCCCGGGCTGTGCTCGAGCATCGCCTTCAGCCCGGCCACATCCACCACTTCCTCACGACGCAATTGATAAGACACGGCTCAGACCTCGGCCCAGCGGCGCAGCAGGTTGTGGTAGGTGCCCGTCAGTTGCAGCAGCGACGGGTGCTCCGGCACATCGGCGCCGAGCTGACGGATGGCATTGTCCATCTCGAACAGCAAGGTGCGCTGGCTGTCCTCGCGCACCAGGCTCTGGGTCCAGAAGAACGCCGCATAGCGCGCCCCGCGGGTGACCGGGTTGACCTTGTGCAGGCTGGTGCCGGGGTACAGCACCAGGTCGCCGGCGGCCAGCTTGACCTGCCGCACGCCATAGGTGTCCTGGATCACCAGCTCGCCGCCGTCATAGCTGTCCGGGTCGCTGAGAAACAGCGTCGAGGACAGGTCGGTACGCACGCGCTCCGGGCTGCCCTTGGGCTGGCGCAGGGCATTGTCGATATGGAAATCGAAACTGCCGCCCTCGCGATAGCAGTTGATCAGTGGCGGGAACACCTTGTGCGGCAGCGCCGCGGACATGAACAACGGGTTGCGCCACAGCCGCTCGATCAACGCACTGCCGATTTCCTTGGCCAGCGCATGCCCCTCGGGCAACTGCAGGTTGTGCTTGGCCTTGGCCGACTGGTATCCGGCGGTGATTTTGCCGTCGGCCCAGTCGGCCTGCTCCAGGGCTTCGCGAATGCGCAGGATTTCGTCGGCCTCGAACAGGCCTGGGATGTGAAGCAGCATGGCGACGGCACCGAGAGCGAAAGGGGCGTCAATGATATTGATTACCTTTTACCTACCACAAGCCCCTTTCTCCAGAGCGCGACGGATGAGACCGTAAAAACCGTAAGGCAAAATTGTAAAGAATGTAAATTCCTGGCGAATGGTAACGCTTCTCAATTGTTCCTTACATTCGCTTACATTAACATCCGCGGCCTTCATACCTTGGGGAAGGTCTACAACAATGCGTCACGTGCCATCTGCTGTGAGTTCACCACGACTGCTCGCCTCTGCCATCGGCATGGCGATCACCGCCACCTCGGCCTATGCCGCCGACCCGGCCAGCAACTCCGCCATCACCCTCGATGCCACCAGCGTCAATGGCAAGGCCGAACAGGCAAGCACTGAGTACAAGGTCGACAAGGCCTCGTCGCAGAAGTACACCGCGCCATTGGTGGACACGCCGCGCTCGATCACGGTGATTCCCCAGCAGGTGATCAAGGACACCAACGCCATGTCCCTGCAGGACGCCCTGCGCACGGTACCCGGGATCACCTTCGGTGCCGGCGAAGGCGGCAACCCGCAAGGCGATCGCCCATTCATCCGTGGCTTCGACGCCCAGGGCGACACCTACCTGGACGGCGTGCGTGACACCGGCGCCCAGACCCGCGAAATCTTCGCCATCGAGTCTGTCGAAGTGGCAAAGGGACCGAACTCGGCCATTGGTGGTCGCGGTGCGGCCGGCGGCACCATCAACCTGGTGAGCAAGCGCGCGCACCTGGGCAACTCGCTGGACGGCGCCTGGACCTGGGGCAGCGACCAGACCCAGCGTTACACCTTCGATGGCAACTACCAGTTCAGCGACAGCGTCGCCGGGCGCCTGAACCTGATGACCCACGAGAGCAACGTCGCCGGCCGCGACAAGGTCAACTACGACCGCTGGGGCATCGCCCCGTCGCTGGCGTTCGGCCTGGGCACGCCGACCCGCGTCAACCTCGACTACTACCACCTGGAAAGCGACGACCTGCCGGACTCCGGCATCCCCTACAGCGTTCCATTGGCAGGCAGCGGAGCCCGTACCTCTGCCCATCCGGACAAACCGGTGGACGGCGGCGACAGCGACAACTTCTACGGCCTGACCGGCCGCGACTTCCGCAAGACCCGTGTCGATATCGCGACCTTCGCCATCGAGCACGATTTGTCCGACACGCTGACCCTCAAGAACACCCTGCGCCACGGCAACAGCATGCAGGACTACGTGCTGACCCAGCCCGACGACAGTGCCGGCAACGTCAACAACAACGGCGTCTGGCGTCGCGCCAACACCCGTGTGGGCAACACCGCCACCACCACCAACCAGACCGACCTGTTCGGCGAGTTCTACCTGGGCGGCCTGAAGAACAGCTTCTCCACCGGCGTCGAGTTCACCAAGGAAGAGTCCGACCGCCAGAGCTACACCGTCACCCCCAACAGCAAGCTCACCTGCACCGGGCCGGGCAGCGGCGGCAGTTGCACCTCGCTGGACAACCCGAACCCGGACGATGCCTGGGTCGGCACCGTCGCGCGCAACTACGCCGGCACCAGGACCAGCAGCAAGACCCGCGCACTCTATGTCTTCGACACCCTGGAGCTGACCCCGCAGTGGCTGCTCAACATGGGCCTGCGCTATGACCACTTCGACACCGACTATCGTGGCTACAATGCCGACGGCAGTACCGCAGTGAGCACCAAAGGCGTACCCGCCAAGGGCCAGGACACCAGCGAATTCATCACCGGCCAGCTGGGCCTGGTGTGGAAGCCGGCCGACAACGGCAGCATCTATGTGTCCTACGCCACCTCGGCCACACCGCCTGGCGCCATGCTCGGCGAGGGCACCGAAGGCAACCCGCTGGGCAACACCACCGACCGCTCCGGCAACCTGCTCAACAGTGACATGGAGCCGGAGGAAACCACCAACTACGAAATCGGCACCAAGTGGGACCTGCTCGACCAGCGCCTGTCCCTGGCAGCGGCGCTGTTCCGCACCGAGAAGGAAAACGCCCGGGTGCAGGTCAACACCAACACCTACGAGAACGTCGGTGAAACCCGTGTGCAAGGCATCGAGCTGTCGGCCAGCGGCAAGCTGACCGACAAGTGGCAGGTGTTCGCCGGCTACACCTACATGCAGGCCCGCCAGATCGACGGTGGCCCGCTGGGCAAGGCGAACGACGGCAACCAGCTGCCCAACACGCCGAACAACAGCGCCAGCCTGTGGACCACCTACCAGCTGACGCCGAAGTTGACGGTCGGTGGCGGCGCCTTCTATGTAGACGACGTGTACGGCAGCGTGGCCAACACCACCATGGTCAACAGCTACGTGCGCTACGACGCCATGGCGGCCTACAAGCTGACCAAGAACATCGACCTGCAGTTGAACGTGCAGAACCTCACCAACGAGGTCTACTACGACAAGGCCTACTCCACCCACTTCGCCAACCAGGCGGCGGGACGCACGGCATTGCTGACCACCAGCGTCCACTTCTAAAAGCCGCACCCCAGGCCCCGTTCAATCGATTGAACGGGGCTTTTGCGTATCAAGGCATAATGCACGCCGCGCAGTTGCTGGCGGCAAGACAAGGTGATCGATGTGGTGAAGAAGACGCTGTTCCAATTGCACTGGTTCTTTGGCATCAGCGCCGGCCTGGTGCTGGCGCTGATGGGCATCACCGGCGCGATCTGGTCGTTCCAGGAAGAACTGCTGCGCGCGTTCAACGCCGAGGTGCTCAAGGTCGAGGTACGCCAGGAAGGCGTGCTGCCGCCGGCCGAGCTGGTGCGTCGGGTCGAGGCCGCGCAAGGCGACCAGGTCTCCATGCTCTGGGTCGATACCCGCGACGGCAACGCCGCGCGGATCTTCTTCACCCCGGCGCCCGGCGAGCGCCGTGGCGCGCTGCGCTACGCCGACCCGTACACCGGCGAGCTCAAGGGTGAAGTCGCAGGCCTTGGCTTCTTCAACCTCATGCTCAACCTGCACCGGTTCCTGGCCATGGGCGACACCGGCCGGCAGATCACCGGCGCCTGCACCCTGATGCTGATCTTCTTCTGCCTCTCCGGGCTGTACCTGCGCTGGCCGCGCAAGGCCCTGAACTGGCGCACTTGGCTGACGCTGGACTGGGCCAGGAAAGGCCGCGCCTTCAACTGGGACCTGCATGCGGTGTTCGGCACCTGGTGCCTGCTGTTCTACCTGCTGTTCGCCCTGACCGGGCTGTTCTGGTCCTACGAGTGGTACCGCGAAGGCCTCAACCGCCTGCTGGCCGACCAGCCCGCGGCGGGCGAGCAGAAACGCGGCGAAGGCCGTGGCGGTCGTCATGGTCCGCCCAAAGTGGACAAGAACGCCCCGCCACGGGTGGTGGACTATGACGCCATCTGGGCCAGCCTCAAGGCAGCCGCAGGCCCGGACCTGGCCACCTACAACCTGCGCCTGCCGCCGGCCGGCGGCCAGCCCGCGACGCTGTTCTACCTGCTGCAAGGCGCCGAGCACGAGCGGGCCTTCAACACCCTGACCCTCGACCCGGCCAGCGGCCAGGTCAAGCGTCACGAACGCTATGCCGACAAGTCGTTCAAGGCGCAACTGCTGCAAAGCGTCTATGCCCTGCACGTCGGCGAATACTTCGGTCTGCCGGGGCGCATCATCGTCACCCTCGCCAGCCTGACCATGCCACTGTTCTTCGTCACCGGCTGGCTGCTGTACCTGGACCGTCGGCGCAAGAAACGCCAGGTACGCGCCGCCCGTGGCGCAGTGGCGGACCGGGGCAACGCTGGCGACAGCTGGCTGATCGGCTTCGCCAGCCAGAGCGGTTTCGCCGAACAACTGGCCTGGCAGAGCGCCGGCCAGCTGCAAGCCGCCGGCTTGCCGGTGCAGGTACGCCCGCTGGCCGAGCTGGGCGAAGCCCAATTGCGCCAGGCCAGCCGTGCCCTGTTCGTGGTCAGCACCTTCGGCGACGGCGAAGCCCCGGACAGCGCCCGCGGCTTCGAGCGCAAGGTGCTCGGCCAACCTTGGGCACTCGAGCATCTGGACTACGCCCTGCTGGCCCTGGGTGACCGCCAGTATCCGCACTTTTGCGGCTTCGCCCGCCGCCTCCAGGCCTGGCTCGGCGAGCGCGGCGCCACCTGCGCCTTCAGCCCGGTGGAAGTGGACAATGCCGACCCCACCGCGCTTCAACTGTGGCAACAGGAACTGACGCAACTGACCGGCGCCCGACCGATCGCCGCCTGGCAGCCGCCGAGCTTCGGCAACTGGCGTCTGCTGCGCCGTGAACGGCTCAACCCAGGTAGCCAGGGCGCGCCGGTCTACCTGCTGGGACTGCAGGCGCAAATGCCCGCAACCTGGGAAGCAGGCGACCTGATCGAGATCCTGCCGCGCAATGGCCAGCCCCGTGTCGATGCCTTCCTGGCAGGCCTGGGCCTCGACCCTCGCTGCCCGGTGCAGCTCGACGGCCTGCAGGAAAGCCTGGCGCAGGCCTTGGCCAGCCGCCAACTGCCGGTCGGCCGCGAACACCTGGTCGGCCTGCATGCCCAGGCGCTGGTCGATGCCCTGATCCCGCTGACCGCCCGCGAGTACTCGATTGCCTCCATCGCCAGCGACGGCGCGCTGGAGCTGATCGTGCGCCAGGAGCGCCACGCCGATGGCAGCCTGGGCCTGGGTTCCGGTTGGCTGACCGAGTATCTGCCACTCGATGGCAGCGTCAGCGCACGCCTGCGTCGCAACAGCGGCTTCCACCTGCCCGGCGGATCGGCCCCTCTGGTGCTGATCGGTAACGGCACCGGCCTGGCTGGCCTGCGCAGCCTGCTCAAGGCGCGCATCGCGGCGGGCGAGCAGCGCAACTGGCTGCTGTTCGGTGAGCGCAACCGGGCGCACGATCTGCTGTGCGGTGAGGAACTGCAAGGCTGGGTGGCAAGCGGCGACCTGCAACGGCTGAACCTGGCTTTCTCACGGGACCAGGCGCAGAAGATCTATGTTCAGGACGTGCTGTTGCAACAGGCTGCCGAGTTCAAGCGCTGGGTCGATGACGGCGCCTGTGTGTACGTCTGCGGCAGTTTGCAAGGGATGGCGGCCGGGGTGGATGCGGCGCTGCAGGGAATTCTGGGCGAGGAGCGGGTGCAGCGGCTGATCGAGGATGGGCGCTATCGCCGGGATGTGTACTGATCAGACAGTCAGGTCAGCAATGCCGGCCTCATCGCCGGCAAGCCGGCTCCCACTCCGACCGCGCCGCCCTCAAGCCAAGCGCCGTCCCTGTGGGAGCTGCGGTTCGCCGCCGCGACTTGCCAGCGATGAGGCCCGCGCAGCAATCAATGCAATTCGAAGGTATCGGCATCCATGTTGGCCGGGAACCGCGCCCGATACGCGGCCAGCTCCGCCGCCCGCAGCACCACGGTGAACACCCCGTCGGCCTCGCCCGCGCTGAGCAGGCTCTCACCCTGGAAGTCCAGCACCTGGCTGTCGCCGGAGTAGGCAAAGCCCTTGCCATCGGTGCCGATCCGGTTCACCGCTGCCACGAAGCACAGGTTCTCGATGCCCCGTGCCGGCAGCAGCCGGTTCCAGTGCAGGCGCCGCGCCGCCGGCCAGTTGGCGGTGTACAGCAGCAGGTCGGTGTCCTGCGCATCGCGACTCCACACCGGGAAACGCAGGTCGTAGCAGATCAGCGGGCGAATCCGCCAGCCCTTGAGCTCGAATTGCACCTGGCGCTCGCCCGGAGTGTAGTGCTTGTGCTCGCCGGCCATGCGGAACAGGTGGCGCTTGTCGTAATGCAGGATCTCGCCATCGGGCCGCGCCCACAGCAACCGGTTGCGATGGCTGCCGTCGGCGGCCTGGATGATCACGCTGCCAGTGATCACGGCGTTGGCTTTCTTCGCCTGGGCCTTGAGCCATTTGTAGGTAGGACCGTTTTCCGGCTCGGCCAGGCTTTCGGACTCCATCGAAAAGCCGGTGGTGAACATTTCCGGCAGGACCACCAGGTCCACCTCGCCGGCCTGGGTGATCAGCTCCTCGAAGTGCGCGTAGTTCGCCTCGCGGTCGTGCCAGGCCAGGGTGGTCTGCACCAAGGCGATTTTAAGGTTCGGCAGTTGGCTCAGATCGCGCATAGTCTTTCCGCTGCCTGGCGCAGCGTCTCCTCGCGTTTGGCAAAGCACAGGCGCACCAGGCGTTGCTCGGGGATGGGTTGCTGGTAGAACACCGACACCGGAATGCTGGCCACGCCATGCTCCTGGGTCAGCCACAGAGCCATGTCGACGTCGTTCAGGTCGGGGCGGATCTGCGAGTAGTCCACCAGTTGGAAATAGGTGCCTGGGGTACGGGTGAAGCTGAAGCGCGAGCCTTGCAGCAGGTCGCAGAACAGGTCGCGCTTGGCCTGGTAGAAGCCCGGCAGTTCGTCGATATGCTCAGGGTGCTCGGCCATGAAGTCGGCCAGGGCGCACTGCAAGGGCGTGACGCCACAGAAGTTGACGTACTGGTGCACCTTGCGCAATTCGGCGCTGAGCGCCGGTGGCGCGACCACGTAGCCGGTTTTCCAGCCGGTGACGTGATAGGTCTTGCCAAACGAGCTGATGACGAAGGCTTTGCTGTACAGCTGCGCGTGGGCCAGCACGCTGGCGTGGCGCACGCCGTCGTAAATCAGGTGCTCGTAGACTTCGTCGCTGACCAGGTAGATATCGCGGTCGCCGATCAACGCAGCCAACTGGTCCAGGTCGTCGCGGCTGATCAAGGCGCCGCTTGGGTTGTGCGGCGAATTGAGGATGACCATGCGCGTGCGCGGGCTCAGGGCGTCGCTGAACTTCTGCCAGTCGATGCTGAAGCTGCCGTCGCGCAGCGGCACATGCACGCAGCGGCCACCGGCCAGCTCCACCGACGGCTCGTAGCTGTCGTAGCTGGGGTCGAAGACGATCACCTCGTCACCGGGATGGATCACCGCCTGGATCGCGCAGAAGATCGCCTCTGTGGCGCCCGGGGTGATGGTCACTTCCTGGTCGGCATCCACTGCCACGCCATACAGCCGGGCGATCTTGGCTGCAACCTGCTGGCGCAGGGCTGGCAGGCCGGTCATCGGCGAATACTGGTTATGCCCGGCTGCCACATGGCGGCCAACGGCATCGAGCAAGGCCGGGGGGCCGTTGAAGTCAGGGAAGCCCTGGGACAGGTTGAGCGCACCGGTCTGCATGGCCAGTTGCGACATGGTGGTAAAGATGGTCGTGCCGACGTTCGGCAGTTTGCTGCGGATCATGGAGCCCTCTTTCCTGGGGTTTGTCCGGCACGGGGGTGGATCCGAGCATAGCGGAACGAGCGGTCAGGAAAAAGGTTGAAACAATAGGGGGATTGCGGTGGATCAAAGGGCCCTATCGCCGGCAAGCCGGCTCCCACAGGTATTGTGGCTTGTGCATACGCTGTGGGAGCCGGCCTGCCGGCGATGAAGCCAGCACGGAATCAGCGCTTGTCGCGGCGCTTCTTCTCGGCCTTCTTGTGGTGCGACATCAGGCGGCGCTTCTTGTTGACCTGGCGATCGGTGAGGGTGTTCTTGTTGCCCTCGTACGGGTTCTCACCGCCCTTGTACTCGATGCGGATCGGCGTGCCGACCAGCTTGAGCACGCGGCGGTAGGTGTTCTCCAGGTAACGCGAGTAGGACTTGGGCACCTTCTCGGTCTGGTTGCCGTGGATCACGATCAGCGGCGGGTTGGCGCCACCGAGGTGGGCATAGCGCAGCTTGATGCGGCGGCCGTTGACCAGCGGCGGTTGGTGCTCGCTGATGGCGTCTTCGAGGATCTGCGTCAGGCGGCTGGTCGGCCAGCGGGTAACCGCCGACTTGAACGCGGCCTGCACCGACTTGTACAGGTGGCCAACGCCGGTGCCGTGCAAGGCGGAGATGAAGTGGATGTCGCAGAAGTCGACGAAGAACAGCCGGCGCTCAAGCTCGGTTTTCACATAGTCGCGCTCGCCCGGCTCCATGCCGTCCCACTTGTTCAGTGCGATGACGATCGCCCGGCCAGCGTCGAGGGCGAAGCCCAGCAGGTTGAGGTCGTGGTCGACCACGCCTTCGCGAGCGTCCATGACGAAGATCACCACGTTGGCGTCCTTGATCGCCTGCAGGGTCTTCACCACCGAGAACTTTTCGACTTCCTCGTGGATCTTGCCGCGCTTGCGCACGCCGGCGGTGTCGATGAAGGTGTACTTCTCGCCATCGCGCTCGAACGGGATGTAGATACTGTCGCGGGTGGTGCCAGGTTCGTCGTACACCACCACACGCTCTTCACCGAGCATGCGGTTGACCAGCGTCGACTTGCCCACGTTCGGGCGGCCGATGATGGCGATCTTGATACCGTCCTTTTCGCTCGGGCCGGGAATGCGCACGGCCTCTTCGCCTTCGGCGACGTCCTGGTCGAGGGCTTCTTCTTCGGCGTCACGCGGAATGTGGCCGAGCACCGACTCCATCAGGGCGTTGATACCACGGCCCTGGGAGCCGGCCACCGGGATGGCGTTGCCCATGCCCAGCGGCGAGAACTCGGCGCGGGCGATGTCGGGGTCGATGTTGTCGATCTTGTTCGCCACCAGCACAGCCGACTTGTTCCGCTTGCGCAGGTGGTCGGCGATCATCTGGTCGGCGGCGGTCATGCCGGCACGGGCGTCGACCAGGAACAAGACGTAGTCGGCTTCCTCGATGGCCATCAGCGACTGCTCGGCCATCTTCTCGTCCATGCCTACTTCGTCGCCGGTGATACCACCGGTGTCGATCAGGATGAACGAGCGACCCTGCCAGCTGGCATCACCATACTGGCGGTCACGGGTCAGGCCCGACAGGTCACCGACGATGGCATCGCGGGTCTTGGTCAGGCGGTTGAACATGGTGGATTTGCCGACGTTGGGGCGGCCCACCAGGGCGATTACGGGAACCATGCGGCTCTCCACTCTTGAATTCTTGAAAATGCAAAGGCCGCTGCAAGGCAGCGGCCGGAGTTCGGGCGGCGTTTCCTACGCCGCAACCTGAGCCCGCGAACGGGCCCAAGCATAGCTTCAGCGGATGGTCAGTGCCTCGAGCTTGCCGCTGTTGCCAAAGACGTAGATGGTGTCGCCGACCACGAGTGGGCGGGCGCGCAGGCCATCGCTGTCGATACGCTCACGGCCGACGAAACGGCCATCGACCTGGCTGAGCAGGTGCAGGTAACCTTCGAAGTCACCGACAGCCACATAGCTGGAGAACACTTCCGGCGCCGACAACTGACGACGGGCCATGGAGTCGTTGCTCCACAGCGAGCTGGAGGAACGCTCGTCGACGCTCTGCACGGTGCCCGACGCTTCGCTCACGTAGACGTTGCCGAAGCCCTGGGCGACACCCACGTAGCTGGAAGCATCGCGCTGCCACAGCACGCGGCCGCTTTCCAGGTCCAGGCCGGCGACGCGGCCCTGGTAGGTGCTGACGTACAGGGTGCCACCGGACAGCAGCAGGCCGCCGTCGATGTCCACCACGCGGTCCAGCTCGGAACGGCCCTGCGGAACGGCCACGCGGCTTTCCCACACTGGCACGCCGTTGCTGATGTCGACCGCCACCACCTTGCCGGTTGAGAGGCCGGCAACGGCCAGGCGGTTGGTCACCACCGGCGCGCCGGTACCGCGCAGGGTCAGCACGGCCGGGCTGTTCTCGTAGATCCAGCGACGGTCGCCCGTGGCGGCGTCGAAGCCGACCAGGCGGTCGTCCTGGGTCTGCACCACCACCACGTCGCCATTGTTGGCGGGCGGAGCCAGCACTTCACTGGAGACGCGGGAGCGCCAGCGCTCCTCGCCGGTGCTGGAGTCCAGGGCAATGACCTCGCCCTTCAGGGTACCCAGCATGACCAGGCCATAGCCCACGCCCACGGCGCCGGAAACCGGCAGCTCGAGGTCCTTCTTCCACACCACGTCACCGGTGATGCGGTTCAGCGCGAAGACCTCGCCGTTGACGTCGGAAGCGTAGATGCGGTCGTTCTCGATGGCCGGCACCAGGGTGTTGTAGGTCTCACCCTGGCCGTCACCGATCGAACGGCTCCACTGCTTCTTCAGCACCACTTCCTCGGTGAACTTGGTCAGCTCGGCCGGGGGCAGTTCCTTCTTGCTGTTGCTGCTGCAACCCGCCGCCAGGACGGCGAGGGTGAGCACTGCTGCTTGTTTCCAACCCTTCACTTCAGGCGTCCCCTTTGGCCAGGTCATCCAGCTTCAGTTGCAGGCCACCGATCGCGGCGTCGTCGGACAGCGCGGCCTTGGCTTTTTCGTAGGCGCCGTGCGCGTCGTCGGCGCGGCCCAGCTGCACCAGCAGGTCGCCCTTGAGTTCTTCACGGCTGGCCAGGAAGGCCTTGTCGGTGTCGCCGTCGAGCAGCTTGAGGGCGTCCTCGGCCTTGTCCTGGGCCGCGAGCACGCGGGCCAGGCGCTGGCGCGAAATCTCGCTCAGGGTGGCGTCGGCCGGCTTGTCCATCACGCTTTTGAGTTCGCTCGCCGCGTCGTCCAGCTTGCCGCTCTCGACCGCCACCTTGGCGACGAACAGGCTGCCGTACTGGGCGTAGGCGGTGCCGCCGAACTCGCTCTTGAGCTTGCCGGAAAGCTCCGCCACCTTGCTCGCGTCAGGCTTGCCATCTGGCGTCAGCGAGGTTTCCAGCAGGGCCTGATACAACGCCGAAGCGCCTTGCGACTGGTTGGCCTGATACTTGTGCCAGGTCTGCCAGCCCATCACCACCACACCGGCCAGCAGGGCGCCGGTCAGCAGTGGCTTGCCGTTGCGGTTCCACCAGTCCTTGGCCGCTGCCAGGCCTTCATCATCGGTACTCGACACCCCAATACTCCTATTCGCCTATTCGTTGTCGGACCGCATCACGCCTGGGCGATCGCGGTTTCCAGGTGCGCAGCAAGCGCATCCCAGGCAATGTTCTGTTGTTCGCCCTGGCCGCGCAGGGGCTTCACGCCAATCTCTTGCTTGGCCAGCTCGTCGTCGCCGAGGATCAGGGCGAACAGCGCGCCGCTCTTGTCGGCCTTCTTGAACTGGCTCTTGAAGCTGCCGCCACCGGCATTGACCGCCAGGCGCAGGTTCGGCTGGAGGTCGCGCAGGCTTTCGCTCAGGCGCAGGCCGGCCAACTCCGCCTGTTCGCCAAAGGCGCACAGGTAGACGTCGATGGTACGGCTGATCGACTCAGGCACCTTGCCCAGGGTCTCCAGCAGCAGGATCAGACGCTCGATGCCCATGGCAAAACCGACGCCCGGGGTGGGCTTGCCGCCCATCTGCTCGACCAGGCCGTCATAACGGCCACCGGCGCAGACGGTGCCCTGGGCGCCGAGCTTGTCGGTGACCCACTCGAACACGGTCTTGCTGTAGTAGTCCAGGCCGCGGACCAGCTTGGTGTTGATCACGAACGGAATGCCGGCGGCGTCCAGGCGGGCCTTCAGGCCCTCGAAGTGCACGCGGGACTCTTCGTCCAGGTAGTCTTCGAGCTTCGGTGCGCCAACCAGTACCGCCTGGGTGTTCTGGTCCTTGCTGTCGAGGATGCGCAGCGGGTTGCTCTTCAGGCGGCGCTGGCTGTCTTCGTCCAGTTGTTCGAGGCGGGCCGACAGGTACTCGACCAGCGCATCGCGGTAACGCGCGCGGGCTGCGCTGGTGCCCAGGCTGTTGAGCTGCAGCTCGACCGCATCCTGGATACCCAGCAAGCCCCACAGACGCCAGGTCAGCATGATGAGTTCGGCGTCGACGTCCGGGCCGTCGAGGTTGAACACCTCCACGCCGATCTGGTGGAACTGGCGGTAGCGGCCCTTCTGCGGCCGCTCGTGGCGGAACATCTGGCCGATGTACCAGAGCTTCTGCACCTGGCCGTTGCCGGTAATGCCGTGCTCGAGCACGGCACGCACGCAGGCGGCGGTGCCTTCGGGGCGCAGGGTGAGCGAGTCGCCGTTGCGGTCCTCGAAGGTGTACATCTCCTTCTCGACGATATCGGTGACTTCACCGATAGAGCGCTTGAACAGCTCGGTGAACTCGACGATCGGCGTGCGGATCTGGCTGTAGCCGTAGCTGTCCAGCAAGCCGGCCACGGTGCCCTCGAAGTAGCGCCACAGCGGCGACTGGTCGGGCAGGATGTCGTTCATGCCACGGATGGCTTGCAGCGATTTGCTCACGAATAGTCCTTACGAATCTGTGTATCAGCCGCGGGCGATCAGCGCCGCGTCGGCCTCGGCCTTCTCGGCCGCTTTCTGGCGGATGAGCTTTTCCAGCTCGTCGACCAGGTTGTCGTTGTTCAGCTTCTGCGATGGCTTGCCGTCGATATACACCAGGTTCGGCGTGCCGCCGGTCAGGCCCACGTGCGACTCTTTGGCCTCGCCCGGGCCGTTGACCACGCAACCGATCACCGCCACGTCCAGCGGCACCAGCAGGTCCTCCAGGCGCCCTTCCAGTTCGTTCATGGTCTTGACCACATCGAAGTTCTGCCGCGAGCAGCTCGGGCAGGCGATGAAGTTGATGCCACGGGAACGCAGGTGCAGCGACTTGAGGATGTCGTAGCCGACCTTCACTTCCTCGACCGGATCGGCGGCCAGGGAAATGCGGATGGTGTCACCGATGCCTTCGGCCAGCAGCATACCTAGGCCGACGGCGGATTTCACCGTCCCCGAGCGCAGGCCGCCGGCTTCGGTGATGCCTAAGTGCAGCGGCTGGATGATCTGTTTGGCCAGCAGGCGGTAGGCTTCGACGGCCATGAACACGTCGGAAGCCTTGACGCTGACCTTGAAGTCCTGGAAATCCAGGCGGTCAAGGTGCTCGACGTGACGCAGGGCCGATTCGACCAGCGCCGCCGGGGTCGGCTCGCCGTACTTCTTCTGCAGGTCCTTTTCCAGGGAGCCTGCGTTGACGCCGATGCGGATCGGGATGCCACGGTCGCGGGCGGCATCGACCACGGCGCGCACACGGTCTTCACGGCCGATGTTGCCCGGGTTGATGCGCAGGCAGTCGACGCCCAGTTCGGCCACGCGCAGAGCGATCTTGTAGTCGAAATGGATGTCGGCGACCAATGGCACGCTGACCAGTTTCTTGATTTTGCCGAACGCCTCGGCGGCGTCCATGTCCGGTACCGAGACACGGACGATGTCCACGCCGGCATCGACCAGGCGCTGGATCTGCGCCACGGTGGCGGCGACATCGTTGGTGTCGGTGTTGGTCATGCTCTGCACCGCGATGGGCGCATCACCACCCACCGGCACATTGCCGACCCAGATCTTGCGGGATTCGCGACGTTTGATCGGAGATTCGCCGTGCATGACTTACTGTCCCAACTTCAGGCGAGCGGTTTCGCCACTGGTGAACGGGGCGACATCGACCGCCTGGCCGTTGTAGCTCACCTGGGCGCCGCGGGCGAAGCCCAGGCGCACCGCGAACGGTGGCTTGCCGGTCAGTTCCAGGCTGTCGCCCTTGCGCTTGATGGCGCTGAACAGCACCTTGCCGTTGCCGTCGGTGACCTGGGTCCAGCAATCGGCGGTGAATTGGATATGAACCTTGGCGCTGCCGGCCGGGGCCGGCGTGGCTTCAGCGGGCGCAGCCGGCGCGACCGCGGCGGTGGCCGCGACGGCTGTGGTTGGCGCGGCGGCGGCAGGCACGGCGGGGGTGACCACGGCAGGCGCGGCTGGCGCGACAACCGGTGCCACAGGCGCGGCGGCAGTCGGCGCGGCGCTGGTGGCTGGCGTTGCAGGTGCCACGGAGGCGACTGGCGCCTGGGCCTCGGCGACCGGTGTCTGCTCGGCGCTGTTCGGTTCCAGCGGCAGGGCCTGGCCTTCGGCCTGCTGGCCCTCGCTCACGGCCTGGTCTTCCGGCTCGTCCAGCGGGTGAATCTGCGTGGTGCCGTCGGCGCTCTCGACCTCGACGTGCTCCAAGGCGATCTTGGCCAGGTCCTTGCCGCGCAGGTTGCTCTGGTCCTGCCACCAGAAGAAACCGCCGCCGACCACGGCGACCAGCAGCAACAGGCTGACCACGCGCAGGATGTTGTGCGACAGGCGCACCGGCTCTTCGATACGGCCGAGCGCGTGCACCTCACTGCCTTTGGCATGGGTCCCGGTGATCTGGTCGAAGGCCTCGACCAGGGGCGCCTGGTCCATGTCCATCAGCTTGGCGTAGGCGCGGATGTAGCCACGGGCGAAGGTATGCCCGGGCAGCTTGTCGAAGGCGCCGTTTTCCAGGTTGTTCAGCGAAGATACCGTGAGGTTGAGCTTGCGAGCGACCTCGGCCTGGCTCCATTCGCGTTTTTCGCGGGCCTGGCGCAAGACGTCACCGGGGTTCTGGCGAGTCGCTGCTGCTACTTCAGTGTGCGCGGCTTTCATCGTTGCTCCGACAGGTATTGCTGATATTCCGGCGTACCGGGATAAAGTCGTTGTAATTGCTGGCCCAAGCGAGCCGCGGTGCCCTGCTCGTCAAGGGCAAGTGCCAGGCGATGGCCCAGCAGCAGGCTGCGGGCATTCTGGTCGCTCAGCTGGCTGAATCGATCGTAGTAATTCCGGGCCGGCACATAATGCCTGTTTTCGTAGGACAACTCAGCCATTTCGAGCAAAGCCTTCGGTTGCCGCTGATTGAGCCGAAGGGCCTTCTCCAGGTATTCGTGCGCCTGTTCACCCTGCCCCCGCTTCAAGGCGGTGAGCCCGAGGTTCTCGTAGACCCGCGAACGTTCAGGATACAGGGTATCGGCGGCAGCCTGGAGGAACATCGCGTGGGCTTCGTCGAATCGGCCCTGAGCATATAGGAAACTGCCGTAGTTGTTGCGGATTCGCGTGTCATCCGGGCGGATGGACAAGGCCTTGTCGAAGTGCTCGCCGGCCAGGGCAGGCTCGCCCTCGGCCTGGAACACCAAGGCCAGCGCCGCATGGGCATCGGCATCGCGGGCGTCGAGGGCCAAGGCCTTGGCCAGAGGGGCCTTGGCGCGTTCGGTCAAACCTTGTTGCAAATACCCCAGGCCCAACTGCACATAGGCATGCCCCGCCGCCTCACGCCCCTGGCGGTTGGCCAGGGGGTCACCCGCGCCGCCGGACACGCAGCCGGCCAGCAGCGAAAGCGTCAGGATCGACAGCGCGGTGCGCAGGCTCATGGGGCAGGTGCTCGTCAGGGGCGCGCGGCGCTGTCTTGCGGCTCGTCGGCGGCCAGCTGACGCACGGCGATGTAGCGCTCGCTGCGGCGGGTGCGGTCGTTGACCTGGCCCACCAGCTGGCCACATGCGGCGTCGATGTCGTCACCGCGGGTGGTGCGCGTGGTCACGTTGAAACCGCCGTGGTGCAGCAGGTCCTGGAAGCGGCGGATGGCATTGTTGCTCGGCCGCTCGTAGCCGGAGTGCGGGAACGGGTTGAACGGGATCAGGTTGATCTTGCACGGCACATCACGCAGCAGCTCGATCATCTGCGCGGCGTGCTCGGGCTGGTCGTTGACGTCCTTGAGCAGGGTGTACTCGATGGTCAGCACACGCTTGCCGCCGAGGGTGGACATATAGCCCATGCACGACTCCAGCAGCATCTTCAGCGGGTACTTCTTGTTGATCGGCACCAGCTTGTTGCGCAGCTCGTCGTTCGGCGCGTGCAGCGACAGGGCCAGGGACACATCGATGTGCTTGGCCAGCTCGTCGATCATCGGCACCACGCCCGAGGTGGACAGGGTGACGCGCCGCTTGGAAATGCCATAGCCCAGATCTTCCATCATGATCTTCATGGCGGCGATGACATTATCGAAATTCAGCAAGGGCTCGCCCATGCCCATCATGACCACGTTGGTAATCGCGCGGTCGATCTTGGCCGGGACGGTCCCGAAGGATTTGTTCGCAAGCCACACCTGGCCGATCACTTCGGCGGCGGTGAGGTTGCTGTTGAAGCCTTGCTTGCCGGTGGAGCAGAAACTGCAGTCCAGGGCGCAGCCAGCTTGCGACGACACGCACAGCGTGCCGCGATCGTCGGTGGGGATGTAGACGGTCTCGACGCAGCTGCCGGAGGCAACGCGGATCACCCACTTGCGGGTGCCGTCGGCGGAAATGTCTTCGCTGACCACTTCCGGACCCCGAATTTCGGCAACGGCCTCGAGCTTTTCGCGCAAGACCTTGCCGACGTTCGTCATGGCGGCGAAATCATCGACGCCAAAGTGGTGAATCCATTTCATCACCTGACCGGCACGGAAGCGCTTCTCCCCGATTGAGTCGAAGAACTGTTCCATTTCCGCCAGGGTAAGCCCCAGCAGGTTGATCTTGTCAGTCGATGTCGTCATGGATTCACCCTCACTCGTAAGCCTTCGCTTAGCGAGTGGTTACCTCGGTAGCAGCGAAGAAGTAAGCGATTTCGCGAGCGGCAGCGGCTTCGGAGTCCGAACCGTGAACAGCGTTGGCGTCGATCGACTCGGCGAAGTCAGCACGGATGGTGCCGGCAGCAGCTTCTTTAGGATTGGTGGCGCCCATCAGCTCACGGTTGGCCAGAATGGCGTTTTCGCCTTCCAGAACCTGCACAACAACAGGGCCCGAAGTCATGAAGGCAACCAGGTCACCGAAGAAGCCGCGCTCTTTGTGCTCAGCGTAGAAGCCTTCGGCTTCGGCTTTGGACAGCTGCTTCATTTTCGAAGCGACGACGCGCAGGCCGGCTTTCTCGAAGCGAGTGGTGATCTCGCCGATGACGTTCTTGGCAACGGCGTCAGGCTTGATGATGGAGAAAGTACGTTGAACAGCCATGGAAAACTCCAGAATATTGAGTGTTGCGAAAAATTAAACCCGCGAATTATACGCGGGTTCCAGGGGATTGCCTAACCTGCAGCGTGCGCTCAGTCGGCTTCTTCGATCCAGGCCGCCTGGATGGCCTCGAGAACCTTCTCACCGCAACGCGACGGATCGTCATCGAATTCAGGCAGCGCCATCACCCAGGCGCGCAGATCGACGAAATTCACGTAATGAGGATCGACCTCAGGCTTGCTTTCCGCAAGCTGGATAGCGATCTCAAGTACATCAACCCATTTCAGACTCATGTACAAAACCTCAGTGCGGCGCTTCTGCGGCGTGGTTGAGCGAATACTTGGGGATCTCGATGGTGAGGTCCTCATCGCCGACGACCACCTGGCAACCCAGGCGCGACTGCGC
Organism: Pseudomonas sp. FW305-96; assembly: GCF_058783825.1. NCBI lineage: Bacteria > Pseudomonadati > Pseudomonadota > Gammaproteobacteria > Pseudomonadales > Pseudomonadaceae > Pseudomonas > Pseudomonas sp. FW305-96. The sequence continues at coordinate 54,481 of NZ_JBYSYW010000009.1, forward strand.
CTCCAGGCCCCAGGCCTTGTCCAGCATGTCTTCCTCCAGCTCATCGGCCTCCTCAAGGGAGTCGAAGCCCTTGCGGATGATGCAATGGCAGGTGGTGCAGGCCTTGACGCCGCCGCAGGCGCTTTCCATCTCGATGTGATGGTCGTGGGCCAGTTCCAGGATATTGGTCCCGGACGGCACTTCCACGGTCAGCCCTTCGGGGCAGAACTTCTCATGCGGCAGGAATGTCACCAGCGGCATCGATTACTCCTCGATCTCATTCAGGTTGCGCCCGGCCAGTGCGGCTTTGACCGTCGAATCAAGGCGACGGGCGGCAAATGCATCGGTCACCTGCGACAGACGCTTGGTCTGTTGCTCGATGGCAGCGCCATCGGTGCCGCTCAGCAAATCACGTAGTTCCTGCATCTGGAATTCGATCGCTTCGCGCTCGTCGCTGCTGAGCAAGCGTTCGCCATCGGCGTCCAGGGCGCCCTGCACCGCTTCGAGCAGGCGCTCGGCGTCGACCTGGTGCTCGCGCAGTTGGCGCGCGTGCTTGTCGGAGCCGGCATGCTCGAACGAGTCCTTGAGCATGCGGGCGATCTCGCCGTCGGTCAGGCCATACGATGGCTTGACCTGAATGCTCGATTCCACGCCCGAACCCAGCTCGCGGGCCGCGACGCTGAGCAGGCCGTCGGCGTCGACCTGGAAGGTCACACGGATCTTCGCGGCACCGGCCACCATCGCCGGGATGCCGCGCAGCTCGAAGCGTGCCAGCGAGCGGCAATCGCTGATCAGCTCGCGCTCACCCTGCAGCACGTGGATCATCATGGCCGACTGGCCATCCTTGTAGGTGGTGAACTCCTGGGCGCGGGCCACCGGGATGGTGGTGTTGCGCGGGATCACCTTCTCCATCAGCCCGCCCATGGTCTCGAGGCCGAGCGACAGCGGGATAACGTCCAGCAGCAACAGCTCGCCGCCTTCGCGACGGTTGCCAGCCAGGGTATCAGCTTGGATCGCGGCACCAATGGCCACCACCTGGTCCGGGTCGATCGAGGTCAGCGGGGTACGGCCAAACAGTGCGCCGACCGCCTCGCGCACACGTGGCACGCGGGTCGAACCGCCGACCATGACCACCGCGCCGACTTCTTCGAGCTCGACGCCGCTGTCACGCACGGCACGACGGCAGGCCTTGAGGCTGCGGGCGACCAATGGCTCGATCATGGCGTCGAAAGCCACCCGGCTCAGCTCGCCCTGCCAGGCGCCGTGGCTGACACCGACCACATCGGCGTCGGTCAGGGCTTCCTTGGCCGCGCAGGCAGCCTGCAGCAGCTGGCGCTGGGTGGCCGGGTCGAGGTCGGAGGACAGCCCCGCCTGCTCGATGATCCAGCCGGCGATGGCGTGGTCGAAATCATCGCCGCCCAGGGCGGTATCGCCACCGGTGGCCAGCACCTCGAAGACACCGCCGGTCAGGCGCAGGATGGAAATATCAAAGGTACCGCCGCCCAGGTCGTAGATCGCCACCAGGCCTTCGGCATTCTGGTCCAGGCCATAGGCCACGGCCGCCGCAGTGGGCTCGTTGAGCAGGCGCAGGACGTTGAGGCCGGCCAGCTTGGCGGCATCCTTGGTCGCCTGGCGCTGGGCATCGTCGAAGTATGCCGGCACGGTGATCACCGCCCCCACCAGCTCGCCGCCAAGGGTTTCCTCGGCGCGCTGGCGCAACACCTTGAGGATATCGGCCGACACTTCCACCGGGCTCTTCGGGCCCTGGACGGTGTCGATGAATGGCATGTGCGACTCGCCACCGACGAAACGGTACGGCAGTTGCTCGCCCAGCTGCTTGACGTCGGCCAGGCCGCGCCCCATCAGGCGCTTGACCGACAGGATGGTGTTCAATGGGTCGCTGGAGGCGGCATCGCGGGCAGCCTGGCCCACTTCATTGCGGCCTTCGAGATAACGCACAGCCGAGGGCAGGATCACCTGGCCCTGGTCATCGGGCAACGGCTCGCTGCGCCCGCTGCGCACGGCGGCGACGAGAGAATTGGTGGTGCCCAGGTCGATGCCCACCGCCAGGCGGCGCTGGTGCGGTTGAGGGCTCTGACCGGGTTCGGCGATCTGCAGTAGGGCCATGCTTATCTGAGTACCTTAGGCGTCATCACGGGCGACGCCGGGGTTAATCGTCGAGGCGCTCTTCGAGTTGGCGCACTTCTTGGGCGAGCTTGTCGAGGAACTGCATGCGGCGCATCAGGCGCTCGGCCTTGTCGCGCTGGGCTGCATCGTCCCAACAGTCGGCGAAGTCATTGTTCAGTGCGTCCTGGGCACCCTTGAGGCGCTTCTTGAACACACCAACACCGTCAAGATCGGCTTCGTCCTGCAACTCTTCGAGCTCTTCGCGCCACTGCATCTGCTGCAGCAGGAAGTCCGGGTCATGCACCGTGACTTCCTGAGGCACTTCGTGGCCACCGATGGCCAGCAGGTAACGGGCGCGACGCGGCGCGCTGCGCAAGGTCTGGTAGGCGTCGTTCAATGCTGCGGACTTTTCCAGGGCGACACGCTGCTCACGCTCGGAAGCGTCGGCGAAGCGGTCAGGGTGGACCTCACGGGCCAGTTCACGATAGCGAACGGCCAGTTGGTCGAGGTCCAGGCGAAAAGCCGGTTGCAGGTCGAACAGGGCGAAATGGCAAAGAGTACCCACAGCCAGCCTCAAACGTTGAAGCTTTCGCCGCAGCCACACTCACCGCGCACGTTGGGGTTGTTGAACTTGAAACCTTCGTTCAACCCTTCCTTGACGAAGTCCAGCTCGGTGCCATCGAGGTACACCAGGCTTTTCGGGTCGATGATGACCTTCACGCCATGGTTCTCGAACACCTGGTCTTCGGCGGCGAGCTCGTCGACGAACTCCAGCACGTAGGCCAGGCCCGAGCAGCCGGTGGTGCGCACGCCCAGGCGAATGCCCTCACCCTTGCCGCGCCCGTCGAGGGAGCGGCGAATGTGGTTGGCGGCGGCTTCTGTCATGCTGATAGCCATCGGAACTCCTTACCTCGCAGTCGACTTAGACCAAGCCTTTCTTCTGCTTGTAATCGCGAACAGCGGCCTTGATGGCATCTTCGGCGAGCACGGAGCAGTGGATCTTGACCGGCGGCAATGCCAGCTCTTCAGCCAGCTGGGTGTTCTTGATGGTCTCGGCCTCGTCCAGGGTCTTGCCCTTCATCCACTCGGTGGCGAGGGAGCTGGAGGCGATGGCCGAACCGCAACCGTAGGTCTTGAACTTGGCGTCTTCGATGACGCCCTGCTCGTTGACCTTGATCTGCAGGCGCATCACGTCACCGCAGGCCGGGGCGCCGACCATGCCGGTACCGACATCCGGATCGTCGGCGTTCATCTTGCCGACGTTGCGCGGGTTTTCGTAGTGGTCGATGACCTTTTCACTGTATGCCATGGTGCAATTCCTTCCTCATCAGGGAGCCGCTCTTGCCGGCGACTGCTTAGTGGGCGGCCCACTCGATCTTGGAGATGTCGACGCCGTCTTTGTACATGTCCCACAGCGGCGACAATTCGCGCAGCTTGTTCACGGCCTCGCAGACTTTCTGCGCGGCGTAGTCGACTTCTTCCTCGGTGGTGAAGCGACCGAAGGAGAAGCGGATCGAGCTGTGCGCCAGCTCGTCGTTGCGGCCCAGGGCGCGCAGGACGTAGGACGGCTCGAGCGAAGCGGAGGTGCAGGCCGAACCGGACGAAACAGCGATGTCCTTGAGCGACATCAGCAGCGACTCGCCTTCGACGTAGTTGAAGCTCAGGTTCAGGTTGTGCGGAACGCGCTGGGTCTGGCTGCCGTTGACGTACAGCTCTTCGAGGTCCGAGACCTGCTTGAAGAAGCGGTCGCTCAGGGCCTTGATGCGCACGTTTTCAGCGGCCATTTCCTGCTTGGCGATGGCGAAGGCTTCGCCCATGCCGACGATCTGGTGGGTCGGCAGGGTGCCCGAACGCATGCCGCGCTCATGGCCACCGCCGTGAATGATGGCTTCCAGGCGCACGCGCGGCTTGCGGCTGACGTACAGCGCGCCGATGCCTTTGGGGCCGTAGACCTTGTGCGCGGAGAACGACATCAGGTCGACCTTGAGCTTTTGCACGTCGATCTCGACCTTGCCGGCCGACTGCGCGGCGTCGACATGGAACAGTACACCGCGCGAACGGGTCAGTTCACCGATGGCGGCGATGTCGTTGATCGAGCCGACTTCGTTGTTCACGTGCATCAGCGAGACCAGGATGGTGTCGTCGCGCAGGACGGCTTCGACCATCGCCGGGGTGACGATGCCGTCTTCACCCGGCTCGAGGTAGGTGACCTCGAAACCTTCACGCTCGAGCTGGCGAGCGGTATCCAGGACCGCCTTGTGCTCGATCTTGGAGGTGATGATGTGCTTGCCCTTGGTCTGATAGAAGTGCGCCACGCCTTTGAGGGCGAGGTTGTCGGACTCGGTGGCACCGCTGGTCCAGACGATCTCGCGCGGGTCGGCGTTGATCAGTTCGGCGACCTGGCGGCGGCCGTTCTCGACTGCTTCCTCGGCTTTCCAGCCGAACACGTGGGAGCGCGAGGCCGGGTTACCGAAGTTCCCGTCAACCAGCAGGCACTCGGCCATCTTCTGGGCGACACGGGGATCGACCGGCGTGGTCGCGGAGTAATCGAGGTAGATCGGCAACTTCATTGAGTATCTCCTATCAGGCGGTGGCGTCGCTCGTCGCTGCAGTTTCAGTCGACGGCGGACGTCTCAATCTTGTCCAGCTGGGCGGTTCGGCCTGCGACGCGGCGCAGGTCCTGGCGCTGGGCGACTTCCTGCACCTCGCGGCGCATGACGAGGTCGGCCAGGCTGATGCCACTGAGGAATTCATGGATCTGCTGGCTCAGGTCACACCACAGGTGGTGAGTCAGGCAGGTATCACCGGCGTGGCAATCCCCCAGGCCCTGGCAACGGGTGGCATCGACCGATTCGTTGACCGCGTCGATGACCTGGGCCACCTGGATGGTTTCCATGCCTCGCGACAGCTGGTAGCCGCCGCCTGGGCCGCGAACGCTGGATACCAGGCTGCTGCGGCGCAGCTTGGCGAACAGCTGCTCCAGATAAGAGAGGGAAATGCCCTGGCGCTCGGAAATATCGGCCAAAGACACCGGCCCCTGCTGCGCGTGCAACGCCAGGTCAAGCATGGCGGTCACGGCGTATCGGCCTTTGGTAGTCAGTCGCATGGCGTATGGGTACCACGGGAGTTACAGGATGTGTGCGAGTATGCGATTCCCGAGCATTTAAGTCAACTATAAGACCTAGTGCTTTAGTCGGGTATGCATGCGGGAGGCGGCCGCGAGTGTAGCAGACAAGGGGCGCGAGCACACGCCCCTTGTATCGGGCCGGCGCAATCAATGCGACCGAGTGTCGCCCTGCTTCAGCTCGACGCAGGCCTCGGCGAAGTCGTCGTCGGGCAGCGCTGGCAGCTCCTTGGCGCAGTAGTCACTGCCCATCCGGGTCAGCGCGCCACACATGCCCTCCAGGCGCTCGTCGACGGCCTGCAGGTGGTCGAGCATCTGGCCGATGGCGCGCGCCACCGGGTCCGGCATGTCGCCACTGACGCCATAGGCGTCGAAGCCGATCTTCTCGGCCATGGCCTTGCGCTTGGCCTCGATGGCGTCATCCTCGGTCTTGACGATGATCCGCCCCGGGATGCCTACCGCCGTGGCGCCGGCCGGCACCGCCTTGGTAACCACCGCGTTGGAGCCGATCTTGGCCCCGGCGCCCACGGTGAACGGGCCGAGCACCTTGGCCCCGGCACCGACCACGACGCCGTTTTCCAGGGTCGGGTGACGCTTGCCCTTGTTCCAGCTGGTGCCCCCGAGGGTGACACCCTGGTAGAGGGTCACGTCGTCGCCGATCTCGGCGGTTTCGCCAATGACGATGCCCATGCCGTGATCGATGAAGAAGCGCCGGCCGATGGTCGCGCCCGGATGGATTTCGATACCGGTCAGCCAGCGGCCGAAGTTCGACACCAGGCGCGCCAGCCACTTGAAATCGCGCTTCCACAGGGCATTGCCCAGGCGGTGCAGCCAGATGGCGTGCATGCCCGGGTAGCAGGTCAACACCTCGAAGGCATTGCGCGCGGCGGGGTCACGATGGAAAACACTTTGAATATCTTCACGCAGACGCTCGAACATCGTTCAGTCCTTCCGTTTATGCGGCTCGCCCCGGACAACTTTCTGGGTCTCGGTGAGGATGCCGCGCAAAATGCTCATTTCCGTACGCTCGACCGAGCTGCGCCCATACAGCCGACGCATGCGCGGCATCAGGTGCTTGGGCTTGGCTGGGTCGAGGAAGCCGATGTCCACCAGGGTTTTTTCCAGGTGGTCATAAAACAGCTCCATTTCGTCCATGGTCGCCAGTTCATTGGCGTCCGCCTTCTCGACCTTGGGCGCCGCGTCCGGCACCGCCAACGAGGCCATGCGCACCTCGTAGGCGAGCACCTGGACCGCGGCGGCCAGATTCAGCGAGCTGAAGTCGGGATTGGAGGGAATGTGCACGTGGAAGTGACATCGCTGCAGTTCTTCGTTGGTCAGGCCGGCGTGTTCGCGACCGAACACCAGGGCGATTTCTTCGCCGGCCAGGGCGTGCTCCACCGCCTTGGTGCCGCACTCACGGGGACCGATCAGCGGCCAGGGAATGCTGCGCTCGCGGGCGCTGGTGCCCATGACCAGGCTGCAGCCGACCAGCGCCTGCTCGAGGCTGTCGACCACCTGGGCGCCGGCCAGCACGTCGTCGGCACCCGAGGCGCGCGCCGAGGCATCGGCGGCCGGGAATTCTTTCGGCTGCACCAGCACCAGGCGCGACAAGCCCATGTTCTTCATGGCACGCGCAGCGCCGCCGATGTTGCCGGGGTGGCTGGTATTGACCAGGACAACACGAATATTTTGCAGCAAGGTGTCGTGCTCTCGGATGCAGAAAAAGGAGGGTTCGATCTTACAGAACCGACCAGCGTAACGCCATGAAAGCAAATGTGACACTTCTGTCGTCAAAGATTTCTGCTAGAATGGCCGGCTTTCCTCTTTAACATCTCCAGGTGACCTTCCCATGCAGCCTATGCTGAATATCGCCCTGCGCGCCGCTCGCAGCGCCAGTGAACTGATTTTCCGCTCCATCGAACGCCTGGACAGCATCAAAGTCGACGAAAAGCAGGCCAAGGACTACGTGTCCGAGGTTGATCGCGCCGCCGAGAAGGTCATCGTCGAAGCCCTGCGCAAGGCCTACCCGAACCACTCCATCCAGGGCGAAGAAACTGGCCTGCACGCCGGCACCGGCGAGGAAGGCAAGGACTATCTGTGGATCATCGATCCGCTGGACGGCACCACCAACTTCCTGCGTGGCGTGCCGCACTTCGCTGTCAGCATCGCCTGCAAATACCGCGGCCGCCTCGAGCACGCCGTGATCGTCGATCCGGTTCGCCAGGAAGAATTCACCGCCAGCCGTGGCCGTGGCGCCCAGATCAATGGCCGTCGCCTGCGCGTCAGCTCGCGCACCAGCCTGGAAGGCGCCCTGCTGGGTACCGGTTTCCCGTTCCGTGACAGCCAGATGGCCGACCTGGACAACTACCTGGGCATGTTCCGCGCCCTGACTGGCCAGACCGCCGGCATCCGCCGCGCCGGTTCCGCCAGCCTGGACCTGGCCTATGTCGCCGCCGGCCGCTTCGACGCCTTCTGGGAGTCGGGCCTGTCCGAGTGGGACATGGCCGCAGGCGTGCTGCTGATCCAGGAAGCAGGCGGCCTGGTCAGCGACTTCAACGGTGGCCACGAATTCCTCGAGAAAGGCCACATCGTCGCGGGCAACATCAAGTGCTTCAAGGCCGTGCTGACTGCCATCCAGCCGCACCTGCCGGAACACATGAAGCGCTAAGCGCCGATTGCGAGCACAAAAAAAGCACCTCTCGAGGTGCTTTTTTTGTGCCGCCGTTTTTAGGAAATCACCAGCGTGGAGCGGGCTTGACCCGCGATCACCGGCAAAGCCGGTGCCATACACCGCATCGCGGGGCAAGCCCGCTCCCACGCTGTTCCTGCTAAATCAGCACGGTGCGAACAGTTCCTTGAGATGAATCCGCAAAAGGCTCACTGCCCCGGCTGGTTCTGACTCAGGATCAGCTTGCCGTTCTTGTCCAGCGGGATGGTCGAGCCCGGCTCATGATCCATCTTCACCTTGCCAACCTGGTCACCGATGGAATAGGTCACGTTGTAGCCCACGACCTTGTCGCTGATGTCATTGACCGTGTTGCAACGGGTTTGCGTGGTGGTGTAGGTGTCACGCTCTTGCATGCCTTCCTGCACCTTGTTGCCGGCATAGCCGCCGCCGACCGCGCCGGCCACGGTGGCAATCTTCTTGCCGGTACCGCCGCCGATCTGGTTACCCAACAGGCCACCAGCAATGGCGCCGACCACCGTACCGGCGATCTGGTGCTGGTCCTTGACCGGCGCCTGGCGCGTCACGGTGACATCCTTGCAGACCTCGCGCGGCGTCTTCACCTGCTGCTTGATCGGCTGCACGTCGGTGACCTGGGCGTACTCAGGCCCCTTGTTCACCAAGCTGTAGGTCGCCACAGCACCTCCGGCAGTCACACCGACAGCACCCAGAACCGCACCCACCAGCATTGATTTGTTCACGTGAACCTCCTGATCGTACCCGCGGGCATAGGGCCCGCCTTCTCCCAGCCTTGGAGCAAAAAAAAAGGCGCGAGTTCAACACTCGCGCCTTTCTTTACGCCAGACGGCGTGGGGCGAAGCCTTACGGGCGCTCGTCCACACCCTCGGCCTTGACCGGCGGGATCAGGTCTTCGCTGCTCAGGTTCAGCCAGATCAGCACCACGTTGGCGATGTAGATCGACGAGTAGGTACCCGCCATGACACCGATGAACAGCGCCAGGGAGAAGCCGAACAGGTTGTCACCGCCGAAGAACAGCAGCGCGGCGATGGCCAGCAAGGTCGACACCGAGGTGGCGACGGTCCGCAGCAGGGTCTGGGTGGTCGAGATGTTGATGTTCTCGATCAGCGAGGCCTTGCGCAGCACGCGGAAGTTCTCGCGCACCCGGTCGAACACGACGATGGTGTCGTTGAGCGAATAGCCGATGATCGCCAGCACCGCCGCCAGCACCGTCAGGTCGAAGGTGATCTGGAAGAACGACAGGATGCCCAGGGTGACCACCACGTCGTGGATCAGCGAGATGATCGCGCCGACCGCGAACTTCCACTGGAACCGGAACGCCAGGTAGATGAGGATGCCGCCCAGGGCCAGGAGCATGCCGAGGCCGCCCTGGTCACGCAGCTCTTCGCCCACCTGCGGGCCGACGAACTCGACGCGCTTGACCGTGGCCGGGTTATCGCCACCGATCTTCTGCAACGCCTCGGCCACACGGTTGCCCAACTGCGGGTCATCGCCCGGCATGCGCACCAGCAGGTCGGTGGTGGCGCCGAAGCTCTGCACCACGGCATCGTGGAAGCCGGAGCCAACCAGCTCGGTACGCACCTTCTCCAGGTCCGCCGGGCGCTCGTAGGTGAGCTCGATCAGCGTGCCGCCGGTGAAGTCCAGGCCGAAGTTCAAGCCCTTGTGCCACCAGCTGAACAGCGCCAGCACGGTAAGGAGCACGGTGATGGCGAACGCGACATTGCGCACGCCCATGAAGTTGATGGTTTTCATCGCAGCTCCCTCAAACCCACAGCTTCTTGATGTCACGCCCGCCACAGGTCAGGTTGACCAGTGCGCGGGTCACCATGACGGCGGTGAACATCGAGGTGAAAATCCCGAGGGACATGGTGACCGCGAAGCCCTTGACCGGACCAGTACCCATGGCGAACAGGATGCCGCCGACCAGCAATGTGGTCAGGTTGGCGTCGACGATCGCCGAGTAGGCGCGGTTGAAACCTTCGTGGATGGCGCGCTGCACCGACATGCCGGCGGCGATCTCTTCGCGGATCCGCGAGAAGATCAGCACGTTGGCGTCCACCGCCATACCCATGGTCAACACGATACCGGCGATGCCCGGCAGGGTCAGCGTGGCACCCAGCAGCGACATCAGCGCCAGCAGCAGGACCATGTTGCCCGCCAGGGCGATGGTCGCCAGCACGCCGAAGGCACGGTAGATGGCGATGATGAACAGCGAGACGAACAGCATGCCCCACAGCGAGGCATCGATACCCTTGGTGATGTTGTCGGCACCCAGGCTCGGGCCGATGGTGCGTTCTTCGGCGAAGTACATCGGCGCGGCCAGACCACCGGCACGCAGCAGCAGGGCCAGCTCGGAAGACTCGCCCTGGCCGTTCAACCCGGTGATGCGGAACTGGCTGCCCAGCGGCGACTGGATGGTCGCCAGACTGATGATCTTCTTCTCTTCCTGGAAGGTCTGCACCGCGACTTCTTTCTCGACGCCGTCGACCACCTGCTTCTGGTAGCGGGTCACCGGCTTCTGCTCGATGAAGATCACCGCCATGCTGCGGCCGACGTTGCTGCGCGTGGCGCGGCTCATCAGCTCGCCGCCGTGGCCGTCGAGGCGAATGTTCACCTGCGGACGACCGTGCTCGTCGAAGCTGGCCTGGGCGTCGGTGACCTGATCACCGGTGATGATCAGGCCGCGCTCGACCGGAGCGGAGCGGCCGCCTTCGCGGAACTCGAACACCTCGGTGGTGGCCTTGGACGCGCCCGGCTCGGCACCGAAGCGGAACTCCAGGTTGGCGGTCTTGCCGAGGATACGCTTGGCTTCGGCGGTGTCCTGCACGCCTGGCAGCTCGACCACGATGCGGTTGGCGCCCTGGCGCTGCACCAGCGGCTCGGCCACGCCCAGCTCGTTCACACGGTTGCGGACGGTGGTGAGGTTCTGCTTGATGGAGTATTCGCGGATCTCGGCGACCTTGGCCTGGGTCAGTGCCAGGCGCAGCACGGCGAGCTCGTTGCGCTCGGTGGTGGTCAGGTCGAAATCACTGAAATTCTTGCGGATCAGGCTGCGCGCCTGTTCGCGGGTAGCATCGTCGGCGAAGCCCAGCATGATGCCGCCGTCCTGCTGCGGCAGGCTGCGGTAGCGGACGCGCTCTTTGCGCAGCAAGGTCTTGACCTCGCCTTCGTAGACTTTCATGCGCGCGGTCATGGCCTTGTCCATGTCCACTTCCAGCAGGAAGTGCACACCACCGGACAGGTCCAGGCCGAGCTTCATCGGGCTGGCACCCAGGTTGCGCAGCCACTGCGGGGTGGTCTGGGCCAGGTTCAGGGCCACGACATAGTCGTCACCGAGGGCCTTGCGCGCCACATCCTTGGCCGGCAGCTGGTCTTCCTGGTTGGTCAGGCGCACCAGCGCACTGCCCTTCTCGCCCAGGTTGCCGCCTTTGACGGTGATGCCGGCATCGGTCAGCGCCTTGGTGACGCGATCGAGGTCGGCCTGGCTGACATGCAGGGCGGAACTGGCGCCGCTGATCTGCACCGCCGGATCATCCGGGTAGAGGTTGGGTGCGGAATAAATGAAGCCGATCGCCAGTACCACCACGATCAGCAGGTATTTCCACAGAGGGTATTTGTTCAGCATCACGCCGCCCGTTCAAGACGCGGGGCGCTTTGCGCGCCCCGACTGGAAAAATGAAACCGGTAACTCAGATAGCCTTGAGCGTACCTTTTGGCAGGGTCGCGGCAATGGCGCCCTTCTGGAACTTCAGTTCGACGGTGTCGGACACTTCCAGGACCACGAAGTCATCGGCAACCTTGACGATCTTGCCGGCGATGCCGCCGTTGGTGACAACTTCGTCACCTTTCTGCAGGTTGCTCAGCAGGTTCTTCTGCTCTTTTGCACGCTTGGCCTGCGGGCGCCAGATCATCAGGTAGAAGATGACCAGGAAGCCGACCAGGAAGATCCACTCGAAGCCGGTACCGGCTGGGCCGGCGGCTGGGGCTGCTGCGTCCGCGTAGGCGGCGGGGATAAAGAAGCTCATTGGGCTCTCCTAATGGAATTTTCTAATAATGGTTGCGAACAGTCAGTCCAAAGGCGGAACGGGAAGCCCGCGCTTGGCGTAGAAGGCGTCGACAAAGGCGGCCAATTTACCCTGTTGAATAGCCTCGCGTAAACCGGCCATCAAGCGCTGGTAATGGCGCAAGTTGTGGATGGTATTCAGCATGCTGCTCAACATTTCGCCGCACTTGTCCAAGTGGTGCAGGTAGGCGCGGGAGAAGTTGGTGCAGGTATAGCAATCACAGGTCGGATCCAGCGGCGATTCATCGTGGCGATGGAACGCGTTGCGGATCTTGATCACCCCGGTATCGACGAACAGATGGCCGTTGCGCGCGTTGCGCGTGGGCATCACGCAGTCGAACATGTCGACGCCGCGGCGCACACCCTCTACAAGATCCTCCGGCTTGCCTACCCCCATAAGGTAACGAGGTTTGTCAGCCGGCATCTGCGCGGGCAGGTAGTCCAGCACCTTGATCATCTCGTGCTTGGGTTCGCCCACCGACAGGCCGCCGATGGCCAGGCCATCGAAGTCGATGTTGACCAGCGCTTCCAGCGAGCGCATGCGCAGGTCCTGGTACATCCCACCCTGGACGATACCGAACAGCGCCGCGGTGTTGTCGCCATGGGCGCTCTTCGAGCGCTGGGCCCAGCGCAGCGACAGCTCCATCGAGGTGCGCGCCACGTCGTGCTCGGCCGGGTACGGCGTGCACTCGTCGAAGATCATCACGATGTCCGAGCCCAGGTCGCGCTGGACCTGCATGGACTCTTCCGGCCCCATGAACACCTTGGAACCGTCCACTGGCGATGCGAAGGTCACGCCTTCCTCCTTGATCTTGCGCATGGCGCCCAGGCTGAACACCTGGAAACCACCGGAATCAGTGAGGATAGGGCCTTTCCATTGCATGAAATCGTGCAGGCCGTTGTGTTTCTTGATGACCTCGGTGCCCGGGCGCAGCCACAGGTGGAAGGTGTTGCCAAGGATGATCTCGGCGCCGATGGCCTCGATGTCACGCGGCAGCATGCCCTTGACCGTGCCATAGGTGCCCACCGGCATGAAGGCCGGGGTTTCGACCGTGCCACGGGGGAAGGTCAGCCGGCCGCGACGGGCCTTGCCGTCGGTGGCCAGCAGTTCGAACGACATTCGACAGGTGCGACTCATGCTTGATCCTCTGGGCCGCGTGGCGCCGGATTGCGGGTGATGAACATGGCATCACCGTAACTGAAGAAGCGGTAACCGTTCGCGACCGCCGCTGCATAAGCGGCCATGGTCTCGGGGTAACCGGCGAAGGCCGAGACCAGCATCAGCAGCGTGGACTCCGGCAGGTGGAAGTTGGTGACCAGGCAATCGACCACATGGAACGGCCGGCCGGGGAAGATGAAGATGTCGGTGTCGCCGCTGAACGCCTTGAGCTCGCCATCGCGCGCCGCGCTCTCCAGCGAACGCACGCTGGTGGTGCCCACGGCGATCACCCGCCCGCCACGGGCGCGGCAGGCCTGCACGGCATCGACCACATCCTGGCCCACTTCGAGCCACTCTTTATGCATGGTGTGGTCTTCGATCTTGTCGACCCGCACCGGCTGGAAGGTGCCTGCCCCTACATGCAGGGTGACGAAGGCGCGTTCAACGCCTTTGGCGGCGATCTTTTCCAGCAGCGCCTCGTCGAAGTGCAGGCCGGCGGTGGGCGCGGCCACGGCGCCAGCGCGCTGTGCGTAGACGGTCTGGTAGCGCTCGCGGTCGGCGCCCTCGTCGGGGCGGTCAATGTACGGCGGCAGCGGCATATGGCCGACGCGCTCGAGCAGCGGCAGCACCTCTTCGCTGAAACGCAGCTCGAACAGCGTGTCGTGGCGGGCGACCATCTCGGCCTCGCCACCGCCGTCGATGAGGATCTGCGCGCCTTCCTTAGGCGCCTTGCTGGCACGCACATGGGCCAGCACGCGGTGGCTGTCGAGCACGCGCTCGACCAGCACTTCCAGCTTGCCGCCGGAGGCTTTCTGGCCGAACAGCCGCGCCGGGATCACCCGGGTGTTGTTGAACACCATCAGGTCACCGGGGCGCAGGTAGTCGAGCAGGTCGGTGAACTGCTTGTGGGCCAGTTCGCCGCTGGGGCCGTCGAGCACCAGCAGGCGGCTGCCATGACGCTCGGCCAGTGGATGGCGGGCAATCAGGGAATCGGGGAGTTCGAAGGAAAAATCGGCGACGCGCATGATGATGTTCGGGTTCGACAGGGCCGGGAAGTTTAGCCCAATGCGTGAAAATTGACCATGAAAGCCGATTGACCGCCTTGGGCGACCTCTCTATACTGCGGCGCCACAAGCCCTGATGGCGGAATTGGTAGACGCGGCGGATTCAAAATCCGTTTTCGAAAGGAGTGGGAGTTCGAGTCTCCCTCGGGGCACCAAGATCCAGAAAAAACCGACCTTATGGTCGGTTTTTTTGTGTCTGGCATGCCAGGGTGCTAAGAGGCAGCTGCTTTACCGCCTCTAGCCAAGTCTTGCGACACTCCTGACTGCACAGAAAATCACACTTAGTGCGATTTACCGTAGCGCCACAGCATTGACTTCACGTTACCAGCCGCACAGGGTAAGTGACTTCTAGCCCCATCGGAACATTCCCTGTGCCACTAAGCCATCGCCCCGTTCAGCCTGCCGATATCGCCACGCTCTGCGGCTTCCCTCAAAGCCCGGACGAACTCTTCTACATGTTCCCCAAAGCCACCTACCCGCTCACACCCGCGCAGCTGAGCGAAGCCATCACCCTGCGCAGCGGTTCGACTGTCATCGAGGCCGATGGCGTGATCGTTGGCTTCGCCAATTTCTACAAAGCCGAACACGGCGGCGTCTGCGCATTGGGTAATGTGGTGGTGGCGCCGGCTGCGCGGGGTCAGGGGGTGGCACGTTATCTGGTGCAGTGCATGATCGGCCTGGCTCGCGAAGAGTTCGCAGCGCGGGAGGTCTGGGTATCGTGTTTCAATCACAACACCGCAGGGCTGCTGCTTTATCCACAGCTCGGTTTTGTGCCGTTCGGGATCGAGGAGCGGCGGGCGCCGGATGGAAGCCGGGTGGCGCTGGTGCAGATGAAGCAGGTGTTGGGCTGAGGTTGATATGGTTTACCGGTGTGCAGTGTGGCCTGGATTGAGGCTGCGTTGCAGCCATCGCGGGTCAAGCCCGCTCCCACGCTGACGATGCTCGCAATTCTACTCACCGTGCGACAGTGCAGTACAAAAGACCGGGTGCAAGGAATCTGGCTGGACTAGCCATCTGTATTGCGCAAGCGTGCAGCCTGGACATGGGACTGGGCTCGCATGATTTCATCTGCGTCACCTTCGGCCAGTACCTGTGACAGGTATTCCTGAATCGCTGCCTCTGAATCCAGTAGATCCGCAATCTTGAATGACGTCAGTTCACTGGTCATGCTCGACTTCCTGAAAGTGAATGGGTCATGAGCCTAAACCATCGCCGCGAGGGACGTTTCTCCGCTTGATGTAGGCATCTTCTTAGGCACTGATCAGAAAAACCACGTTACACCCTGCGACGAATCCCAGCGAACCTTAACCCCTCCCGCGACGTCGGAACCTGCATCCCCGCTTCGAGGTTCCCCCAACGTGAAAGCCCTCCTCGCCCGCAAGTACCGCCTGGTGGTCAAGACCTTCGGCTACATCGGCTGGTCGCTGTTCTGGCTGCTGATCTGGGACGTGCTGGTCACCATCGACTTCATGCTGTTCTTCAACAGCAAGTTCAGCCTGCCGCTGATCCCGCTCACCCTGCTGGGCTCGGCGCTGGTGGTGCTGGTGAGCTTTCGCAACAGCAGTGCCTACAACCGCTGGTGGGAGGCACGCACCTTGTGGGGGGCGCTGGTGAACAGTTCACGCAGTTTCGCCCGGCAGGTGCTGACACTGGTCGACGACCCGGCTGACGAGCCAAACCCGGTGAAGGCGACCTTGCTGCGCCGGCATATCGCCTATGTGAACTGCCTGGCCGCCCACCTCAAGAACGAGAAATGCCCGGACGAGCTGATGGCCTTCATACCGCCCGGCGAGTTCGAGCGGCGCAATCGCTCCAACAACTTTGCCAACGACATCCTCAGCGGTTCGGCGGCACTGCTGGCCCAGGAATACCAGGCTGGGCGGCTGGACAGCATTCGTCTGGCGCGCCTGGAGTCGACGCTGGTGGACCTGTCCAACGCCCAGGGCGGGATGGAGCGGATCGCCAATACGCCGCTGCCCTACCCTTATGTGTACTTCCCACGGCTGTTCATCACGCTGTTCTGCCTGATCGTGCCGGTGGGGCTGGTGGAATCGCTGGGCTGGTTCACGCCGCTGGCCTCGACCGTGGTCGGCTTCATGCTGCTGGCGATCGAACGGATCGGCACGGACCTGCAGAGCCCGTTCCGCATCAGCGAGCATCAGATCCCGATGGACACGATCTGCGAGACCATCGAACGCAACCTGGAGTCGATGCAGCGTGAGGCGCAGTGTACAGCCAGCGTGCCTTGAGCCCCCGGCCCCTGCCTACCCCCGCCGTGCGTACTCCCGACACCCTTCCCAACCGATCCCGCTCTGGGCCGTGTGCTGCAACAACCACTCCAGCGCCGGCTGGGCCTTGGGCAAGCCGTCACGGAACTGGATCACCCCCTTGCGCCACAGCAGCATCAACGTCAGCACCCGCTGCGCCGAGGCCTCGGCGGTCAGCGGGCCGTCATCCTGGGCATCGATGTCCCACAGAGAAACCCGCAGTTGCTGGCTGTCCAGGAACGCTTCACCATCGGCGCGTCGCTGGCCATAGGGCGGACGGAACAACGGTACATACTGTTCGGCCAAGTCGGCCTGCACCCGCGCCTGGCTGCGTCGCAGTGAGTCCTGCCAATCCTGCCACTGGGCATGAGAGCGGTATTCCCAGCCCTGGATACCCACGCACTGGCCGGCATACAGATCGCCCAGCGGGCCGGCATCGCGGCGTTGCTGCAGGCGATTGCCGAGCACGAAGAAAATCCCGTCGAGCTTCTGCCGACGCAGGTAGTCAGCCAGCGCATCGGTGCTACCGCCCTGAGGGGCAGGGCCGCTGACGAAGGTCAGCAGGAACATCCGGTCATTGAGTTCCTCGCCATTGCGCTCACGATCGGAGAGCTTGGCCACTTCGCTGGTGGTCTGCGGGAACAGCGCGGCCTTGCGCAGTTGCTCATCCAGGTAACGGGTATGGAACTGATGACTGGGCTCTACCCACTCGGTGTAGAACGAGCCGACATCATCGGCGAAAACGGCCGCCTGCGTGCGTAGATCCGCCATGGACTCAACCGGGTAGCAGAACGAGGCATCCTGCTCGCAGCTCTGCTGCGCCTGTTGATAACTGGTCCACAGGCGCTGCCACAGACGAGCGCGCACGGCCCGCACGACGCTCAGGTTGACCTGGCGCAGGCCAAGGCGGCTCTTCAACGCCGGCTCGTCGAGCATCTCGCTTTCATGCAGCACGCGGGCAAACGACAGGATTTCCGCCCGCGACGCAACATCGAACAGCGCCGGGCTGTTCAGCTGCTCGGGCCACAGGTCACGGTCGAAACTGACGAAATTCGCCGGGGCCGCCTGCGCACCCAGGCTCAGCAGCCCGGCGAACAGGGCAAACGCGATACGCACGATGTGCATTCTCCTTGAAGGCATGCCGCGCACTATAACGCGACGCCCGCCGCTTGCCTGTGGCGATGTTCGCTGACTATCGTCGCCATAGTTTGGCGTTGCGCCGGCAGCCCCGTAGAATTCGCCCGACGATTCCAGGAGCCGACCCGATGCTGACGGTGATTTCCCCCGCCAAGACCCTCGACTACGACACCCCGCCGGTGACCCAGCGCCACACCCTGCCCCAGTACCTGGACGATTCCCAGGAACTGATCGTGCAACTGCGCGAGCTGTCGCCGGCGCAGATCGCCGAGCTGATGCACCTCTCCGACAAGCTCTCCGGCCTCAACGCCGCGCGTTTCGGCAGCTGGACCCCCGATTTCACCCCGGCCAACGCCAAGCAGGCGCTGCTGGCGTTCAAGGGCGACGTCTACACCGGGCTCGATGCCGAAAGCCTGGGCGAGGACGATTTCAGCTATGCCCAGGATCACCTGCGCATGCTCTCGGGCCTGTACGGCCTGCTGCGCCCGCTGGACCTGATGCAACCCTACCGCCTGGAAATGGGTACCAAGCTGGCCAACGCCCGCGGCAAGGACCTGTATGCCTTCTGGGGCACGCGCATCAGCGAGTGGCTGAACCAGGCCCTGGCCGACCAGGGCGACGACGTGCTGCTGAACCTGGCCAGCAACGAGTACTTCAGCGCGGTGAAGAAAAGCGCCCTGAAGGCACGGGTGATCGACGTCGACTTCAAGGACCTGAAGAACGGCCAGTACAAGATCATCAGCTTCTATGCCAAGAAAGCCCGCGGGATGATGAGCCGCTTCGTGATCCAGGAGCGGGTCAACGACCCGGAGCAGCTCAAGCGCTTCGATGCGCAGGGCTACTACTACAGCGCGGAGCAGTCCAAACCCGACCACCTGGTATTCCTGCGCGATCACGCTGAGGGCTGATTTTTTCAGCGCCGCTTTGCAGCTCATCGCGGGGCAAGCCCGCGATGAGCCCATCAGCCCTGCAACGGGGCACGCTGCAAAACGCCATCAGCCAAAATTCCAGCGTCAATAAATCATCAGTCACATCCTTATCGCAAAACGCCATAAGACCGTTCGTAGTTTTTTGACGATTTTTGAAAAATATTTTCGCATGCTGGCATATAACCATCCCCCTGCGATTTCGCCCTTTATATACGGGGATCAAACTGTGGCGTGCCATCACATTGAAAGTATTTCCCTCTGAAAAAATATTTAGAAATCTTTCACCGTGGCGGAACCGCCCCAGGAACTTCTGCTACGCCCAATGGCTCATAGCACCCGTAACGAGTTTCAAGCGCTGAGCGTGAGAAATGACTTACAGATGACAAAGGGCCGCTATTCACAATCGGCCCCACAACTTCAACGGCGGTACAGGAAGTGCCTGAAGCCATTATCCATGCAGGAGAGAAGCGCCCCTAAAATTCGTCCTAGTGGTTGATTTCAAAGGATTTATCCACTTGAAAGAACAAGCACAGCAATTCGCGAATGGCGATTTGCAATAAAGACGGCTGCATTTCAGGGCACGCCTTTTAAATATTGGCCTTTGACTGCCAACTTTGAGTGCATAACTTTTTGCGCTCCGGATTTATTCATGCCTGCGTTCGGTGAAGTGTCAATTCGCCACGGATCCGTACGCCCGAATACTGCTGGTCAATCAACCCGGTCGGCTCTTCGCTGAAGGGCTGGCGTGATAAACACACGAGGTGAATGCGATGCGTATCAGCATCTTTGGTTTGGGTTATGTGGGTGCAGTCTGTGCCGGTTGCCTGTCGGCACGAGGCCATGACGTGATTGGGGTGGACGTGTCCAGCACCAAGATCGACCTGATCAACCAGGGCAAGTCGCCCATCGTCGAACCGGGCCTGGAAGCGTTGCTGCAGCAAGGCATCGCCAAAGGCCGCCTGCGTGGCACCACCGACTTCGCCGAAGCCATCCGCGCCAGCGATGTGTCGATGATCTGCGTCGGCACGCCGAGCAAGAAGAACGGCGACCTGGGCCTGGAGTATATCGAGTCGGTGTGCCGCGAGATCGGCTACGTGCTGCGCGACACCGACCGCCGTCACACCATCGTGGTACGCAGCACCGTGCTGCCGGGCACCGTCAAGAACGTGGTGATCCCGATCCTCGAGGACTGCTCGGGCAAGAAGGCCGGTGTCGATTTCGGCGTGGCGGTCAACCCCGAGTTCCTGCGCGAAAGCACCGCGATCAAGGACTACGACCACCCACCAATGACCGTCATCGGCGAACTGGACAGCGCCAGCGGCGACGTCCTGCAAGCCCTGTACGAAGAACTCGATGCCCCGGTGATCCGCAAGCCGATCGAAGTGGCCGAGATGATCAAGTACACCTGCAACGTCTGGCACGCGACCAAGGTCACCTTCGCCAACGAGATCGGCAACATCGCCAAGGCGGTCGGCGTCGATGGTCGCGATGTGATGGACGTGGTCTGCCAGGACAAGGTGCTCAACCTGTCGCAGTACTACATGCGTCCCGGCTTCGCCTTCGGTGGCTCGTGCCTGCCCAAGGACGTGCGCGCCCTCACCTACCGCGCCTCGAGCCTGGACGTGAAGGCGCCGCTGCTCGACTCGCTGATGCGCAGCAACGAATCCCAGGTGCAGAACGCCTTCGACATCATCGAAAGCCACGACAAACGCAAGGTCGCCCTGCTCGGCCTGTCGTTCAAGGCCGGTACCGACGACCTGCGCGAAAGCCCACTGGTGGAGCTGGCCGAGCGCCTGATCGGCAAGGGCTACCAGCTGGACATCTACGACCAGAACGTCGAGTACGCCCGGGTGCACGGCGCCAACAAGGAATACATCGAATCGAAGATTCCGCATGTGTCCTCCTTGCTCAACGCCAACTTCGAGCAGGTGGTGAACGACGCCGACATCATCGTGCTGGGCAACCGTGATGAGAAGTTCCGCGCCCTGGCCCAACAGGCACCGGCCGGCAAGCAAGTGATCGACCTGGTCGGCTTCATGAGCAAGCCGACCTGCACCACCAGCCGTACCGAAGGCATCTGCTGGTAAACCCGGTCGGGCGGCGCGTCCCTCCCCAGCGCGCCGCCCTTCCTACCCCGAATTCTCGACGGATGCCGAACATGCAAAGGTTCCAGACAGTGCTGTTGCAGTGCGCCGGCTGGCTGCTCTACATGAGCCTGCTCATGCTGATCGCCCTGGCCCTGCCCAGCGATATCTTCGATTCGCAGTCGAAGCACTTCATCTTCCTGGTCGGCGCTGTCGGCATCTGGCGCTACTCCATGGGCGCCACCCATTTCATCCGCGGCATGATCTTCCTCTACCTGGTCTACCCATACCTGCGCCGCAAGGTGCAGAAGCTCGGCAAGGCCGCCGACCCGTCGCATGTGTACCTGATGGTCACCAGCTTTCGCATCGATGCGCTGACCACTGCCCAGGTGTACAGCTCGGTGATCCGCGAGGCGATCGACTGCGGCTTCCCCACCACGGTGGTCTGCTCGCTGGTGGAGAAGTCCGACGAGCTGCTGGTCAAGAGTCTGTGGGCCAAGTACAACCCGCCCGGACACGTCACCCTGGACATCGTGCGCATCGCCGGCACTGGCAAGCGCGATGGCCTGGCCTATGGCTTTCGCGCCATCTCGCGGATGCTCCCGGACGACAACGCCGTGGTGGCGGTGATCGACGGCGACACCGTGCTGGCCGAAGGCGTGGTACGCAAGACCGTGCCGTGGTTCAAGCTCTACCCCAACGTCGGCGGCCTGACCACCAACGAGTTCTGCGAAGTGCGCGGCGGCTACATCATGAGCGAATGGCACAAGCTGCGCTTCGCCCAGCGCCACATCAACATGTGCTCCATGGCCCTGAGCAAGCGCGTGCTGACCATGACCGGACGCATGTCGATGTTTCGCGCCAGCGTGGTGACCAACCCCGAGTTCATCGCCGACGTCGAAAGCGACTCGCTGATGCACTGGCGCCTGGGCCGCTTCAAGTTCCTTACCGGCGACGACAAGTCCAGCTGGTTCAGCCTGATGCGCCTGGGCTACGACACCTTCTACGTGCCTGACGCGGCGATCAACACGGTGGAGCACCCGCCGGAGAAAAGCTTCGTCAAGGCCAGCCGCAAGCTGATGTACCGCTGGTACGGCAACAACCTGCGGCAGAACTCCCGCGCCCTGGGCCTGGGCCTCAAGCGCCTGGGGCTGTTCACCAGCATCGTCCTGCTTGACCAGCGCGTGTCGATGTGGACCAGCCTGCTGGGCCTGACCGTGGCGGTGATCGCCAGCTTCAAGTTCGGCCTGCAGTTCCTGCTGGTGTACCTGCTGTGGATCGGCATCACCCGCCTGATCCTCACCATCATGCTGCTGTGCTCGGGGCACAACGTAGGCCCCGCCTACCCGCTGATTCTCTATTACAACCAGATCGTCGGCGCGGTGATGAAGATCTACGTGTTCTTCCGCCTCGACAAGCAGTCCTGGACCCGCCAGCCCACTGCCCTCAAGCGCGACCTCGCAAGTTTTCAACAATGGTTCAACACCTGGTCCTCGCGGACCATGACCTTCTCGGCCGCGAGCATCTTCGTCGCCGTGCTGTTCATGGTCGTGTGAGCCCCCGGATCGGATAACAGGAACGAATATCGCCATGAATACCGCCGTGAACGTCAACGTCGTGCATGAATCCGAAGCGCAGCGCCAGCATGCCCGGGTGCGCATTCCCGCCAAGCTGCGCTACCTGGACGGCAACCGCGAGCCGCACGAGGTGAAGATTGACGACCTGTCCGCCGGGGGCCTGTCCTTCCATGCGGCGAAGCCCCTGGCCGAAGGCGAAGTGCTGCGCGGCCGCCTGCAGTTCGTGGTCGACAACCTCGGCCTGTCGATGGACGTCGAGCTGCTGGTACGCACCAGCAGCCGCGACACCGGCCGCACCGGCACCGAGTTCCAGAACCTGGAGCCACGCGACATCGCCACCCTGCGCCATATCATCACCAGCCACCTGTCCGGCGAGCTGATCAGCGTCGGCGACGTGCTCAGCACCCTGCAGCGCGACAACTTCACCAAGGCGCGCAAGCAGAAGGACGGAGGCTCGGGCTTGTCCGCCTTCGGCCGCCTGCGCGCGGTCACCGTCACCGCCGGGGTGTTCGTGGTCGGCCTGGTGGCCTTCGGTTTCGTCGCCAAGTCGCTGTATGGCCTGTACTTCGTCAGCCATGCCGAAGCCGGCGTGGTCGCGGTGCCCACCACCAACGTCACCATGCCCCGCGACGGCAGCGTGCAGAGCCTGGTGGAAAACGGCGCGAGCGTGGCCAAGGGCGCGCCACTGGCAACCTTCAACACCAGCATGCTCGACCTGCTCAAAGGCCACCTGGACGACTCGCAACTGGAGCCGGCCAAGGTCGAGGAGCTGTTCGGCAAGCAACTCTCCGGAACCCTTACCAGCCCGTGCGACTGTGTGGTCTCGCGCCAGCTGGTGGATGACGGCCAGTACGCCAGCAAGGGTCAGCCGGTGTTCGCGCTGATCCCGCGCACCAGCACCCCGACCATCGAGGCGCGCTTCAGCTATCGCCAGTTCGATGAAGTGAAGCCGGGCACCCGGGTCAACTTCCAGATCGCCGGCGAGGATGAAGTACGCAGCGGCCGGATCACCGGCAGCTCGAGCCTGGACACCGACAACCTGGCCTCCGATATCCGCGTGCAGATCAAGCCCGACGGCGGCCTGCCGGCCGAACTCGCCGGCCGCCCGGCCTCGGTCAACAGCGACCGTGGCCCGTCGCTGAACTGGCTGATCGACAAGGCCGTGGCCCGCGGGCTGTAAGAGGATCGGATAATGACCAGCAGACACCCCGATATCTGTGGGAGCCGGCTTGCCGGCGATCGAGTGCGCAGCACTCGCCCAGCGGATGCAGCGCCTGCACTGGCCTCTCGCCGGCAAGCCGGCTCCCACAGGGACAGCTTGCGCCTGGGGGCATGCGCCCTGGCCGCCGCCATTACCCTGGCCGGCTGCGCCGGCCTGCCCGACCAGCGCCTGGCCAACGAAGCGCTCAAGCGTGGCGACACCGCCACCGCCGAACGCAACTACAAGGCCCTCGCCGACCTCGGCTACAGCGACGCCCAGGTCGGCCTGGCCGATATCCAGGTCGGCACCCGCGACCCGGCCATGCTCAAGCAAGCCGAGGCCACCTACCGCGCCGCCGCCGCCACCTCGCCCCGTGCCCAGGCGCGCCTCGGCCGCCTGCTGGTGGCCAAGCCCGACAGCACCCAGGCCGAGCGCGAAGAGGCCGAGACCCTGCTCAAGCTCGCGGCGCGACAAGGTGAGACGAACACCCTGATCCCGCTGGCGATGCTCTACCTGCAATACCCGCAGAGCTTCCCCAAGGTCAACGCCCAGCAACAGATCGACCAGTGGCGCGCCGCCGGCAACCCCGAAGCTGGCCTGGCCCAGGTGCTGCTGTACCGCACCCAGGGCACCTACGACCAGCACCTGGGCGAGGTGGAGAAGATCTGCAAGGCCGCGCTGTCGACTACCGACATCTGCTACGTGGAACTGGCCACCGTCTACCAGAAACGCGCCCAGCCCGAGCAGCAGGCCGCCTTGCTTGAACAGCTCAAGGCCGCCCATGCCCGCGGCGCCGTGCCCGCCACCCGGGTCGACAGCGTCGCCCGCGTGCTGGCCGACCGCAGCCTGGGCCAGACCGACGAGAAGACCGCCAAGGACCTGCTCGAGCAGGTCGCACCGGCCAACCCGGCATCCTGGGTGAGCCTGGCGCAGCTGCTCTACGACTTCCCCGAACTGGGCGACACCGACCAGCTGCTGGCCTATATCGACAAGGGCCGCGAGGCAGAACAGCCCCGCGCCGAACTGCTGCTGGGCCGGCTCTACTACGAAGGCAAGACCGTGCCCGCCGACGCGCAGAAGGCCCAGGAGCACCTGCAGGCCGCCGCCGACGCCGGCGAAGTCAGCGCCGACTACTACCTCGGCCAGCTGTACCGCCGTGGCTACCTGGGCCAGGTCGAGCCGCAAAAGGCCGTCGACCACCTGCTCGCCGCCGCCCGTGGTGGCCAGAACAGCGCCGACTATGCCCTGGCCCAGCTGTTCAGCGAAGGCCACGGCATCCGCCCGGCGCCGACCAATGCCTGGGTGTTCGCGCAACTCTCCCAGGTCAACCCGACCCCACAGTCGAGCGACCTGCTGCAACAGCTCGACCAGCAGCTCACGCCCGACCAGCGCAACCAGGCCCAGCAACTGCTGGCGCAGGAAAAGCAGGCGCGCGGCAGCATGGCCCAGGGCGCCAACAGCACCCTGGCCATCGAAGCGCTGCAGGACGAAAAAGAAGAAGTAGACGCCGAGGATTCGCTATGACGCTCAACCCCTTCGTGAAAGCCGGCATCGGCCTGGGCTTCGCCCTGCTGTGGTCGATGCCGACCCTGGCGGCGGAAACCGCGCAGAAGAACTTCGGCCTCGACGTGAAGATCACCGGCCAGTCCGAGGACGACCGCGACCTGGGCACCCGCTCCGGCGGCGACGTCAACGGCCTGGGCCTCGACCTGCGCCCTTGGGTGTATGGCGAGCGCGGCAACTGGAGCGCCTTCGCCATGGGCCAGGCGGTGGCCGCCACCGACATCATCGAAACCGACACCCTGCGCCAGAACGACGACGGCACCACCAGCGACAACGGCGACGACAGCCGCAAGCCGGACAAGAGCTACCTGGCCATGCGCGAATTCTGGATCGGCTACAGCGGCCTGACCCCCTACCCCGGCGAGCAGCTGCGCTTCGGCCGCCAGCGCCTGCGCAGCGACGACGGCATGTGGCGCGACACCAATATCGAGGCGCTGAACTGGACCTTCGACACCACCCTGCTCAAGGCCGACCTCGGCGTTGCCCAGCGCTTCAGCGAATACCGCACCGACCTCACCGAGCTGGCCCCCGAAGACAAGGACCGCACCCATGTCTACGGCAACGTTGCCACGCAATGGACACCCGGCCACTGGGTTGGCCTGCGTGCCCACCACAGCCATGACGGCGGCAGCCTGAAGCGCCCCGGCGAAACCGTCGACGCCCTCGACAAGACCCGCACCGGCGACCTCACCTGGCTGGGTCTGGAGGCCAACAGCGACGCCTACAACTGGCGCAACGACCACACCGTCAACTACTGGGGCAGCGTCACCTGGCTGACCGGCGACCGCGACACCCTCAGCAGCCAGGCAGTCGGCAACGATCAGGTCGCCACCGGCAAGCAGAGCGGCGACGTCAACGCCTGGGCCACCGACCTCGGCATCCGCCTGCGCCTAGACCCGCAGTGGCAGGTCGGCGCGGCCTACGCCCGAGGCAGCGGCGGCGGTGGCAGCGACGGCTCGAACAACTTCGAGCAGACCGGCCTTGAGAGCAACCGCTCCAACTTCACCGGCACCCGCTCGCGCGTGCACCGCTTCGGCGAGGCGTTCCGCGGCGAGTTGGGCAACCTGCAGGCGGCCACCCTGTTCGCCTCCTGGCAGCTGCGCGACGACTACGACGCCAGCTTCATCTACCACAAGTTCTGGCGCGTCGACGGCAAGCAGAACATCGGCTCCAGCGGCATCAACGCGGTGGTCGACGACGGTGGCATCAGCCGCCCGCTGGTGCAGGGCGAGAAAGACCTCGGCCAGGAAATGGACGTGGTCGTGACCAAATACTTCAAGCAGGGCCTGCTGCCGGCCTCGATCAGCCAGTCGATCGACGAACCGTCGGCCCTGGTGCGCCTGCGCGCCGGTGTGTTCAAGCCGGGCGACGCCTACGGCAAAGAAGCCGACTCGTACATGCACCGCGCCTTCGTCGACGTGATCTGGCGCTACTGAGGCCGGGAGAGGATAGCCATGAACCTGCACCCGAACCTTCGCCACAGCCTGCTCGCCAGCGCCCTGCTGCTGGCCGGCAGCCTTGCCCAGGCCGCCGAGCCCGAAATGGCCAAAGGGCTGCAACAGGCCAAGACCTATACCGTCTCCAGCGCGCCGATCGAGCCGCTGAAGATGGACCCGCCCAAGCTGCCCGACCTGTCCGGCTACACCGCACAGGCCGTGCAGCAGAAGATCGACCGCCGGCACAAGGGCAAGGTCAGCGTGCGCCGCATGCTTCAGGAGGACACCCTCAAGGAGTTCATCGGCGGCGACAACAAGGGCGCCGAATGGGTCCGCCGCCAGCACGGCATTCCCCAGGCGATCTTCGTCGATGACGGCCACGTCGACCTGGTGGAGCTGAGCAAGAAAGTCCCCAGCCAGTACCTGCGTGAAACCGCACCGGGCGTATACCTGGCGCGCCTGCCGATCGTGGTCGGGCGCAAGGGCGTGCTGGAGATCGACGGCAAGGTCAAGGAACTGCGCCTGTCCGAAGAAGGCGGTTCGTTCATCGTCAACGACGGCAAGCTGTTCGTCAGCGATACCCAGGTCACTGGATGGCGCGAGCAGGCCAATGGCCCGGCGACCTTCCGCAAGCCCGATGAATTCCGCCCGTTCCTGCTTAGCTGGGGCGGCACCGAGACCTATATCGTCAACAGCAAGATGGCCAGCTTCGGCTACGCCAAATCCAAGTCCTATGGCGTGAGCATCTCGCAGTACACGCCGAACATGGCCAAGCAGATGGGCCGCCCGGAACCCACCGGCTGGATCATCGGTTCCGAGTTCAGCGACATGTGGTACGGCTTCTACTGCTACGAGACCCAGGACTTCGTGATCAAGGACTCGACCTACCGCGACAACATCGTCTACGGCATCGACCCCCACGACCGCTCGCACCGCCTGATCATCGCCGGCAACACCGTGTATGGCACCAAGAAGAAGCACGGGATCATCGTCTCCCGTGAGGTCAACGACAGCTGGATCATCAACAACAAGAGCTACGACAACAAGCTCTCGGGGGTGGTGATCGACCGTAACAGCGTCAACAACCTGATCGCCTACAACGAGATCTACCGCAACCACACCGACGGCATCACCCTGTACGAGAGCGGCGACAACCTGATCTGGGGCAACAAGCTGATCAACAACCGCCGCCACGGCATCCGCGTGCGCAACAGCGTGAACATCCGCCTGTACGAGAACGTCGCCATGGCCAACGGCCTGGTGGGCGTGTACGGCCACATCAAGGACCTGTCCGACACCGACCGCGACATCGCCCTCGACCCGTTCGACACCAAGGTGTCGCTGATCGTGGTCGGCGGCGAGCTGGCGGCCAACGGCTCGGGCCCGCTGTCGATCGATTCGCCGCTGTCGGTGGAGTTGTACAAAGTGTCGATGCTGATGCCGCGCAAGGCCAACGGCATCAGCTTCAACGGCGTGCTCGGCGAGCGCCAGGACGAAATCCTCGACCTGCTGGTGCGCCAGCAGAAGGCCGTGCTGATCGACCCGGTCGAACGCCAGACCGAAATGATCGACTAAGGAAGCCCAGACCATGACTCCACACCTGATGAAACTGCTGGGCCTGTCCGCCGCCCTCCTGGCCATCAGCCAGGGCGTGCGCGCCGAAGACGTCAAGGCACCGACCTTCAGCGCCGAACCGTGCTGCCAGCTATGCCCCGAGGCTCACGACGCCAGCCGCTACACCACGCGCTACCAGCAGAACTTCACCACCCTGGTGCAAGCCCAGGGCGACTGGCTGTTCCGTACCCGTGAGGACCTGCGCACCGAGTTCGACACCACCCCAGGCGGCTACAAGCGCCTGCAGCAGGTGCACGACGCGTTCAAGAAGCGTGGCGTCGAGCTGGTGGTGGTGTACCAGCCGACCCGTGGCCTGGTGAACCGCAACATGCTCAACCCCGAAGAGAAGGCCGCCTTCGACTACCAGAAGGCGCTGCGCAACTACCAGGCCATGCTGCAGCGCTTCGCCAGGATGGGCTACAACGTGCCCGACCTGTCGCCGCTGACCAACGAGCAACTGGCCGCCGCCGACCAGGGCAAGGACTTCTACTTCCGCGGCGACCAGCACTGGACGCCCTACGGCGCCGAGCGCGCGGCGAAGATCGTGGCCGACACGGTGCACAAGATGCCGGCCTTCGAAGGCATCCCGCGCAAGGAGTTCGAGACCAGGAAGTCCGGGCGCATGGGCAAGACCGGCACCCTGCACAACGTCGCCGGCCAGCTGTGCGGCACCAGCTATGCGGTGCAGTACATGGACCAGTTCGCCACCGAACCGAAGGGCGCCGCCGGCGGCGACGACCTGTTCGGCGATTCGGGCAACGCGCAGATCACCCTGGTGGGCACCAGCCACAGCGGCAAGAACTACAACTTCTCGGGCTTCCTCGAGCAGTACATCGGCGCCGATGTGCTCAACGTCGCCTTCCCCGGCGGCGGCCTGGAAGGCTCGATGATCCAGTACCTGGGCAGCGAGGAATTCCAGAACAACCCGCCGAAGATCCTGGTCTGGGAGTTCTCGCCGCTGTACCGCCTCGACCAGGAAACCATCTGGCGGCAGATCCTCGGCCTGCTCGACGATGGCTGTGACGATCGCCCGGCACAGATGAGCGCCAGCGCCACCCTCAAGCCCGGCAAGAACGAGCTGATGGTCAATGGCAAGAACGGCGTGATCAAGGACCTGGTCAACCGCAACCACCAGCTCGACATCAAGTTCGAGGACACCTCGGTGAAGGTGTTGCAGGCCACCCTGTGGTACCTCAACGGCCGCCACGAGGACATCAAGATCGAGAAGCCCGAGACCTCCGACACCGACGGGCGCTTCGTCTTCCAGATGCGCGAGGACGAAGACTGGGCAGGCCAGAACCTGCTCGCCCTGGAGGTACAAGGGCCAGAAAGCGGTACGCAGAAAGTCGAAGCCAAACTCTGCAAACGCAACAACTTCGCCAGCCCCGCGCAGCACACCGCGCAAGCTGGCCAGTGAGGCGACCATGACCACCATAAGCAGCAAGACCGCACCCGCCCTGCTCGCCCTCGCCCTGTTCGGCGGCGCGGCGCAGGCCGCGCTGGTGCCGCCCCAGGGTTACTACGAGGGCATCGAGAAGCTCAAGACCGGCGACGGCAATTTCCGCTGCGAAGCCGCGCCCAAGCCCTATACCGGCGCGCTGCAGTTCCGCAGCAAGTACGAAGGTTCGGACAAGGCCCGGGCGACGCTCAATGTCGCCTCGGAAAAAGCCTTCCGCAAATCCACCGAGGACATCACCACCCTTGAGAAGGGTGTCAGCAAGATGGTCGGCCAGTACATGCGCGATGGCCGCCCGGCGCAACTGGACTGCGCCCTGACCTGGCTCGACACCTGGGCACGGGCCGATGCGTTGATGTCCACCGATTACAACCACACCGGCAAGTCCATGCGCAAATGGGCTTTGGGCAGCATGAGCGGTTCGTGGCTGCGCCTGAAGTTCTCCAACTCGCAGCCACTGGCGGCGCACCGCGCCGAAGCCGAGCAGATCGAGAAATGGTTCGTGCGCCTGGCGCGCCAGACCGTGCGCGACTGGAGCGACCTGCCGCTGGAGAAGATCAACAACCACAGCTACTGGGCGGCCTGGTCGGTGATGGCCACCGCCGTGGCCACCGACCAGCGAGAGCTGTTCGACTGGGCGGTGAAGGAATACAAGGTCGGCGTCAACCAGGTCGACGAGCAGGGCTTCCTGCCCAACGAGGTCAAGCGCAAGCAACGCGCCCTGGCCTACCACAACTACGCCTTGCCGCCGCTGGCGATGATCGCCAGCTTCGCCCAGGCCAACGGCGTGGACCTGCGCAAGGAAAACAACTTCGCCTTGCAACGGCTTGGCGAAGGCGTGCTGGCCGGTGCCCGCGACCCTGTTCATTTCAACACCCGCGCCGGCGTGAAACAGGACCTCAAGGACCTGAAGATCGACAGCAAGTACGCCTGGCTCGAACCGTGGTGCGCGCTGTACCAGTGCGTCGGCGACACCCTCGAGCGCAAGCATGACATGCAACCGTTCAACAGTTTCCGGCTGGGGGGTGATGTGACGCGGGTCTACGACCCGAGCGCGGAACAGAAAAAGTAACGCGATCCCTGTGGGAGCCGGCTTGCCGGCGATGGGCCGCACAGCGGCCCCCGACTATCGCTGGGCAAGGCTTCGCCGGCAAGCCGGCACCCACGGGGGACTAGGTTGCCTTCCGGTTTTTACTGGGGGGTTTGGGGGGCGCTGTGCCCCAGGTGCTGTGCATAACTAGGAGAACCGGGATGGTCTTCTCGTCCAACGTGTTCCTGTTCCTGTTCCTGCCGGTTTTCCTCGGCTTGTACTACGTGAGCGGGAATCGCTATCGCAACCTGCTGCTGCTGGTTGCCAGCTACATCTTCTACGCCTGGTGGCGGGTGGACTTCCTCGCCCTGTTCGCCGGGGTCACCCTGTGGAACTACTGGATCGGCCTGAAAGTCGGCGCCGCCGGCGTGCGCACCAAGCCCGCGCAGCGCTGGCTGCTGCTCGGCGTGGGCGTCGACCTGTGCATCCTCGGCTACTTCAAGTACGCCAATTTCGGGGTCGACAGCCTCAACGCGATCATGACCTCGATGGGGCTGGAGCCGTTCATCCTCACCCACGTGCTGCTGCCGATCGGCATCTCGTTCTACATCTTCGAGTCGATCAGCTACATCATCGACGTGTACCGCGGCGACACCCCGGCCACGCGCAACCTGATCGACTTCGCGGCCTTCGTGGCGATCTTCCCGCACCTGATCGCCGGCCCCGTGCTGCGCTTCAAGGACCTGGTCGACCAGTTCAACAACCGCACCCACACCCTGGACAAGTTCTCCGAAGGCTGCACCCGCTTCATGCAGGGTTTCATCAAGAAGGTGTTCATCGCCGACACCCTGGCGGTGGTCGCCGACCACTGCTTCGCCCTGCAGAACCCCACCACCGGTGATGCCTGGCTCGGCGCCCTGGCCTACACCGCGCAGCTGTACTTCGACTTCTCCGGCTACAGCGACATGGCCATCGGCCTGGGCCTGATGATGGGCTTCCGCTTCATGGAAAACTTCAAGCAGCCCTACATCAGCCAGTCGATCACCGAATTCTGGCGGCGCTGGCACATCAGCCTGTCGACCTGGCTGCGCGACTACCTGTACATCACCCTGGGCGGCAACCGCAAAGGCACCTTCAACACCTACCGCAACCTGTTCCTGACCATGCTGCTGGGCGGGCTGTGGCACGGCGCCAACTTCACCTACATCATCTGGGGCGCCTGGCACGGCCTGTGGCTGGCCATCGAGCGCGCGCTGGGGCTGGACACCAATCCGCAGCGTTTCAACCCGGTGAAATGGGCCTTCACCTTCCTGCTGGTGGTGGTCGGCTGGGTGATCTTCCGCGCCGAGAACCTGCACGTGGCCGCCCGCATGTACGGCGCCATGTTCAGCTTCGGCGACTGGCAGCTGTCGGAAATCAACAGCGCCCAGCTCACCGGACTGCAGGTCGCCACGCTGGTCGTCGCCTACCTCAGCCTGGCGTTCTTCGGCCTGCGTGATTTCTACCGCAACGCCAAGCCAACGCCAAAGGCAACGCCCGTGCAAATCAACGCCGACGGGTCGGTGGGGCTGGACTGGACGCGGATCATGACCCGCGCCCTGGTCCTGCTGCTGTTCGTCGCCTCGGTGCTCAAGCTCTCGGCGCAGAGCTACTCGCCTTTCCTCTACTTCCAGTTCTGAGGCCCCGATCATGAACCGGACACTTCGCATCACCTATTCGCTGTCGTTCATGGGCCTGCTGGTCGGGTTGGGCGCATGGTCGGTCGGCGGGCTGGAAAGCTTCAACCGCACCGGGCAGATGACCCTGCTCGACGGCAAGCTGGCCAAGGCCGCCGAAACCCACTACGACGAGCAGTTCCCGATCAAGCGCGTCGGCACCAACCTGTGGGCCGCGCTGGACTTCAAGCTGTTCAACGAAGGCCGCCCCGGCGTGGTGCTGGGCCGCGACCAGTGGCTGTTCACCGACGAGGAATTCAACCCCACCGCCGGCGCGCAGCAACAGATGCAGGACAACCTGGCACTGGTGCGTGGGGTGCGCGACGCACTGCAACGCCAGGGCGTGCAACTGGTACTGGCGATCGTCCCGGCCAAGGCCCGCCTCTACTCCGAATACATCGGCAAGGAGACGCCGGCCAGCCTGCACGACGACCTGTTCAACCAGTTCCACGCCCAGGCGCGCCAGGCCAATGTGTTCGCCCCCGACCTGCTGGCGCCGCTGGAGCAGGCCAAGGCCCGCGGCCAGGTATTCCTGCGCACCGACACCCACTGGACGCCGATGGGCGCCGAAGTGGTTGCGCAATCGCTGGCCGAAGCCGTCGACCGCCAGCAGTTGCTCACCGGCGAGCCACAGGCGTACATCACCGAGGCCGGCGCCAGCGCGCCGTACAAGGGTGACCTGACCAACTTCCTGCCGCTCGATCCGCTGTTCAGCAACCTGCTGCCCACTCCCGACACCCTGCAACAACGCAAGACCCACCCGGTGCAGGCCGAGGGCGGCGAAGGTGGCGACGCGCTGTTCGACGACAGTCGTATCCCGGTGGCGCTGGTAGGCACCAGCTACAGCGCCAACCCGCACTGGAACTTCCTCGGCGCCTTGCAACAGGCCCTGCGCAGCGACGTCGCCAACTACGCCGAGGACGGCCACGGGCCGTTGCTGCCAATGCTCAAGTACCTGCAAAGCGACGCTTTCAAAAACGCCCCGCCACAGGTCGTGGTGTGGGAATTCCCCGAACGGTATCTGCCAATGAAGAACGACCTCAGCGCCTTCGATCCGCAGTGGATCGCGCAGCTGAAGAACTCCCGCAAATCCGAAGAAAACCTGGCCCTGTCGTCCAACCGGACGGACCACTGAAGATAGAGAGGAACACGCACATGACCACCAAGACTTCCATTGCCAAAGCCCTCACCCTCGCCGCCGGCCTGACCCTGGCCTCGATGCAGGCCTTCGCTGGCGCCGATGCCGCCCTCTATGGCCCGAGCGCGCCGAAAGGCTCGACCTTCGTGCGCCTGTACAACGCCGCCAGCAGCCCCACCGCCGCCAGCGTCGGCAACACCCAGATCAAGCAGGTCGGCGCCCAGGCCAGCAGCGACTTCAGCTTCCTGCCCGGCGGCGACTACACCGCCCAGGTCGGCGGCAAGAGCGTGCCGGTCAAGCTGGCCGCCGACAAGTACTACACCCTGGTCAACAACAGCGGCGGCAACCCGCAGCTGATCGAGGAGCCACCGTTCAAGAACAAGCAGAAAGCCCTGGTGCGGGTGCAGAACCTCAGCGACCAGCAACTGACCCTGAAGACCGCCGACGGCAAGACCGAAGTGGTCAAGCCGGTGGCGGCCAAGGGCCGTGGCGAACGTGAAATCAATCCGGTCAAGGTCAACCTTGCCCTGTATGCAGGCGACAAGAAAGTCGGCGACGTCAAGCCCGTCGCCCTGGAGCGCGGCGAAGCGGCCGTGCTGTATGTCACCGGTTCCGGCAACAGCCTGTCGCCGGTGTGGGTAACTCGCCCCGTGGCTAGCAACTGATCCCCCTGCCTCTAAACGACTATTGGAGAAACATGATGATCCCGGTAATTCTTTCTGGTGGTAGCGGTTCGCGTCTGTGGCCTCTGTCGCGCAAGCAGTTCCCCAAGCAGTTCCTGGCGCTGACCGGCGAACACACGCTGTTCCAGCAGACCATCGAGCGCCTGGTATTCGATGGCATGGACACCCCCATCGTGGTCTGCAACAAGGACCACAAGTTCATCGTCCAGGAGCAGCTAGGTGCGCTGAAGCTGGAAACCCAGGCCATCCTCATGGAGCCGTTCGGCCGCAACACCGCGCCGGCAGTGGCCATCACCGCGATGAAGCTGGTCAACGAAGGGCGTGACGAACTGATGCTGGTGCTCCCGGCCGACCACGTGATCGAGGACCAGAAGGCCCTGCAACGTGCCTTGGCCCTTGCCACCGTGGCCGCCGAGCGCGGCGAAATGGTGCTGTTCGGCGTGCCGGCGACCAAGCCCGAGACCGGCTACGGCTATATCCGCTCCAGCCAGGACGCGCTGCTGCCCGAGGGCGTGGCACGGGTCGCGCAGTTCGTCGAGAAACCCGACGAGAAGCGCGCCAACGAGTTCGTCCGCGCCGGCGGCTACTTCTGGAACAGCGGCATGTTCCTGTTCCGCGCCAGCCGCTTCCTCGAGGAGCTGAAAAAGCACGATCCGGATATCTACGACACCTGCCTGCTGGCGCTGGAGCGCAGCGACGAAGACGCCGATGTGCTGAGCATCGACGAAGCCACCTTTGCCTGCTGCCCGGACAACTCCATCGACTACGCGGTGATGGAGAAGACCCAGCGCGCCTGCGTGGTGCCGCTGTCGGCCGGCTGGAGCGACGTAGGCTGCTGGTCGTCGCTGTGGGATGTGCACGAGAAGGACGACAACGGCAACGTCACCAAGGGCGACGTGGTGGTGCAGGACAGCCACAACTGCATGATTCACGGCAATGGCAAGCTGGTGTCGGTGATTGGCCTGGAGAACATCGTGGTGGTCGAAACCAAGGACGCCATGATGATCGCCCACAAGGACAAGGTCCAAGGCGTCAAGCAACTGGTCAACACCCTCGACGCCCAGGGCCGGACCGAGACCCAGAACCACCTGGAAGTCTACCGCCCCTGGGGCTCGTACGACTCGGTGGACATGGGCGGGCGGTTCCAGGTCAAGCACATCACCGTCAAGCCGGGCGCCAGCCTGTCGCTGCAGATGCACCACCACCGCGCCGAGCACTGGATCGTGGTGTCCGGCACCGCTGAGGTGACCTGCGACGAGAACGTGTTCCTGCTGACCGAGAACCAGTCCACCTATATCCCCATCGCCTCGGTGCACCGCCTGCGCAACCCAGGCAAGATCCCGCTGGAGATCATCGAGGTGCAGTCCGGCAGCTACCTGGGCGAGGATGACATCGAGCGCTTCGAGGATGTGTATGGGCG
Organism: Pseudomonas sp. FW305-96; assembly: GCF_058783825.1. Taxonomy (NCBI): domain Bacteria; kingdom Pseudomonadati; phylum Pseudomonadota; class Gammaproteobacteria; order Pseudomonadales; family Pseudomonadaceae; genus Pseudomonas; species Pseudomonas sp. FW305-96. The sequence goes on from NZ_JBYSYW010000009.1 coordinate 89,951, forward strand.
CACCTCGACGCCGGTGGAGCGTGGGGTTTCGGTGAAGACCATCGCGCAGTAACAGCTGCGAGCTGCAAGAAAAAGCGGGGGCGCGGTGAATCGAAATGCTCGATTCGTCGCGCTCCCGCTTTTTCTTGTGGCTTGCAGCTTGCAGCTTGGCGCTCCAAGATGATCAAACCCCCGCCACCAAGGCCTGCCCCACCATGATCATCGGCGCCCTGCTCATCCTTACCTGGCTGGTCCTGCTGCTGCGTTACCCGGCCAAGGCCCTGCCGATTTCCCTGGCCGCCGTGTGCGGCCTGGGCCTGGTGGCGCTAGGGGTGGTCTGGCAGGACACCCGCGAGGCCTCGCAGCTGGCGCGCCTGGACATTCGCCTGACCTACGCCCCCGACCAGTGCCCCGCCGACCGCGCCCTGCAGGTGCGCATGAAGAACGGCAACAAGGCGCCGCTGACCGAACTGCGCTGGCGCGTGGCCGCCTATGCACCCGGCGATACCGTGAACCTTGCCGAGAATACCTATGCAGCACCCCGCTATCGCGGTCCCGGCGAATTGCAGCCCGGCGTCGAGTGGAGCGACTGCCTGCCGGTGCCGCCGCTGCGCTCGGGGTATCGGCCGCAGACCCTGGAGTTTCGTGCCGAGCATCTGCAAGGTACATTCGCCAATTGATTCATTGCCTGTACCGGCCCTATCGCCGGCAAGCCAGCTCCCACAGGGATCACCGAAGCCCCTGTGGGAGCTGGCTTGTCGCAGCGGCGAACCGCAGCGATAGGACCGGGGCAGGTATTACGACCCTCCCAGACCTAAGGCCTACCCCATGCCCACCGTCCTCATCACCGGTTGTTCCAGCGGCATCGGCCGCGCCCTGGCCGACGCCTTTCGCGATGCCGGCCACGAAGTCTGGGCCACCGCTCGCAAGCCCGACGACGTCGACGCCCTGCTCGCCGCCGGCTTTGCCGCACGCCAACTGGATGTGAATGACGGCGAGGCACTGACCCGCCTGGCCGACGAGCTGGAAGACCGCCACGGCGGCCTTGATATCCTCATCAACAACGCCGGCTACGGCGCCATGGGCCCGCTGCTCGACGGCGGTGTCGAGGCCATGCGCCAACAGTTCGAAACCAATGTCTTCGCCCTGGTCGGCGTGACCCGCGCGCTGTTCCCGCTGCTGCGCCGCTCGCGTGGGCTGGTGGTGAACATCGGCAGTGTCTCGGGCGTGCTGGTCACCCCGTTCGCCGGCGCGTACTGCGCGTCGAAGGCCGCCGTGCACGGGCTGACCGATGCCTTGCGCCTGGAGCTGGCGCCGTTCGGCATTCGGGTGATGGAAGTGCAGCCGGGGGCGATCGCCTCGCAGTTCGCCAGCAATGCCCAGCAACAGGCCGAGCAGGTACTGGCGAGCGATTCGCCATGGTGGCCGTTGCGCGAACAGGTACAGGCCCGGGCGCGGGCCTCGCAGGACCGACCGACTTCGGCGGCGGTGTTTGCCCAGCGCCTGCTGGCCGCCACGCGCAAGTCGCCAGTGCCGGCGCTGGTGCGTATCGGCAATGGCAGCACGGCGTTGCCGTTGATGGCCCGGGTGCTGCCGCAGAGGCTGTTGGATTGGGTGTTGCGCAAACGCTTCGGGCTGTTGCGACCGCTCTGACGACACAAGGCATCGTGGGAGCGGGCTTGCCCCGCGATGCCTTTCAAACCTGATCGAACGCCTGCCAGCCGCCGCCCAGCGCCTTGTATAGCCCGACCAGCGCCTGCGACACCGCCGCCGAGCTGTCGATCCACTGTTCCTCGCTGGCCAGCAGCGCCGACTGCACCGTCAGCACGTTGAGAAAGTCCACCGCCCCTTCCACGTACTGGCGCTGCGCGGTCTCCAGGGCGATGCGGTTCTGCCGCACCGCCTCGGCCAGGTGATCACGACGTAGCTGGCTGGCGTTGTACAGGCGCAGCACGTCGTCGATCTCGTGCCAGGCACCGAGCACCACCTTGCGGTAGTTCAGCGCCGCCTCCTGCTGCTGGGCCTCGCGCAGCTCCAGGGCGCCCTTGAGCCGCCCGCCCTCGAAGATCGGCAGCGACAGCTGCGGGCCGAAGGCGAACCGGCGCGAATCCCAGCCGCCGAAATCGGACAGTTGCATGGCCTGGAAACCGACACTCCCGGACAAGCGGATGCTCGGGTAGAAGTCCGCCTTGGCCACGCCGATGCTGGCGGTGGCGGCATGCAGGCGGGCCTCGGCCTGGCGAATGTCCGGCCGGCGCTCGGCCAGCTCCGAAGGCACGCCGATGGCGAAGCGCTGCTGCGGCGCGGGCAGCTCGCCACCTTGCAGCAGCTCACGCTGCAGGCTGCGTGGTGGTTCGGCAGCGAGCAAGCCGAGGGCGTTGATCAGGTCGTCGCGACGGGCTTCCAGGGTCGGCAGGCGCGCCTCGATCGAAGCCACCTGGGCGCTGGCCTGGGCTACGTCGAGGCGGGTAGCGACCCCTTCAGCCTGACGACCTTCGGACAACTTCAGGCTGTGGCGGGCAACCTTGAGGTTGTCCTGGGTGATGTCCAGGGTGTGCTGCACGGCACGCAACTGGATGTAGTTGCCGGCGGTTTCCGCAAGCAAGGCCAGCAGCACGCCCCGGCGGTCGTTCTCCGCCACCGCCACGCTCGCGTCGGCGGCCTCGACCTGGCGGCGCACACGCCCCCACAGGTCAAGTTCCCAGCCGGCCACCAGGTCGCCTTGCCAGAGGTTGTACGCCGACTTGCCGGACTTGCCGGACGGGTCGTTCAGCCCCTCGGCGCTGTTGCGCGCACGGCTGTACCCGGCGTTCACGTCCACCGCCGGCAGCTCGTCCGCCGCCACGCTGCTGCGCAAGGCGCGGCTTTGCAACAGGCGGGCACTGGCCATGCGCAGGTCGAGGTTGCGTTCGGTGACCTTCTGGATCAGCGCGCTCAGGCGCGGGTCATGGAAGCTGTCCCACCAGCGCAGTTCCAGCGGTTCGGCCACCGGCTGGCTGGCCGCGGCAGCGCCTTGCGGCTCGGCCCAGTCCTTGGGCGCCTCGCTGTCCGGGCGCCGGAAGTCCGGGCCGAGGGTGCAGCCGGCCAGCAGCATGGCCAGCAGCAGAGGGCTCAGGCGTCTCATCGCGCAGTCACCTCTTTGCCAGCCAGCGTGTCGCCGTGGGTATCGATGGTCGCTTCCACCGACATACCCACGCGCAGGCGCGCCAACAGCGGCTGGCCGTCATCGAAGACGATCTTCACCGGAATGCGCTGCACCACCTTGGTGAAGTTGCCGGTGGCGTTGTCCGGCTTCACGGCAGCGAAGGTCACCCCGGTGGCCGGGGCGATGCTCTCGACACGGCCGTGGAGTTGTTCACCGGAGAAGGTATCGACGCTGATACTCACCGGTTGCCCCGGTTGCACATGGGTCAGTTGGGTCTCCTGGAAGTTGCCGACAATATAGGCGCGCTCCAGCGGCACCACCGACAGCAGCCGCGCCCCCGGATTGACGTAGGCCCCGATGCGCAGGGCGCGCTCGCCGACCATGCCGTCGACCGGCGCGGTGATGCGGGTGTAGGACAGGTCCAGCCGGGCTTTTTCCAGCCCGGCTTCGGCACGCTTGAGCTGGCCATCGGCGCTGGCCACCTGGGCGCTGAGGATGTCCACCTGCTTGCGCGTGGCCAGCAGCGCCGCCTGGCTGTTGGCCAACCGCGCACGGGCCTGGTCGACGCCGCTGCGCGCCTGCTGGGCATTCTGCACGGTGCCGGCGCCCTGCTCGGCCAGGCGGCTGTAGCGGGTCACCTCGTGGTCGGCGAAGGCCGCCTCGGCCTGGGCCGCCTTCACCGCCGCCTCGGCCTGGGCGATCAACGAGGCCTGGCGTTCGAGGGTGGCGCGGGCATCCAGGCTCTGCGCCCTGGCCACCAACAGCTGGGCCTGCGCGGCGTCGAGCGCGGCCTGGTAGTCGCGCGGGTCGATGGTCGCCAGCAACTGGCCGGCACTCACCTGCTGGTTGTCCTCCACCAGCACCTCCTTGATGAAGCCCGCCACCTTCGGCGCCACCACCGTGTAGTCGGCGGTCACGTAGGCGTCGTTGGTGCGCTGGCGATGATCGCTGCCGAACATCCAGGGGCCGACCAGGGCGGCGAGCACGGCCACGGCGAGTGCCGAGCCGATGAAGAGCGTCTTGCGGTTGTTGGTCATCTTTCTATCTCGAATTCAGCCCCGGCTTCAGGCCACCGCACGCGGCGGGAAGATCCGGGTAGGCACGAAGGGGATCAGGCAGATCATGGCGACGGCGATACCCGCCATCACCAGGTAGAGGTCGGCCGAGGTCAGCACCAGGGCCTGTTCATGGATGCGCTTGGCCAGGCCAGCGGCGTTGTCGTCGATCAGCGGCGCGTTGCCCAGGCTGTCGACCAGGTGGTTGGAATGAAAATGCCGGCGCAGGGTGCCAAGGGCGTCGAGCAGGCCGCCGGCGATCACCGCCGAGAGCCCTTTGACCGTGTTGAACCAGGCGGAAGCGAACGGCCCTTCCTGCGGGGTCATGCCATTGGTGGAGAGCATCAGCAAGGGCAGCACCGCCATTGGCTGGCCGAACACCTGCAGCAGGTAGAAGGGGTAGAAGTCGCCGCGAATCCACTGCGAGGTCAGCAGGCTGCTACCCACACACGACGCCGCCAGCATCGCCAGGCCCACGGCCAGCACCCAACGGCAGTCCACCGCGCGGATGTTGCACAGCGCTGCGGTGAGCGGCAGGGCGAGCAACTGCGGCATGGCCACCAGCAGCATCAGCGGGCTGGTTTGCGCCGGGCGGTAGCCCTGGATCTGCGCCAGGTACGCCGAAGGAATGCTGCCCACCCCGGACAACACCACCAGCACACCGGCCAGGGTCACCAGGGCGAAGCTCAGGTTGCGCCGCGAGAGCATGCGCAACTGGAAGAACGGCAGCGGCTCGGACCACTCGTTGTACATGAACAGCACCAGCAACAGCAGGCCGCCACCGAGCAGCCAGCAGATCAGCGGCGAGTCGAACCAGCCCCAGCGGTCGCCCAGCGACAGGCCAAGGACGATGCAACTGATCGCCGGCAGGCCAAGCAGCACCCCGCGCCAGTCCAATTGCCTGAAGCGCTCCAGGCGCAGCGGATCCTGGGGCAGGCCCCAGCCGACACAGGCGATTGCCAGCAGCGACGGCAGGATGATCTGCCAGAACGCCCACTGCCAACCGACGTACTCGGTCCACAGCCCGGCCAGCGGCGTGCCGAGGTTGGGCCCGAAGGTGGCGGTCAGGGCATAGCAGGCCAGGCCATATATCTTGATGCCCGGTGGCAGGAAGCGCAGCGCCACGCTCATCAGCATCGGCGGCAAGGCGCCCGAGGCGAAGCCCTGCAGCACACGCAGCAACATCAGGCTGTGCAGGTTGGGAGCGAAGGGTTGGATCAGGCCGAGCACGGCAAACAGGCCGACGGCGGTCATGGTGAAGCGGCGCAGCGAGAAGGTGGTCGCCAGCCACGGCGCGAAGGCCATGGCCGAGACCGAGGCGGCGCTGTACACCGCCAGCAACCAGGCGCCTTCGTCGGCACCGATGCCCATGGCGCCACGGATGTCGCTCAGGGAAATCTTGGTCACCGCCTCGTTGAGCCCGGCGCACAGCACCGCCAGCAACACGCCGAACAGCCCGACCACCACCCGCAGGCCGAACGCCGTCTGCGCGGGGGCGGCCGGCGCAGGGGCGGCGGCCAGCGCGGCGGAAGGCGCGGTCAGGGAACTCATGGATAGACATCTCCAGCAACATTTTAAGGGCTGGGGGAAGTCTAAGAAGGTCCAATGCTGACGAAAACTGACTTGTTGGCAGCTTTATGTTGCGCCAGACGCAATCCAGATTGATTTGCCGACTATGGAACGCAAACGTTGCCGATCAAGGATCGATGCTGCCGCAAGCCTTCAACGTCTGCCGCAACCAGCGGTGCGCCGGGTCATTGTCGAAGCGCGGATGCCAGGCCTGCATCACGTTGACCTTCTCCAGCGGCACCGGGATCTCGAACGAACGCAAGGGCAGCTTCAAGCGCTGCACGCTGTTGAGGATATTGGCCGGTATCGGCAGGATCAGATCTGAATCCGGCAGCGAAAACATTGCCGAATGGAAGCTGGTGGTGATCAGCGCCACTCGCCGCTCCACCTTGCAGTTGGCCAGCGACACGTCGATCGGCCCGTTGGCGCGACCACGCCGGGACACGCTGATCTGCGGGTAGGCGGCAAAACGCTCGGGAGTGATCACGGCATCGAAGATCGGGTGATCCTCACGGGCCAGGCCGACAAAGTAGGTGTTGAACAGGCTCTGCACCTTGATCTCCGGCCCCAGCTCGATGGCCGAGCTGATGATCAGGTCGATCTGCCCGTTGCGCAGCACCGCATCGTCATCGCCACTGCCCTCGGGCACGAAACGCAGCACCGTGCGCGGCGCCTGGGCCAGCATCATGCGCAGCAACTGTGCGCCATACAGGGCAATGAACAGGTCGTTGGTGCGGATGTTGAAGGCGCGGTCGAGGTTGACCAGGTCGACGGCATCGCGGCTGCGAAACACCAGGCCAGCCTGCTCCACCAAGCCATGCACCTGTTCGCGCAGGGCCAACGCTCGCGGGGTCGGCACCAGGCCACGGCCGGCACGCACCAGGATCGGGTCGCCCATGGCCTCGCGGATTCGCCCGAGGGTCCGGCTCATCGCCGCCGGGCTCAGGTTCATGCGCTGGGCGGCGCCCACCACACTGCCTTCGTCGAGCAGCACATCGAGGGCGACGAGCAGGTTCATGTCCGGGAGTTGCATGGCCGTTTTCCGTGACAGCTGTGGGAAACGCGATGGTAACAGGTTGGCCGATTGCGTCTGACGCAATGGCGCCGTGCGTGGGGGACCATTTATCCGCAGAGGTTATTGAATCGACAATGGTGTGGCCTCACCGCCGGTAAGCCGCGGCCGCGAACCGCAGCGCCTACAGGCAGCGCATCTCCCTGTGGGCGCCGCGGTTCGCCGTTGCCACTTGCCGGCGATGAGCGCAGCACTGCCATCCATTCTCCAAAGGATTGCCCATGCCCCACCCGGTTCTGATCGCCATCGACGCCTCCCCGGCAGCCACCAGCCTGCTCACCCTCGCCCAGCGCTACTGCCGCCCCGGTGAGCACACCCTGCATGTGCTGCTGGCCATCGACTCGACCTTCGCCGTGCACGACAACCGCACGGCCTACACCGAGCAGGAGTTGGAGGAATACCCCGCCGCCTGCGACGAACAGCAACAGGCCGAGCACGCCGTGAACAGCGCCGTGAGCATGCTGCGCGAAGCCGGCTTCGACAGCCTGGGCTGCATGGTCGCCGGCCAGCCGGTGGAGGCGATCGTCGCCAAAGCCCGGGAACTGGAGTGCGAACTGGTCATCATCGGCCACCGCCACCTGACACGGCTAGGCAGGCTGCTGGATCCGTCGATCAGCGCCAAGGTGATCGACCGGGTGAAGGTGCCCGTGCTGGTCGGGGCAGCTTGAGCCAGGAAAACCGTTGATCAGCCAGTACACACGAGGTAATGCAACTGCATTGACCAGGTAATGCACTCGCATTACCGTGGCCGATATTACCCCTCGCGGACTGACGACCATGGCTACTACCTTCGAAGCGGAATCGACCCTGACCGAGCGCTACCAGACAACGGTCCCCGAAACCGTTCGCCGCGCGTTGGGCCTGAAAAAGCGTGACAAGATTCACTACTCGATCCGCCCTGACGGAGCAGTGATACTCACCCGCGCAGAGACAGCCGAGGAAGACCCTGCCGTGGGGCAGTTCCTCGAATTCCTGGAGCGGGATATCGCCACGAACCCGCAACGTTTGAAGGTTGTCGATGCAGAGTTTGTCGCTCGCCTGAAGGCACTGGTTGGCGATGAAGAACTCGATCTGGATCAACCTCTTTCGGCGGATGATGAATGACAGATGCTGACCTCCCCCCCGTTTCTTCAACTGGCTGGACGGTGTTCGCACACCCCATGTTCCTCGATAAGCTGGACCAGCTGAAAAACGAACTGGAGGTCCTGAAGCGCAAGGCCCCCGATAGCTACACCAGGAAGAATGCCTGGAAACGGCTGACTGCAATTATTCGCCTGGCTTTTGATGGCATCGCGCAGGATCCAACCAAAACCGAGTATCGCCAGGGCAACACCCTGGGAGATGCCCACCGGCACTGGTTCCGGGCGAAGTTCTTCCAGCAATATCGTTTGTTTTTCCGTTATCACGCGTCGAGCAAGATAATCGTCCTGGTTTGGGTAAACGATGACGACAGCAAACGCGCTTACGAAAGCAGTGACGATGCCTACAAAGTGTTCCGTCGCATGTTGGGCACCGGATACCCGCCTGACGACTGGAGTCAGCTGTTACAGGAAGCAACTGCAGCAACAGCCCGATTCAACGCCACCCTCAAGCGCTGACATTTGCCCGCCAATTTATCGATGGCGTCAGCGCGAGAACTGGATCAGCCCTCGCTCGGCTTGACCACCACGGTACACGTGGTCCCCGCCGCCAGCAGGAACCCTTCCGGCACTTCATCGATATGGATCCGCACCGGCACCCGCTGCGCCAGGCGCACCCAGTTGAAGGTCGGGTTCACATCGGCGATCAGCTCGCGGCTTTGCGGGTTGTCACGGTCGTAGATCCCCCGGGCGATGCTCTCCACATGCCCTTTGATGCGCTCGCCGCTCATCATCTGCAGCTCGGCCACATCCCCTACCTTGACGTGGGGCAGCTTGGTTTCCTCGAAGAAGCCGTACACCCAGAACGACTGCTCATCCACCACCGCCATCACTGCCTCGCCGGTGCGGGCGTAATCGCCCTTGTGGATGTTCAGGTTGGTCACATAGCCATCGACGGTGGCAACGATCTGCGTGCGCTTGAGGTTCAGTTCGGCGGCGGCCAACTGGGCCTGGGCGTGCTGGTAGTCGGCCAGGGCGGAGCTGGCGATGTTGCTGGCGTCGTCGCGGTTCTCTTTCGAGATGACCAGGTTGTCCATGTCGGCGCGGCGCCTGGCGTTGACCTTGCGCATTTCCCAGGTGGCCTTGCGCGAGGCCACCAGCGCCTTGGCCTGGTCCAGCGCCAACTGATAGTGCTCGGGATCGATGCGGATCAGCACGTCGCCCTTCTTCACCCGCTGGTTATCCTTGACCGGCACATCCACCACATAGCCCGGCACGTCGGCGGCAACGTTGATGATATCGGCGCGCACCCGGCCGTCGCGGGTCCACGGCGTGGTCATGTAGTGCAGCCACAACTGGCGGCCAATCACCACGGCAGCGGTCAGCACCAGCAGGGTGGCGATCAGGCTGAAGAACTTTTTCATTGCAGGATTCTCACCAGTAGAGCGACAGCGCCAGGGCGCCGAACAGGCAGACGAACAGGCTCAGGCGCAGCAGCGCCGGGTGCCAGAAGAAGCGGTAGCCATCATGGCTGGCGATGAACCGGTCCAGGCCCCAGGCCAGGCCCAGGGCGAACAGGAACATCAAGGTCATGGTGGGCATGTACACGCCATGGAAGGCGATCTCGCGGGGCATGGTTTCACGGAGCATCGTGCAGTCCTTTCGCCGGTGCCAGCGGCGACTGTGGGTCGAGCAGGGAAGAACGGATGAAATGCAGGTAGCTCTGCGCCCGGCGCAGCACCGAGGTGTCGAAGTGCCGGGCGAAAGGTTCATCGGTGGCCTGCACGCGGCTGATGGCATGGTCCACCGCCACCAGGGCGCGTTCGTGGTTGCTGGCGCTGGGTTGCAGGAACAACCGCGCCAGGGCCCGGCCCATGACGCGGATGGCCTGGCGCCACGGCTGCGACTCGGCGTAGGCCGGGTGCACCGGGGCGCGAGCCTGCTCCTTGCGCAGCTCGATAATGGCGTGGCCGATCTCCAGCACCGTGAACATCCAGCCCATCAGCTGGCTCTGCACCTGCGGCTTGCCGGCGGCCAGGCCGTAAGCCTGGTGCAGCAGGTCGCGGGTACGGCTCTCGAAAGCCGAGCCCAGCCCGCGTAGGCGCCCGCTGATGGCGAACAGCACCTGCTCGCGCAGCTCCTGCTCCAGCCGGCTCCACAACCAGCGGCTGTTGGGCGGCAGGATGATCGCCCCGGCCGCGGCGCAGACGAACATGCCGATGACCATGCCGATGTAGTCGTTGATGAAGGTGTAGGGGTCGTAGACCGTCAGGTTGTTGGGCACCGAGCCGATGGCAAAGAACACCAGCAGGCCCAGGCCGTAACCGGCATAGGCCGGGCGCGAGGCAAGGAACGCGCCGAACACGAACACCGGCGCCAGGACCATGCACAGCAGCGCGAAGCCGTCGATCCAGGGGAACACGAAGAAGGTTTCGAAGAAGCCGACAAAGGCGCCGATCGCCGTGCCGCAGGCCATCTGGAACGCCATGCGCTTGGGATTCGGCGATGCCGCCGACAGGCCCACCGTGACCGTGGCGATCAGCGTCATCATGCCGCCACTGGGCCAGTCGCTGAGCAGCCAGTAGCTGCCCAGCAGCAACAGCACCGCCGAGGCGCGCACTCCAGCGGCCAGCGATACCAGCCAGCTGGTCTGGGCCACATAAGGTTCATCCCACTGTTCGCGTTCGTGCTTGTGCACGGCCAGCGAGGCGTGGGTCTCGGCGTAGCTGTACATCTCGTCGACGAAGCGGTACAGCAGCTCGAAGGCGGTATGGAAGTCGAGCAGGTCGGCCTCGCTGGGGCAGGTCTGCAGATACTCGGCGCGCAGACCACGCACCTGGGCCTGCAGGCCTTCCTTGTAGGTGCCCAGCTCCAGGGCCAGGCGCAAGGCGTCGGCGTCGGTCAGTGCCCGGCCGACGTAGGGCTGCAGCAGCTCGGCCAGGGTGGCCAGCCCGGGTTCGATGGCGCCGACGATCTGCAACGGGCCACGGGCGCGCAGGCGCTCGAGCAACCGGTGCAGGGCGTTGAAACGCGTGGTGATGGCCATGAACTCGCTGTTCATCCGTACCAGCCGACCTGAGCGCCGGCGCATGTGCGGGTCTTCGAAGGCGGTGACGTTGCGCAGGCTCTCCAGGCCCACCGCCTCGGCGACAAAGCGCACATTGCTGGTCTCGAAGCGGTCGCGCTGGCTGTCGCCGCGCAGGGCCTCGACCACCACCCCGGCGAATACACCGAAGCGCTGGTAGAGGGCGTTGCGCATGGCGGCACTGGCCGATTGCGGCAGGATCGCAGCGCTGACGAAAGTCGAAACCAGAATCCCCAGGGCAATCTCCAGCACCCGCCACACCGCCGCCATGAACGCCTGGTCGGGGTGCTGCAGCACCGGCAGGCCGATCATCGCCGCGGTGTAGCCGGCCAGCACGAAACCATAGGCGCGGAAGGTGCGATAGCGCATGGCGCCCGCCGAGCACAGGCCGACCCACAGGGCCAGGCTGGGCAGGAACAGCTCGGTGTTCTGCGGGAAGATCGCGATCAGCGCGACCATCATCGCCGAGCCGGCCAGGGTGCCGAGCACCCGGTAGAAACTCTTGGCGAACACATGGCCGCTCTGCGGCTGCATGACGATGAACACAGTGATCATCGCCGTGCGCGGCTGCGGCAGCTCCAGGCGCATGGCCAGCCACAAGGTGATGAAGGCGGCGGCCAGGACTTTGAAGATGTAGACCCAGGTGACGCCGTCGGTCCGCGCCCAGGCAAAGAAACCCCGGCGCCATTCCAGGCTCCGCAGCCAGCGCAAGGGCAAGCTCGATGTGCTCATTCGGCGTAATCCGGCGTGTCGAAGATGGCCAGGGTGGCCGGCGTTTTCGGTGCGGCCTGGCGCTCTTCGTCCGGCACGTCCTTGCCCGCCTCCAGCCCGCCGCCCAGGGCCGTGACCAGTTCGGCATGGGCCACCAGGCGCGCGGCCTGTACCTGCTGCTGCACCTGCTGCTGGCGGAACAGCAAGGTCTGGGCGTTGAGCACGTTGAGGTAGTCGGTGAGCCCGCGCTGGAAGGCGACGGTGGCGATGTCGTAGGTCTTCTGCGCGGCGGCGACGGATTCGGCGGCGAAATGCGCCTGCTCCTTCATCGACTCACGGCGGATCAGTTGGTCGGAGATGTTCTTCAACGCGCCGATCACCGTCTGGTTGTAGTGCGCCACGGCCACGTCGTAGCCCGCCGAGGCCACGCCCAGCTGCGAGCGCAGGCGCCCACCATCGAAGATCGGCAGGCTGATGGCCGGCCCGACGTTGTAGTTGAATTTACGCCCGGTGATAAATTCCAGCGGGCCGCCCCCGGTGGCCATGAAGCCCAGGCCGCCGACCAGGTCGACATTGGGGAAGAACCCGGCGTGGGCCACGTCGATGCCACGGGCCTGGGCCGCCACCTGCCAGCGGCTGGCGACCACGTCGGGGCGCTGGCCGACCAGCTCGGCGGGCAGGTTCGAGGGCAGTTTCAGCGGCGCGCCGAGGGTCAGGGTCGGGCGTTGCAGTGTCGCGCCCTCCCCCGGCCCCTTGCCGGCCAGGGCTGCCAGCTGGTTGCGGGTCAGGGCGATCTCTTCGTTGAGGCTGTCGATCTGGCGGTGGGTTTCCGGCAGCGGCGCCTCGGCCTGGCTGACTTCGAAATGGGTACCGATGCCACCGTCCAGGCGGCGCTTGGCCAGGGCGACGATCTGCTCCTGCTGCGCAAGCTCGGCCAGCACGATATCGCGCCGGGCGTAATGCAGGCTGAGCTGGATGTAGGCGCGCACCACGTTGTTCTCCAGCTCCAGCTGGGCCTGGCGCGCCTCGGCGACGCTCATGTGCGCCTGGTCCACGGCCTGCTCGCTGGCATTGCGCTCACGGCCCCACAGGTCCAGCGCGTAGCTCAAGCCGATGGCGGCGTTGTTGTCCCAGGTGTTGGCGCCGGACAACGCGCCAGGGCCATAGAACTGATCCTCCGGCCAGTTATGGCGCTTGAGCGTGGCAGTGCCGTTGACCTGCAGCTTTTCCGCCGACTCGACCACGCCGGCCATGGCCTTGGCTTGGCGCACGCGTGCAGCGGCCATCGCCAGGCTCGGGCTGCCGGCCACGGCCTGGATGATCCAGGCGTCGAGTTGCGGGTCGCCATAGGCGCGCCACCATTGCTGGGCCGGCCAGTGGGCGTCACGCGCAGCCTCACGGATGGCGTCGTCAGTGGTCAGTTGGTTGGCTTGGAGTGTCTTGCTTTGCGGGGCGATGCCCCAGGTTCCGATACAGCCGCTCAAGGTGAGACAAAGGGCACAGGCACTGAGCGCGCTAAGCGCTCTGATGTTGCGACGCGGCACAGCTGCGATTTCCCGAGGAAGAGGTGGAGGGGCCGGGCAATTCTAGGGGCGGGTTTCATTGGCGATAAGCGTATATTCCTGCGAATCTTTGTTACCAAAACAGCGATAATCCGGCTTTAGTCGGAAGCGAAATAGCGTTACTTCATGTCACAATTTTGTCCTCTAAACCGAGAGTGACCCATGGACACCCTGCAAAACATGCGTGCTTTCAGTTGCGTGGCCCAGCTCGGCAGCTTCACCGCTGCCGCGGCGCAACTGGACACGACCACCGCGAACGTGTCGCGGGCGGTCTCCAACCTGGAAGCCCATCTGCAAACCCGCCTGCTCAACCGCACCACCCGGCGCATCGCGCTGACCGAGGCCGGCAAGCGCTACCTGATGCGCTGTGAACAGATTCTTACCTACGTGGAAGAAGCCGAGGCCGAGGCCAGCGATGCCCATGCCCGTCCCGCCGGGCAGCTGAAGGTGCATTCGATGACCGGTGTCGGCCAGCATTTCGTGGTCGACGCCATCGCCCGCTACCGCGAGTCGCACCCGGACGTGACCTTCGACCTGACCATGGCCAACCGCGTGCCCGACCTGCTTGATGAGGGCTACGACGTGTCGATCGTGCTCGCCAGCGAGCTGCCCGACTCGGGTTTCGTCTCCCAGCGCCTGGGCATCACCTACAGCATCGTCTGCGCCGCGCCCGACTACGTGGCGCGCCACGGGTTCGCGCACAAGCCCGCCGACCTGCTCAAGCATGCCTGCCTGCGCATGGTCAGCCCGGTGATCCCGCTGGAGAAATGGCTGTTCGACGGCCCCGAGGGACAGGAGGTGGTCAATATCACCACCTCACCGTTCCAGGTGAACTCCGCCGATGCGATGAAGACCGCGATCCGCAGCGGCATGGGCGTGGGCGTGCTGCCGATCTACACCGCCATCGATGGCCTGCGTGACGGCAGCCTGGTGCGGATCCTGCCGCAGTACCGCCTGCAGGAGCTGAACCTGTATGCGATCTACCCGTCGCGCCAGTACCTCGATGCGAAGATCAAGACCTGGGTCGAGTACCTGCGCAACTCGCTGCCGGAAATCCTCGCCGCCCACGAGGCCGACCTGAAAACCCACGAGCTGTTGATCGCCAACTGAAAAAGCCGGTGCATTCGGGCGGGGGACAATGGTAGGTTGCTAAGCAACGACACCGCCCCTACCCGCCTTGCAGAGAAGCAGCCCGATGAAAAAGACCGTCCTGGCCTTCAGCCGCATCACCCCGGCTATGGCCGAGCGCCTGCAACACGACTTCAACGTGATCGTGCCCAACCCCAAGCTGGGCGACATCGCCGCCCAGTTCAACGAAGCGCTGCCCGAGGCCCACGGCCTGATCGGCGTTGGCCGCAAGCTGGGCCGGGCGCAGCTCGAAGGCGCGGGCAAGCTGGAGGTGGTGTCCAGCGTCTCGGTCGGCTACGACAACTACGACCTGGACTACTTCAACGAGCGCGGCATCGCCCTGACCAACACCCCCGACGTGCTCACCGAAAGCACCGCCGACCTGGGCTTCGCCCTGATCATGGGTTGTGCCCGGCGCACCGCCGAGCTGGACGCCTGGACCAAGGCCGGCCACTGGCAGGCCACCGTCGGCCCGGCGCAGTTCGGCAGCGATGTGCACGGCAAGAAACTGGGCATCGTCGGCCTGGGCAACATCGGCGCGGCCATCGCCCGGCGTGGCCGTTTCGGTTTCAACATGCAGGTGCTGTACACCGGCAACAGCCGCAAGGCCGCGCTGGAACAGGAGTTGGGCGCGCAGTTCCGCAGCCTGGATGAGCTGTTGGCAGAAGCCGATTTCGTCTGCCTGGTGGTGCCGCTGTCCGACGCCACCCGCAAGCTGATCGGCGCCCGCGAGCTGAAGCTGATGAAACCCAGCGCGTTCCTGGTCAACATCGCCCGTGGCCCGGTGGTGGACGAAGCGGCACTGGTCGAGGCACTGCAGGAAGGGACCATTCGCGGCGCCGGCCTGGACGTGTACGAGAAAGAACCGCTCGGCGATTCGCCGCTGTTCAAGCTGCCCAACGCCCTGACCCTGCCGCACATCGGCTCGGCCACTGCCGAGACTCGCGAAGCCATGGCCAACCGGGCCATCGACAACCTGCGCTCGGCCTTGCTGGGCGAGCGACCGCAGGACCTGGTGAATCCGCAGGTGTGGCAAAGCTGAAAGCCCAACCACGGGGTTTGTGCAAGCGGGTTTGCCCCGCGATAGAGCCTACTGGGGTTGGCTACGCCGCCCCAGTACCTTGCGTACAACATAGCGGGGCCGGTGCTTGGTTTCCTGGTAGATCCGCCCGATGTACTCGCCCAGGATGCCAATCCCGATCAACTGCACCCCGCCAAGGAACAGAATCGCCGTCATCAGTGACGGATACCCCGGCAAGTCGTTGCCGAACAGCAACTTGTCCAGCACCAGAAACACCGCATACAACAGGGCGAACAACGAAACGCCACCACCGATATAGGTCCATAGCCGCAGCGGCACCGTGCTGAACGAGGTAATACCGTCCAGTGCCAGGTTCCACAGGCGCCAGAAGCCAAACTTGCTATTGCCCGCCGCCCGCTCCTGGCGGTCGTACTCGATGATCTCGGTACGGAACCCCACCCACGACAGCACGCCCTTCATGAACAACTGCTGCTCCGGCATCTGCCGGATGGCAGCGACCACCTTGCGGTCGAGCAGGCGGAAATCGCCGACGTTCTCTTCGATCGGCAACGCAGCGATGGCGTTGTGCAGACGATAGTAGAGCCCCGCCGTCCACCGTTTGAACCGCGTATCGGCCAGCCGGCTGCGGCGCTTGGCCAGCACCACGTCAGCGCCGCCCTGCCAGCGCTCGATCATCTGCGCGACAACCTCAATGGGGTCTTGCAGGTCGACATCGATTGGCACCACCGCGTCGCCTTCGGCATGCTCCAGCCCCGCGAACAACGCCGACTCCTTGCCGAAGTTGCGCGAGAAGGTGATCGACGTGACCCACTCGTCCCTAGCCGCCAGCTCGGCGCAGATGGCTTCGGTGTCGTCGGTGCTGCCGTCGTTGACGAAGACGATCTCCACGGTCTTACCCTGCAACGAAGGTTCGCTCCGCACCGTCTGGTAGAAGCGCTCCAGGGTTTCCTGTTCGTTGAACAACGGCACCACCAAGGTAATGTTCACAGGTCCCTCCTCTTGAACACCACGGTGTGTGAAAAGGCATACCCGACAATAAGGCTGACCATCGAAAAGGTCACCAAGGTCAACCATGGAGACAGACGGGCAAAGTCAGAAAACGCACCCAGAGCCAGACTCAGGCAACTCATGCCAGAAAGGAACATCAGGTAGCGTCTCGTACGAGCTCTGACGGCAAAGGTGTAGTGGGCATTCATGAAGTAGGACACGCTCGCCGCCAACAGAAACGCCAGCAGGTTGCTCGCCCCTTGCGACAAGCCCACAAGCAGGTGGAGGAGCAGGAAGGTCAGCCAATGGATCAGCGTGTTGCCGACGCCAATCAGCGCGTAACGGTTGAAACGTACCAGGCTCATTTATGGAAGGCCTCTGCGTCGAGAATCGGCTTCATCAACACATAGCCGACGTCCTCTACCCGATGAATGGCAAAGAACTTTCCATCCACTTGGGGCTGAGGGCTGGACACCAATACTTGCGCTCTTTGCAGGGGCGGGTGGCTGCCGAAAGTCGTCATGCCCACTCTCGGCATCATTTCGGGAAGCACCTGGTAACCAATGGCGAACACATACCTCAAGGCCGGCATGGCCTGGAACGAACCACTGCCGGCGGGCAACCACACTTGACGGCTGTCATGGCCAAGGATGTAGAAACGCTTGGCGCCATACAACGCGGGGTTGGACTGGATGGCTTGCGCGATACTGAAGGTCATCACCCGCTCCACTTCCTTTTGCGCCACCAGCAGCCGCCCATAGGCATAAGAAAAAGACAGCATGAACACCAGGGGCATGGCGGTGACCCAGGCCAGTCGTGCATGCAGGCCAGCAAGCCGCTCATGTGCCAGCAACATCACCAGCACCATGGCGGGCCCCACCCCCATCAACAATCGCGCGCCTTGGTTGTAATGGTCGAACAGCAGCGACATGCCCGGCACCAGTAGCATAAGTGCCACGACAGAGAACCAAATCAACGTCAACAGCGCCACCCTCGACATCACCGGGCGCGCACTGCGTAGCACCTGACAGGAGCACAGCACCAGCGTCGCGCCAGCCAGGCCGCCGAGCATGAGGAACAGCCAGGCCGTGCCGGCCGTTGCCAACAACCCCACATGCTCGAAGGCCATCTGCAGGCGACGCGCCAGGGTTCCCGGCCATGCGTGGTCCAGGGGGAGCAGCGCCGTGCGAGGAACATCAATGAGTCGATATCCCGTGAGCAAATACAGCAGGACGCCACCCAGCAACTGAACCGTACGCTGCGCCAACTGCCGTACCACCTGCTTCAGGGGTGCATGCGCGGCGACCTGACGAATGACTTCAATGCAGCACAACCCCGCGAAGACATTGACACTGACCTGATAAAGGCTGGCCGCCGCCGCAATCAGCACCATCGCCAGGCCTGTGCCCCACCGGTGCCGTGCCCCTTGCGTGATGGCCATGACACTCGCGGCAAGGGCCAGCGCCATCACGGCCCCGTCGTACTGGTAGGACAGGTTCTGCAGGAAGAAGGGGTTGTACCAAAGGGGCAAGACCACTAGCAGTGCCGTACCTGTGGGTGCCTCGAAGTAGTGGAATGCCAAATCCGACAATGCCTTGGCGGCCACCACCATTGCCAGCAGCAACGGCAGTGGGTAAAGGTTCGGCGTCGCATTGCCGAACCCCAGCCCACCATGCAGCACGTCAGCCAACACCCGGCCCTGACCCGTCCAGGAATCACCCGGGTCTTGCAACTGCCCCGCCAATTGAGATCGCCAGACATCGTCGATGTAGGCCAGGTCTGCCAGCACCAGGGGCAAGACGTGCAGCCCGATCGCCATGAGACACAACAGCCAAACGTCCCTGCGAGACAGTCGATGATCCAAGATTGCCGAAACGGCCATTGCGCTCCCCAGTCTGTCGCCCCTGGGCTAGTCTAGTCACCCGCTGGCTGGCCGCACCTGCTAAAAATATCAGTTGTGCCGGACTAGCTTCTGGCCAGGGCACTCTGCGTACGTTGCGACGGCTTGCGAAACACCAGCACATTTCCCGCCATCACCGCGACCAGTCCCAGCAGGGCTGGTGCAGTCCACTCATAGCCTTCTGCAAACGCCGACACGTTCAGCGCCACCAACGGGAACAGCACGGTGCAGTAGGCGGCCCGCTCCGGCCCCATGCGCCCGACCAGGGTGAGGTAGGCGGTAAAGCCGATCACCGAGCCCGGGATCACCAGATACAGCAGCGAGCCTATGTAACGCGTGTTCCACTCCATATCGAAGGGGATCCCCCTGAGCAGGCAATACCCCGCCAGCATCGACGCGCCATAAACCATGCCCCAGGCATTGGTGGTCATGGGTTTGAGCCCGGCCTTCTGCTGCACGCTGGAGAGCATGTTGCCTGCGGAGAAACACAACGTGCCAAGCAGCGCCAAGCCCAGGCCATAAAGGGTTTCGCGGCTGGCGGCATGATGGGAAAGCTCCGGCCAGAACAGCAGCCCCAAGCCCAGCAGCCCCATGGCCCCGCCGCCAAGCACGTTGGCGGCGATCTTCTGGCCGAAGAAGATCCGTGCATTGATCGCGTTCCACAGGGTGGCGGTGGAGAACACCACGGCGATCAGGCCGCTGGCGACCCACTGGCTGGCGGTGAGGAAACACATGAAGTTGACGCAGAACAGGCACAGGCCCTGGGCCAGGCACACCAGATGGCCCCGGCGGTTCATCGGCTGCAGACGGCGGGTGAGCAGCAGCAAGACGAACAGGATCAACCCGGCCAGGGCGAAGCGGTAGACAATCGACACCGGGATGGCGACTACCCCCAGTTGCAATTTCAGGGCGATCCAGGTGGTGCCCCAGATCAGGACGGTGAGCAGGTAGAGCGACAGGTTCATGGCGACTTCCTCGAACAGGCTTTCGGCCCATCGCGGGCAAGCCCGCTCCCACGTTTTGGCCACCCTGGCGGGCTGGCGTGGGAGCGGGCTCGCCCCGCGATGGCCGTCACAGGCAAACAGTGTCTTCCCGAGCTTCACGCCTGCGCTTGCATAAACTTGCGCTTTTCCTCTTCGGCCAGCTGCCTTCCCGCCCGCGCCGCAGTACGATGGCCTTCAGAGGAGTCTCCCATGCCCGCACTCGACCACCTGCAAGTCTTCAACGCCATGCATGCCTCGCCCCACGCCCGGCTGGAGCTGAGCGCGCACCTGGGCGACGGGCTGGCGGCGGCGTTGTGGAGCAACCGCGACGACGCCCGCGACTACCAGGCGCCCAGCCACCACACGTTGTCGTGCTACATCGCCGACGGCACCGGTACCTTCCGCCGCCAACGCCCGGCCGACAAGGGCGCGCCGGGCAAGCTATGCATCATGCCGGCCGGCCATGAGTCCAACTGGGTGGTCAACGGCACGATCCGCCTGGCCCACCTGTACATCAGCGAACAGCAGTTCGCCCTTGGCTGCACCCGCCTGCTGGACCGCGAGCCGCGTGAAATGCAGCTGCACGAGGCGACCTTCCTCGACGACCCGCAACAGGCTGCACGCTTTCGCCAGCTGATCGGCCTGGACTGGGCCGAACCCGGCGAGCGCCTGCTGGCCAGCAGCCTGGCCCATGACATCATCGACCACGCCGTGCTCAATCAGGCCGGCCTGCGCCAGGGGCTCAAACTCAAGGGCGGCTTGGCGCCGCACCAGCGCCGGCAACTGGTGGACTATATTGAGGCCCACCTCGACCAGGCGCTGACGCTGGGCGAGCTGGCACTGCGCTGCAACCTGTCCGAATACCACTTCGCGCGGATGTTCCGCGCAAGCTTCGGTCTGCCGCCGCATCAGTACCTGCTGGCCCGACGGCTGCAAAAGGCGTGTCACCTGCTGCGCATGGGCACGCTGCCCCTGGGCGAAGTGGCGCTGCTGTGCGGGTTTGCCAGTGCCAGTCACTTCAGCAACCGGTTTCGCCAGGCGTTGGGAGCGACGCCGGGGGAGTATCGGGCGGCGTTCTGCGCCTGACTGCCGGGCGCTATCGCGGGGCCAGCCCGCACCCACGCCGCCCATCATCGGTTGGCGTCAGAACTCGAAGGTGCTCGACAGGCTGACTTGCCGCGCATCCCCCACGGCGACGAAGTAACGGTTCACCGCCGAGCTGTAGTACACCTTGTCGAACAGGTTCTTCACGTTCAACTGCAGGCGCACCTTGTGCTCGTCCAGCTTGGTTTCGTAGCTGGCGAAGGCATCGGCCACGGTGTAGGCCGGCAGGTCGAAGTCATTGGTCGCGTTGCCCGCACGCTCACCCACGTAGCGCGCACCGGCCCCCAGGCGCAGGCGATCACCGCCGAACAGGCTGCCGTAGTCGTATACCGCCGACAGCGAGCCACTGTGACGAGCGACGTTCTGCAGGCGATTGCCCTTGAGCTGTGGGTCCTTGGTGACCTCGGCGTCGGTGAAGGCATAGGCGCCGATCAGGCTCCAGCGCTCGCTGAGTTGGCCGGCAAGGTCCAGCTCGACACCCCGTGAGCGGACTTCCCCTGCGTTGCTGTAGAGAATGGTCCCCGGCTGGGTGTCGCCATCGGCCACCAGCACGTTGCGCTTGGTGATGTCGAACAGCGCCAGGGTACCGCTCACCGCGCCCGGCACATCGAGCTTGGCCCCCAGCTCCCAGGACTTGCCCTCCTCCGGCGCGATCCCAGAGTCCAGGGTCAGGGTGCGGCCACCGCCGATGCTCAGCGGGGCGATGGTCGAGTTGGGCTTGAACGACTCGCTGTAGCTGCCATAGAACGACAGCTGGTCATCGACCTTGTACACCACGCCCGCATGGGGCACCCAGGTCTGGTCGCGGGTGTCGGTGTTGACGGTGAACGGTCGGCCGCGGCCGGCGTACTGGTCGTACTGCTGGAAACGCCCGCCGGCCACCAGGATCCAGTGCTCGTCCAGGTGCCAGGCGTCCTGCAGGAACAGCGAATCGGTGCGCAGCTTGTCGGTCTGGTCGCTGTCGCTGGCGCGCACGCTGGTGCCTTGCACTTCGCGGCCATAGACCGGGTTCAGGTAGCTGAAGGTCGAGCGGCTGTTCTGGCGGATCAGGTCGGCGCGGTAGACCTTGCGGTCCTCGTGATCGACACCGACCACCAGGTCGTGGCGCATGCCCGCCAGCTCGACGCTGCCGTTGAGGCTGAAGGTGGCGAACTGGTCGCGGCTCAGGGCGCCCCGGGTGCCGTCGATGCTGCGCGACAACGTGCCCTGGCTTTCATCCACGCCGGTCACGCGCACCTGGCTGGCGTCGTAGGTCTCGCGGTTGAAGCTGTAGCCGACGTGCAGCTTCCACGCATCGTCCAACTGATGATCGACCTCCAGGCGGTACAGGTCGGAGCGCCCTTCCATATCGTTGAATGGCTCGTCCAGGCGGCGGGTGGCAGGAATATTCAGTGGATGGCCGTCGCTGCCGAAGGCGGTACCGCGGTCGAACGGGTAGCGAAACTCGCGGTGCTCATAGGCCAGCACCACCTGGGTGTCCTCGCCATACCAGGCCAGCGATGGCGCCACCAGCGATTCGCGGTGCACGCCGAAGTTGCGCCAGTAGTCCTCATCCTCATGATCGACGATCAGGCGATAGGCCAGGTTGCTCTCCCCCAGCGCACCGGTGCTGTCCAGGCCGCCACCGCTGCCGTTCTTGCCGCTGCCGTAGGTCGAGCCGCGCAGGGTCAGGGCGTTGTACTGGGTAAGTTGCGGGCGCTTGCTGACCACGTTGATCACCCCGCCCGGGTCCTGGATGCCGTACAACAGCGAGGCCGGGCCCTTGAGCACCTCGACCCGTTCGGTACTGGCATTGAGCGCGCGGCCCTGCACGATCGGCATGCCGTCGCGCATGATCGAGCCGTCACGGTTGTCGCCGAAGCCACGCTTCATCACGGTGTCGGCGGTACCGCCGAAGTTGTTGCCCTGGGTGATGCCGCTGACGTTGTACAACGCATCGTCCAGGTTGCGCGGCGCCTGGTCGCGGATCACCTGGGCCGGAACCACGTTCACGGCCTGCGGGATATCCAGGGTCGCGCCCTGGCCGCGCATGATCGAGGCGCTGGCCGGCGGCTGGTAGCTGTAGTCGTCCAGCTGCGAGTTGATGGTGGTGGCCTGCAGGTTCAGCGCGCCGGAGGTGTCGACCGGCTCCAGGGTCAG
Source organism: Pseudomonas sp. FW305-96 (assembly GCF_058783825.1). NCBI lineage: Bacteria > Pseudomonadati > Pseudomonadota > Gammaproteobacteria > Pseudomonadales > Pseudomonadaceae > Pseudomonas > Pseudomonas sp. FW305-96. Next base: position 112,491 of record NZ_JBYSYW010000009.1, read on the forward strand.
GGTGCGGGCGTCGATGCGGCGCCAGGCCAGGCCCGAGTTGCCGAGCAACTGCTGCAGCGCCTGCTCGGCGTCGAAGGTGCCGTTCAGCGCCGGGGCCCGCAGGTCCGGTAGCGTCAGGGTATAGACCACGCTCTGCCCGGTGGTACGGCTGAAGGCGTTGAGTGCCTGGGCCAGCGGCTGGCTGGGCTGGGCGAAAGCATAGACCTGGCTCTGCTGGGCGGCCACGGCAGGGGGCGCGACGGCCACGGCGGACAAGCTGCAGAGGCCGAACCAGAGCGAGACGCAACGCGGGGTGAACTTCATGGACGCGGACCTGTGGGCGGGATGATCGTATGCGAATGAATCGCAGTTCCACTCACTACACGGATGCCGGCGTGGGGTACCTCATCACCTGATGGAAATATTTTGCTGTTCCGACGCTATCGCGGGGCAAGCCCGCTCCCACGCAATGGCTTATGGGAACGGACTCGTGGGAGCGGGCTTGCCCCGCGATGGCGTCGGTGTAGGTCAACGCAAAACGGTCAACCGCCCCAGCAGCGTCTGCCGCTCGAACCCCATCACCTTGCCCAGCGAATCCAGCGCGGCCAGCGGTTCCGCCACCGGGAAACTGCCACTGACCCTGCGCTGCGCCAGCTCACCGTCGAGCAGCAGGATCCGCCCCGGGTAGTAACGCCCCAGGTCCTCGATCACCTGCGCCAACGGCACCTGGTAGTAGTTCAGCCAACCCTGGCGCCAAGCCAGGCGGCTGTCGCTGTCCACCGCCTCGACCCCAGCGGCCACACCACCGGCATAGGCCAGCTGCTGGTTGGCTGTCAGTTCCCGGGCCGGTTGCCCTTCGGCCGCCGTCACCGCCACCCGCCCGCTACGCACCGTGACCTGCGCGCCGTCACCCTGCCCGCGCACCTCGAACTGGGTCCCCAGCACCCGCACTTCGCCGCCCTGGGCATCCACCAGGAACGGTTCGCCGGTATGGGTCACCTCGAAGAATGCGGCGCCGCGCAGCAACCGCACGCGCCGCTGCCCATGGGCGAAGTCCACCGCCACGGCGGTACCGGCATCCAGGGTCAGTTGCGAACGATCGGCCAGGGTCACCTGGCGCACCTGCGCCCCGCTGGTGTAGTCGGCACGCAGGTCCTGCAGCCAGAACTGCGGCTGCCAGCCTGCCGCGAATCCCAGCGCCAGTACCAAGCTCGCCGCCACCGCCAGGCCGCGCCACGGTCGCTTGCGCTCGGGCCGGCGCATGGCCTCCAGGTATGCTTGCAGACCTTGGTGTTCCTCGGCCGCCAGCCGCGCCGCCGGCGCCTCGCTCAGGCGCCAAAGCGCCTGGGCCTCGGCATAGGCCTGGCGATGGGCGGGGCTCTCCAGCAACCAGCGTTTGAACGCCGCGCCCTCGGCCTGCGCCGGCTGCTGCTGGATGCGCCCCAGCCAACGCAGGGCGGCCTGGGACTGGGCGGCAGTGATCGGCTGTTCAACACTCATCGACGGGCGCTCCCTGGCCGGCGCAATGGGGACGCGGGTTCGGCAACACTCGCCTTGCACGCTTCGAGGGCGCGCATCATATGCTTTTCCACCGCGCTCTGGGACAGTTGCATGGCCTTGGCGATCTCGCCGTAGGTGCAACCATGGATGCGGCTGAGCAGGAAGATCTGCCGGGTGCGTTCGGGCAATGCCCGCAGGGCAGCCTCTATGCGTTGCAGGTCGTGGTCGACCTCCAGGGCCTGCTCGGGCGCCTGGGCGCAGTGGGCTTCGTCGGGGTCGTGCAAACCCACGGCAGCGCGGTCGCGGCTGCCCTCGCTGCGCAGGTAGTCAATGGCCAGGTTGCTGGCGCTGCGCAGCAGGTAGGTGTCGAGCGCCTCGACCTTCACCTCGGGGCGCCGCCAGAAGCGCAGGAACAAGTCCTGCACCAGGTCCGACGCCGTGGCGCGGCAGCCGACGCGCCGGCTGACCAGCGCCTCCATGCGCGCGCGCTGGGCGAGGAACACCTGGAGGAAGCGTGCCCGCCCGCCGCCGGCCTCGGAGTCGCTCAAGGGCCTAGACCGCCAGCACGGCCAGCAGCGGCCCGAACACCAGGCTGGCAAGCGCCGCGCCGAGCAACAGCCGCGGCTGATAGGGCAGGCCGAACACCCACAGGGTCACCCCGGCCATCAGCACGGCGATCCACTCCACCAGGCCCAGGGCCCAGCCGCGCCCATTCACCGCGAGGATCAACGACAGCAGCAGCAACGCCCAGCCCGTGATTTTCAAGGCTCGTAGCTGCCGCCCCGTGGGCTTGCGCCCGAGCAGGTCGTTGAAGTGTTTTTCCATGGCCAGGCACAGGCCGGCAAAACCGGCGAAGCCCATCAGCGCAACTCCCAGCATCAGCTCGCCTCCACGGTCTTGGCGGCGCGGGGCGCACGCTTGGCGGCCGGCTTGGGCGCGCGCAGCATCTTGCCGGCGGCCCAGGCCAGGAACAGGCCGGTGGCCAGGGCCGTCAGGTCGAAACCGGCCATGGCCCAGTCACCGGCGGCGATGGAGTGATCCAGCCCCTTGTCGGAGGTCAGCGCGTTGAGCAACGGCAGCAAGGCGAACGCAAGCGCGCCCAGCGTCAGTTGCTCGCCCCAGGCGCGGCGCCCGCTCCTCAGCATGGCGTGGAGCAATGACGCGCCCCAGGCCAGGAAGAAACCGTTGATTTCCCAGTCGGCCCGCCCTTCCAGCGTTGCCGGCAGCAGGCGATTGGCCCAGAAGAACGCCGCCACGCCCAGCAACAGGCCGCTCATGCTGGCGATGTTCAGCACTTCGACCAGGCGCAGCTCGCCGGGCATGCGTGCGCTCTTGGCATGCTTGAGCTGGCGCTTGCCCAGCCACATCACCAGCCCGGTGCCGATCACCGCGGTGCCGGCCACGCCGAAGGCGAAGTACAGCCAGCGCAGCCAAGGCCCGGCGAAGTTGCCCATGTGCAGGCCGACGAAGGTGAACGAGGTGGTCATCGCCGCGCTTTCCGGCGCGCCGCGCCGGAGCAGCTCGCCACTGACGCCATCGAAGGTCCAGATGGCGCTGCGCTGGTAGGCGACACTGTCGGCCGAGGCGCGGGTGAAGGTGACCCGGGCGTTGCGGTCACCGGGGTTGTGCACCTGGATGTAGCCCATGCGCGCCCCCGGCGCCTGTTCCTGGACCTTGGCATACAGGTCGGTCAACGGCGCCAGCGGCGCGGCCTGGGCAACCGCCTCGGGCACCTCGTCGCGGCCGAACACATCGTTGAAGTAGCCGCTGCTGTCGCCGTAGCTGGCCAGGATGCTGGCCGGCATGACCATGTACATGAAGATCACCAGGCTGCTGTAGCTGATCATCAGGTGGAACGGCAGCACCAGCACACCGATGGCGTTGTGACCATCGAGCCAGGACCGCTGGCCCTTGCCCGGGCGGAAGGTGAAGAACTCCTTGAAGATCTTCTTGTGGGTGATGATCCCGGTGACAAGCCCCAATAGCATGATGAAGGCGCAGAAGGTCGACAGCCAGCGCCCCCAGGGGTGCGGCATCTGCAGTTGGAAGTGGAAGCGGTAGAAGAACTCGCCGCCCCGGCTGTCGCGGGCCTCGACCGCCTCGCCGGTGCGCGCGTCGAGCTCCTTGTCGGTGAAGCCACGGCGCCCACCGCCGTTCGGATCGCGCCAGCTGACGCTCAGCGCCGCCTCGCGCTCGCTGGGCAAACGGATGAACCAGGTGCTGGCGTGGCCGGCATTAGTTTCGAGGTAACGCTGGGCCAGGCCGAGACTGGTTACCGGGTCGAGCGGATGACTCTGCACCTCGGGCTGGGTCCAGTGGCTGATCTCGTCCTTGAAGTACGACAGCGTCCCGGTGAGGAAGATGGCGAACAGCAGCCAGCCGAAAATCAGGCCGGTCCAGGTGTGCAGCCAGGCCATGGCCTGGCGGAAGCCTTCTTTCATGGCAGGTTCATCCAGTAGGCCAGTGCGTTGATCAGCCCCAGCACCAGGCTTGGCAGCAGCATGCCCAGCCAGGCGCGCCAGGCGCTGCGGCAGGCGAAGCACCAGATGAAGGCGATCAGGTAGAAGACGAATGACAGCATCATCCCGGTCATCGTCGCGTCGGCCTGGGTCATCGGCGCAAGCAGGGTGATGCAGACACTGGCCATCGACGCCAGCAGGTATCCACCCAGCAGCGCGGCCAGGCTGCGTGAGGTCACGGCCAGGCGGTAGCTCAGGGGAAGGCCGGCAGCTTTGCTCTTCATGGCGAGGGTCCGGGAATTGGGGCTGCAATACTAATGATTTCAATTCTCATAAGCAAAGCATGGCGGCGCGAGCGGTCGCATGCCTTGCGTCGGCAGCGATTGCCGAACACCAGCGGCATGAATACAATGCGAACAATTCTTACTTCCAGTTGCGCTATCCGGCGCCGGAGTCGCATCGGTGCCCAGCGCCCTCTCTTCCACCGTCGAAGGCCTCTACCTCGCCCACCACAGGTGGCTGACCGGTTGGCTGCGACGGCGCCTGGGCTGCCCGCAGAGTGCCGCCGACCTGGCACAGGACACCTACGTGCGCTTGCTCCAGGCCCGCGAAGCGCCGCAACTGATCGAGCCCCGTGCGTTCCTCACCACCGTGGCCAAGCGTGTGCTGTGCAACCATTTCCGCCGCCAGGAACTGGAGCGCGCCTACCTTGAGGCCCTGGCCCAGGTGCCCGAACAGGTGGCACCGAGCGAGGAAGACAAAGCCCTTATCTTCGATACCCTGCTGGAGCTCGACCGCCTGCTGGACGGCCTGCCGGCACTGGTCAAGCGCGCCTTCCTGCTGGCCCAGGTCGATGGCCTGGGCCAGGGCGAGATCGCCCGTGAGCTGGGCATTTCCCTGGCCACGGTCAAACGCTACCTGCACAAGGCAGCCCTGCGCTGCTACTTCGCCCTGTGAACGGCACGTTCTCGGCGCAGATCGCCGAACAGGCGGTGCACTGGCTGATCGAGTCGCAGAGTGCCGATTTCGACCAGCACCAGGCCCTGCAGCATTGGCTGCAGGCAGACAGCGAGCATCAGCGCGCCTGGGCGCATATCCAGCAGGTCAACCAGCGCCTGCGCGGCGTGACCGCGCCAGTGGTCCACGCCACCCTGCAGGCACCACCCTCACCCGCCCGGCGCCGCGCCCTCAAGGTCTTGCTGCTGGCCGGCGTGGCCAGTGCCGCCGGGCTGGGCCTGCAGCAGCACAATCCGCAGCCCGGGCTGATGGCCGACTACCGCAGCCCGGTCGGCCAGCGCCGTCGCCTGACCCTCGACGACGGCAGCCAGCTGCACCTGAACACCCGCAGCGCCGCCGATGTGCGTTTCGACGGCCAGCAGCGCCGGGTGCGATTGCAGGAGGGCGAGTTGTTGCTCGACGTGCAAAACGATCCCCGTCCACTGCGCCTGGCCACGGCCCAGGGCGAACTGCGCCTGGAAAGCGGGCGCTTCGATGTGCGCCAGTTCGACGGTTTCAGCCTGGTTTCGGTGTTCAGCGGCAGCGCCAGCGTGGCCGGCACACCGCTGCTGGCCGGCCACCAGGCGCGGTTTGCCGGGGGCGGCTGGCAGGCCATCGCGCCGCTCGACCCCAACCGCGCGGCCTGGGTAGACGGCATGCTGGTGGTGTCGCAGATGCGCCTGGGCGATTTTCTCGCCGAGCTTGGGCGTTATCGGCTCGGGCAGTTGGGCTGCAGCGAAAGCGTCGCCGAGCTGCGGATTTCCGGGTCGTATCCACTGGCCGACAGTGAACGGATCCTGGAAATGCTGGAGGTGACACTCCCGGTGAAGGTGCGACGGTTCACCCGGTACTGGGTGACGCTCGAGGCGGCGTCAACCGGCTGAGAGGCAAGCGAGCGGCCACACATGGCCATCGCGGGGCAAGCCCGCTCCCACGAAGAGCGGCTCCAGCGCACATGTATTTCATATCCGTTGAGCCATTTCCCGAACCTCGCGTGACAGAGAAGGCAGAACCCCTTGTCACAGGACCTCCGTCACATGCCCCTGCGCCTCAGACCCCTCGCCTACGCCCTGATCCTCGCCGCCCCGTTTGCCCTGGCCGGCGAGCCCCGCGACTACCACATCGCGCCCGGCACACTGGAACAGGCCCTGAACCAGTTCGGTCGCGAAAGCGGCGCGCTGATCTCGTTCAGCCCCGGCCTCACCCAAGGCCTGAGCAGCCCTGGCCTGGAAGGCCAGTACGAGGTCGGCCAGGGCTTGGACGCCCTGCTGCGCGGCAGTGGCCTGCAGGCGCGTAAGGAGGTCGACAATGCCTATAGCCTGCAACCGATGCCGGCCACGGGCGGCAATGCACCGGTCGAGCTGGGCGCCTCGACCGTGGTCGGCGATTGGCTGGCCGAGGCCCGCCAGGACAACGTCTTCGAGCACCCTGGTGCACGCGACGTGGTGCGTCGCGATGAATTCGAACGCAGCGGCGCCAGCAGTGCCCGCGAAGTGCTCAACCGCATCCCCGGCGTCAACGCCCCGGAAAACAACGGCACCGGTAGCCACGACCTGGCGCTGAACTTCGGCATCCGCGGCCTCAATCCGCGCCTGGCCTCGCGCTCCACCGTGCTGATGGACGGCATCCCGGTGCCCTTCGCCCCCTACGGCCAGCCGCAGCTGTCGCTGGCGCCGATCAGCCTGGGCAACATGGACGCCGTGGACGTGGTGCGCGGCGGCGGCGCGGTGCGTTACGGGCCGCAGAACGTCGGCGGCATCGTCAACTTCGTCACCCGCGCCATTCCCGAAGAGGCCACCTTCAAGGCGGCGATGCAGAACCAGCTCAGCCCGTCGTCCAGCCAGGATGGCCTGAAGAACAGCGCCAACCTGCTGATCGGCGGCACCAACGCCAACGGCCTGGGCGGCGCCCTGCTCTACTCCGGCACCCGTGGCAGTGACTGGCGCGAGCACAGCGACACGCAGATCGACGACCTGATGCTCAAGGGCAAGCTGCAACTGGACGACGCCAACAGCCTGCACGCCATGGCCCAGTACTACGAGGGCGAGGCCGAGATGCCCGGCGGCCTCAGCAGCGCCGACTTCGATGCCGATCCGTACCAGTCGACCCGCCTGAAGGACAAGTTCTGGGGCCGTCGCACCCTGTTCAACTTCGGTTACGACTACAAGCAGGACGACCGCCAGTTCAGCGTCAACAGCTTCTTCACCAAGACCCTGCGCAGCGGCTACCTGGACCAGGGCAGCTTCGTCTCGCTGTCGCCGCGCGAGTACTGGGTGCGCGGCATCGAAACGCGTTTCTCGCAGGGCCTGGCCCTGGGCGACAGCTGGCACGAACTGGGCGTCGGCTACCGCTACGTCAACGAAGCCGGCCATGAACTGCGTTACCGCGAGCCGGTCAACGGCGCCCTGCCGACCACGGCCAGCCGCAACGACCGCGACACCCGTGGCAGCACCGAAGCCCACGCGATCTACCTGGACGACCGTATCGACATCGGCCGCTGGACCATCACCCCGGGCATCCGCTACGAGATGATCGACTCGCGGCAGAGCAACAAGCTCAACGGCCAGCAGTACCAGGGCAGCTACAACACCGCCTTGCCCGCACTGAACGTGATGTACCACCTCACCGACCACTGGAACCTGTACGCCAACACCGAAGGTTCGTTCGGCAGCGTGCAGTACAGCCAGATGCCCAACCGGGTCAGCAGTGGCGAGGTGAAACCGGAGAAGGCGCGCACCTGGGAAGTCGGCACCCGCTACGACAATGGCGACCTGCAGGCGGAGATCGGCGCGTTCCTGATCAATTTCGACAACCAGTACGAAAGCAACCAGACCAACGACTCGGTGATCGCCCGCGGCGAAACCCGCCACCAGGGCATCGAGACCAGCGTGCGCTATGCCCTCGACGGCCTGAGCCCGGCCCTGGCCGGTTTCGATGTGCATGCCGGCTACGCCTTCGTCGACGCCACCATTCGTGAAGACGGCCCGAACAAGGGCAACCAGGTGCCGTTCTCGTCGCGCCACAAGGGCACGCTGGGCATCGGCTATACCGAAGGCCCGTGGCAGTTGAACCTGGACAGCAGCTTCCAGAGCAGCCAGTACGCCGATAACGCCAACACCGCCAGCGAGAGTGCCGACGGCAGCACCGGGCGCATCCCCGGCTACATGCTGGTCAGCACCCGCGCCGGCTATGACTTCGGGCCTGCGCTTTCGAACCTGAAGGTGGCGGTGGGGGTGAAGAACCTGTTCAACCGCGAGTACTACACCCGCTCGTTCGACGACAACAACAAGGGCAAGTACGTGGGTGAACCGCGCACGCTTTACGTGCAGACATCGGTAGAGTTCTAGATCGCCCGGGGCTGCGTTGTTGCCCAGCGCCGGCGGGCCGGCGCTGGGCAAACCATGATCAGGCCAACGCTTTCTCGATCGCCTGCACCACGGTCGGATCGTCTGGCGCGGTACGCGGGGCAAAGCGTGCCAGCACCCGGCCATCCTTGCCGACCAGGAACTTCTCGAAGTTCCAGGTGATGTCACCGGGGAACTCGGCGCCTTCGCCCGCCAGCAGGCGATACAGCGAATGACGTTGCGCGCCGTTGACCTCGAGCTTGGCCCCCAGCGGGAAGCTCACGCCGTAGTTGAGGCTGCAGAAGTCCTGGATTTCCTTGTCGCTACCAGGCTCCTGGCCTGCGAACTGGTTGCACGGCAGGCCGAGCACGTTGAAGCCCTGGCCCTTGTACTGCTGGTGCAGCTTTTCCAGCGAAGCGTATTGCGGCGTCAGGCCGCACTTGGAGGCGACATTGACCACCAGCACCACCTGGCCCTTGAACGGTGCAAGGGGCAGGTCCTCGCCGTTCAGCGCCTTCAACGTCAGGTCGTGAAATGCACTCATGATGAAATCCCCTCTCAGGTTCCGATTGCCGCAGGGGCGAATCCCGCCCACGAAAAAGGCGCGCGGCCAAACCGTCCACCCTCCCGAGGAGGGCAAGTCCGGCTTGCCCGAGCGCCTGGCGACTCTCTGAGCTTAGCGCAGAAAATCAGTGGTGATGGCCACCTTCACCGTGGATGTGACGGTGAGCGATTTCTTCTTCGCTGGCGTCACGCACGTCGACAACCTTGACCTTGAAGTTCAGGCGCTGGCCAGCCAGCGGGTGGTTGCCGTCGACGGTCACGTCGTCGCCGTCGATGTCGCGGATGGTGACGATCTGCATCTGGCCGTCCGGCGCCGAGGCGTGGAACTGCATGCCGACTTCCAGTTGGTCGACGCCTTCGAACATCTTGCTGCTCAGGGTGCTGACCAGCTCGGCGGAGTACTCGCCGTAGGCTTCTTCGGGTTCGATGGCAACGGTCAGTTCCTCACCAGCCTGCTTGCCTTCCAGGGCTTTTTCCAGGCCCGGGATGATGTTGCCGGCACCGTGCAGGTAGACCAGCGGCGCACCACCGGCGGAGCTGTCGATGACCTCACCTGCGTCGTTGGTGAGGGTATAGTCGATGGAGACAGCCTTGTTGGCGGCGATCAGCATGGGGCAAGACCTTTTGCAAAAGAATATAGAACGAACAAGTGTAACCAACGCATCGGCCGATTGCGAACCCGGCGCGGACCAACAGCAGCCCATCAGTCGGATCACCGGCTTCCACCTCGACGAAGAGCGGCACTGGGTGGTCGAGCTGTCCTGCGGCCACACCCAGCATCTGCGCCACCAGCCACCGTGGCAGGCCCGGCCCTGGGTGCTCGATGCCAACGAACGCGCCCGGCGCATCGGCCAGACATTCGCCTGCGGCTGGTGCGCTCAAGGTGCCGTTAGCGCTACCCTTGGCCGCTGAACTCCTTGCACCGCTTATTCCGAGAAGCACGCATGCAGACATTTTTCATCGCGCCGACCGACTTCGGTGTCGGCCTGACCTCCATCAGCCTGGGCCTGGTGCGCACCCTGGAGCGCGCCGGGCTGAAAGTCGGCTTCTTCAAGCCGATCGCCCAGCCGCACCCCGGCGACACCGGCCCGGAGCGCTCCAGCGAACTGGTCGCCCGCACCCATGGCATCAAGCCGCCGACGCCCCTGAGCCTGGGCCATGTCGAACGCATGCTCGGTGACGGCCAGCTCGACGAACTGCTCGAACAGATCATCCGCCTGTACCAGCAGGCCTGCGTCGGCAAGGACGTGGTGGTGGTCGAGGGCATGGTGCCGACCCGTCACGCCAGCTATGCCGCCCGGGTCAACCTGCACCTGGCCAAGAGCCTGGACGCCGAGGTGATCCTGGTGTCGGCGCCGGAAAACGAAGTGCTCAGCGAGCTGTCCGGCCGCGTCGAACTGCAGGCCCAGCTGTTCGGCGGCCCGCGCGACCCGAAGGTGCTGGGGGTGATCCTCAACAAGGTGCGCACCGACGAAAGCATGGCCGATTTCGCCATGCGCCTGCGCGAGCATTCGCCGCTGCTGCGCGGCAACGACTTCCGCCTGCTCGGCTGCATCCCCTACCAGGCCGAGCTCAACGCCCCGCGCACCCGCGACGTGGCCGAGCTGCTCGGCGCCCAGGTGCTCAACCCCGGCGACTATGACCAGCGGCGCATGAGCAAGATCATCATCTGCGCGCGCACCGTGGCCAACACCGTGCCGCTGCTGACCTCCGGCACCCTGGTGGTGACGCCGGGCGACCGCGACGACATCATCCTCGCCGTGTGCATGGCGGCGATCAACGGCGTGCCCCTGGCCGGCCTCCTGCTGACCAGCGACAGCAAGCCCGACCCGCGCATCCTCGAGTTGTGCCGCGGCGCCCTGCAGGCCGGCCTGCCGATCCTGTCGGTGAGCAGCGGCTCCTACGACACCGCCAACCAGCTCAACTCGCTGAACCGCGAGATCCCGGTGGACGACCGCGAGCGCGCCGAGTTCATCACCGACTTCGTCGCCAGCCACCTGGACGCCGCCTGGCTGCACCAGCGCTGCGGCACGCCACGCGAGCTGCGCCTGTCACCGGCGGTGTTCCGCTACCAGTTGATCCAGCGTGCCCAGCAGGCCAACAAGCGCATCGTTTTGCCCGAAGGCGCCGAGCCCTTGCTGGTGCAGGCCGCGGCCTTGTGCCAGGCCCGGGGCATCGCCCGTTGCGTGCTGCTGGCCAAGCCCGAGGAGGTGCAGGCCGTGGCCCGCGCCCAGGGCATCAGCCTGCCGCCGGACCTGGAGGTGCTCGACCCCGAGGTGATCCGTGGCCGCTATGTCGAACCCATGGTGAACCTGCGCAAGAGCAAGAACCTCAATGCGCCGATGGCCGAGCAGCAGCTGGAAGACCCGGTGGTGATCGGCACCATGATGCTGGCACTCGGTGAAGTCGACGGCCTGGTCTCGGGCCTGGTGCATTCCACCGCCAACACCATCCGGCCGGCCTTGCAACTGATCAAGACCGCGCCGGGCAGCAGCCTGGTGTCCTCGGTGTTCTTCATGTTGTTCCCCGACCAGGTACTGGTCTATGGCGACTGCGTGATGAACCCGCACCCCAGCGCCGCCGAGCTGGCCGAGATCGCCCGGCAGAGCGCAGAGTCGGCCGAATCGTTTGGCATCGCGCCACGGGTGGCGATGCTCAGCTACTCCAGCGACTCGGCGGCCAGCGACGAGGAGGTGGAGAAGGTCCGCGAAGCCACGCGCCTGGCGCAGCAGGCCGAGCACGACCTGCTGATCGACGGCCCGTTGCAGTACGACGCCGCCGCCAACCCCGAGATCGCCCGACAGCTGGCGCCCGCCAGCCCGGTGGCCGGGCGGGCCACAGTGTTCGTGTTCCCCGACCTGAACACCGGCAACACCACGCACAAGGCGGTGCAGCGCAGCGCCGACTGCGTCAGCCTCGGGCCGATGCTGCAAGGGCTGCGCAAGCCGGTCAACGACCTGCCGCGCGGGGCGCAGGTGGACGACATCGTGCACACCATCGCCTTGACCGCGATCCAGGCCAGCACCGTGCGCTGAACGGCAAAGGGCCGCCATGCGGCCCCAGGCTCATCAATCCTCCGGCGAGCGCCGCCGCCCGGTCACCATCGACCACGGCAGGTTCTCGCGCAGGCGCACGCTCTCCACCAGCGCCGCCAGCAGGTGCACGCAGACCAGCGCCAGCAAGCCATCGGCCAACAGGCTGTGCAGCGTCTCCAGCCACTCGGCGCCCCAGAAGGCATCCACCTCGAGCATCATCCAGCCGCTCACCCCCAGGCTGGCGATGCCGAGCATCATCAACACCATCACCAGCGCGCCGATCGGCGTGTGCCCCATACGGTGGTAACGCTCGCCGCGCCACAACGCCCGGGCATGCGCCCGCAACCTCGACGGGGTGGGCCAGAAGTCGGCCCAGCGCGCGCTGCGCGGCCCGACAAAGCCCCACACCAGCCGCAGCAACAGGCAGCCGCAAGCGTAGTAGCCCAGCCACTGATGCCAGTCGTCACCGGCCTCGTTGAAGCAGTAGTTGGCGAAGAACACCAGCGCCAGCGACCAGTGACTCACGCGCAGCAACGGATCCCATAGCCGCACGCTTGCCGTCACTTGTGGATCTCGGTCTTGACCGCCTTGCCCGTCACCGGGTCGTGGTAGATCTCGACCTTGCGCCCATCCTTGTCGAAGCCATAGATCTCGTAGCAATTGCCTTTGGTGACCTGGAACTTGTTGATCTTGTAGCCCTGCTCCTTGAGCTGGGCCTGGAACTTGTCGGCATCCTGCCAGGTGCTGCGGTCGGCGCTGGTGCATTCGGTCCTGGCGAACGCACCGGCACTGGCCAGCAGCAGGGTGAGGGCGATCACTGAATGGCGCATGGTCGGCAACTCCGTTCAGGTTGACTGGAAACCGCACTGTGACCGGCCAAGCTTAGTTCTGCGCGAATGAGGGCACCGCGCCGCCACGATCATTCATTTGAATTTCGGATCAATGGCAAAGAAAAACAAACTTCTCAAATAAGCCCCAGGCGCGGATGCTGTGACGATCACGCTCGTATCCTGGAGAACAACAATGAACGAAGTCGTCATCGTCGCCGCCACCCGCACTGCCATCGGCAGCTTCCAGGGGGCCCTGGCCAACGTGTCCGCCGTGGAACTGGGCGCTGCGGTGATCCGCCAGCTGCTGGCCCAGACCCAGCTGGACCCGGCCCAGGTCGACGAAGTGATTCTCGGCCAGGTGCTCACCGCCGGCGCCGGGCAGAACCCCGCCCGCCAGGCCGCCGTCAAGGCCGGCCTGCCTTACGAAGTACCTGCCCTGACCCTGAACAAGGTCTGCGGCTCGGGCCTCAAGGCCCTGCACCTGGCCGCCCAGGCCATCCGCTGCGGCGATGCCGAGGTGGTGATCGCCGGTGGCCAGGAGAGCATGAGCCTGGCGCCCTATGTGATGCCCTCGGCACGCACTGGCCAGCGCATGGGCCACGGCCAGTTGGTCGACAGCATGATCAGCGACGGCCTGTGGGATGCCTTCAACGATTACCACATGGGCATCACCGCCGAGAACCTGGTGGACAAGTACGGCCTGACCCGCGAGCAGCAGGACGCCTTCGCCGCCGAGTCGCAGCGCAAGGCCGTGGCCGCCATCGAGGCCGGCCGCTTCCAGGCCGAGATCACCCCGATCCACATCCCGCAGAAAAAAGGCGAACCGCTGGTGTTCGACACCGACGAGCAGCCACGCCCCGGCACCACCGCCGAGTCCCTGGGCAAACTGCGCGCCGCGTTCAAGAAAGACGGCAGCGTCACCGCCGGCAACGCCTCCAGCCTCAACGACGGCGCCGCCGCGGTGCTGTTGATGAGCGCCAGCAAGGCCAAGGCCCTGGGCCTGCCGGTACTGGCGAAGATCGCGGCCTACGCCAGCGCCGGCGTGGACCCGGCGATCATGGGTATCGGCCCGGTGTCGGCAACCCAGCGCTGCCTGGACAAGGCCGGCTGGCAGCTCGCCGACCTGGACCTGATCGAAGCCAACGAAGCCTTCGCCGCCCAGGCGCTGGCGGTGGGCAAGCAGCTGGAATGGGATGCGGCGAAGGTCAACGTCAATGGCGGCGCCATTGCCCTGGGCCACCCGATCGGCGCGTCGGGCTGCCGGGTGCTGGTGACCCTGCTGCACGAGATGATCAAGCGCGATGCGAAGAAAGGGTTGGCGACGCTATGCATCGGCGGCGGCCAAGGCGTGGCCCTGGCAATCGAACGCTGACCTGACGGCTTTGGGGCTGCTTTGCAGCCCATCGTCGGCAAGCCGACTCCCACCCCGTTCGCACTGCCCGATAGCCATGCGCTGTTTCGGTGGGAGCCGGCCCGCTGGCGATGGACCGCAGAAGCGGCCCCGAAGACCTGTTGCCCACCCTGAACAATCGCCATCCACAAGCACTAGTTGTAATTAATAGTGCAGCTTTAAAGAGCTCATTAAAGAAACAAACATATTCAAATGAACACTTAACGTCTCATCAACTTAACCCCTCACGATAAGCAGCTGCGCCATTAATTCGAATACTCTCGCCAGCGCCCCCTACTTTCCGACTGCCACCAAAACAGCACTTTGACACTTTCAAGGCGCCCTCTAACCTGTGTCAGGCACTCCCTGAACTGCTTAAGTTCAAACGCAATCGACCCTATAAATAAATCTGCTAAAGGGATTTGACATGCACGCTCCAGGAGCAATTCCATCGGAAAAAGAAAGTGCCCACGCCTGGCTGACGGAAACCAAGGCGAATGCAAAATCCACCGCGCTGCGCGGCAACATTTTCGCGCAGGACTACAACCGCCAACTGCTCACGGCGACTGGCCAATCCATGCGCAGCGGCGCGGATGCCATCAACCCCTTCTTCAGCCCGGCCAAGGGCACGGCGACCGGCAGCTATGCCAAGGATGCGGACGCCAACGTCAGCCCCGGCAGCGCACCAGTGAGCATCTACGAAGGCCTGCAGACGGCCATCGACATTGCCCGCCGACGCTCCGGCTACAACCCACTGGACCAGCCGACCGACCAGAAGCCGAAGTCCGCCGGTGACCGTGAGCACTTCATCGCCTTCACCCAGCAGATCGCGGAAATCCCGTTCCTTTCCCTGCTGGCAGCGCAAGTCACGCAGATCCAGCAAAAAAGCCATGACGCCAACGCGCTGGTCGACTCATTCGTCAAAGGCTTCATCGGCCTGAAGAACCAGGATGTCGAGCAGATCAAACAGTCCCTGAGCAGCCTGGTGAATGCGGCACTGTCCTATTCCGAGCAGACCGAGCGCCAGTCGAACTTCAACCAGAACATCCTGCAAACCGGCGACAGCGGCTCGGTGAACTTCATGCTGTACGCCAGCGAATTCACCATCAAGGCGTCCAGTCACAAGGGCACCATCACCTTCCAATCGTCTTACACCTTGTCCCAGGCGATCTACCAGCTGTCGGTGGAAAGCTGGAACAACGTCAAAGACGTATTCTCCAAACAGCAGAAGACCGATACCCAGCAATGGCTCGGCGATACCACCACGCAAGTGCGCGAAGGCTCAAAACTGCGGGCGATCTGCCTGGTCAGCTGAGACCTTCGCCCAGGCCCGACGGGTTCTCCTGTCGGGCCTTTTCAGCATCAGTGCGCGCCCTCGCAGCTCAGAAGCGCTCGTCGCGCAGCGCCGGCAAGGTGATGTCGCGCACATAGCTGGCCGACGACAGGCTCAGCATCATCCGGCACACCTGCACCACATCGTGCAGCGGGATCAGCGCGCCCTCGCCCCGCCGTTCGGCCTCGGCCAGCGGCACGTCCAGGCCATCCTCGGTGTTCAGGTAGCCCAGGTTCAGGCAACTCACCCCCAGGCCCTGTTCGCGAAAACCTTCGCGCAGGCTTTCGGCGATGCCGCGCAAGCCGAACTTGCTGGCGCCGAAGGTCACCTCCGGGCGACCACTGCCCGGCAGGCCGGAGGTGGAGCCGGTGAGGATGATCCGTGGCCGCTCGCTCCTGAGAAGCACCGGGAGCAGGCGCTTGATCAGCAGCAATGGCGCGGTGATGTTGGTGTCGACCATGCGCTCGATCTGCGCCTCGTCATCATCGAGGAAGCTGTAGCCTTCCTCGAAGGCCCGCGCCTCCCAGATGCCGACGTTGTACACCAGCACGTCCAGTCCACCGTCGGCCACCGCCTCATGGATGATCGCCGCGGCCTGGCGCGGCTGGCCAAGGTCGGCCTCGATCCACTGCGCCGCGCCCGGCAACGCCACCGGCCTGCTGCGCGACACACCGATCAGCGTATCGCCATGCCCACCCAGGCCCTGCACCAGCGCCTGGCCCAATCCCTTGCTTGCACCGACCACCAGAATTCTCATCGAATCACTCCCTATGGACTGCGCCGGATAGTACCCTGCCTGCCCCAGTAATCCAGTCGGAAATGCCAGGCCGCCCGTGGACAGAGAGCAACTCGAGCAAAACCAGATCCCCCTTTACTTCGTCGCCGTGGCGCTGGCCGCCGTGCTCGGCCTGCTCGCACCCGGCGCCGCCGGCGCGCTCGAAGCGCTGGTGACTCCGGCCATTGCCGTGCTGATGTACGCGATGTTCCTGCAGATCCCGTTCCTCGACCTGCGCGCGGGGCTTGGCAATCGGCGCTTCATGGGCGCGCTGCTGCTGGCCAACTTCGTGCTGGTGCCGCTGCTGGTCTGGGCTGGAACCCGCGGGCTGGTCGAACACCCCGCCGTGCTGGTCGGCGCCCTGCTGGTGCTGCTGACGCCGTGCATCGACTATGTGGTGGTGTTCACCCACCTCGGCAAGGGCGACGCGCGCCTGACCCTGGCCGCCACGCCGGTGCTGTTGCTGGTGCAACTGGCGCTGCTGCCGCTGTACCTGGCGTTGATGCTGGGTGGCGCCGGCCATGTGGAGATTTCCGTGGCGCCATTCGTCGAAGCCTTCGTACTGCTGATCGCGCTGCCCCTGCTGCTGGCCGTCGCCACCAGCGCCGGGGCGCGGCGCTCTGCGCTGGTTTCGAAGTGGAACGATGCCTGGGCCTGGCTGCCGGTGCCGGCCATGGCCCTGGTGCTGATCGCGGTGATCGGCTCGCAGATCGGCGTGGTCGCCAGCCGGCTGGACGACCTGCTGCCGGTAGTGCCGGTGTATGTCGGCTTCGCTTTGCTGGCGCCGTTGCTTGGGTGGTTTGCGGCGCGGCTGTTCAAGTTGTCCACAGGCGAGGCCCGGGCGGTGACCTTCAGCGCCGCCACGCGTAATTCGTTGGTGGTGCTGCCGTTGGCGTTGGCGCTGCCTGAGTCGATCCGGGCGTTGGCGGCGGCGGCGGTTATTACCCAGACGCTGGTGGAGTTGGTCAGCGAGCTGGTCTATGTTCGCGTCGTGCCGGCGCTGGTGCGGCGCTAGGCCTGTCGCACTCGCCACTGACCGTAATGACTGAAACGCACACTGGCCAGGGGCTGCACATCGATGCGGTGGAAGGTGTGCAGAGGCGCGCCCAGCGCATGCAGCATTGCGGCGCGGATGACGAAGGGGTGGGTGACGGCGGTCCATTCGCCCTCGCCCAGGGCGCTGTCCATCCAACGGGCAACACGTTCGCACAGGGCGGCCAGCGATTCGCCGCCGTGAGGCGTGGCATGGGGGTCGCTCAGCCACGCCTGCAACGCGGCCTCATCCAGTTGCTTGAGCGGCTGACCTTTCCAGGTGCCCAGGTCGCAGTCGCGCAGCCCCTCATCAACCGTCGCCCTCAGGCCCTCGGCCGTCTGCCGGGCGCGCAGCTCCGGTGCGCTGAGGTAGCGCACCGCCGGTTCAGGCACAAGCGAGGGCAACTCCAGCAACGGCTCACTATCCAGAGCGAAACGCCCCACCCTTTGCGCCGCGGTGCGGGCGTGGCAGATCAGGGTGAGGTGGATGGGCTTCATGGCAGGGCTTCGGCAGGGATGTCCGGGCACTCTAGCCGAAGTCCGGGGAACATGCGCGGGCCCAATCGCGGGGCAAGCCCGCTCCCACAACGCCGGAATGAACCTACGTGGGAGCGGGCTTGCCCCGCGATGGGATCAGGCCGAAGCGCGCAACTCGCGGGCAGCGGCGACCATGTTCACCAAAGCTGCCTCGGTCTCCGGCCAGCCACGGGTCTTCAAGCCGCAATCCGGGTTCACCCACAACCGCTCGGCCGGAATCCGCTGTGCCGCCTTGCGCAGTAGCTTGACCATCTCTTCCCTGGCGGGCACTCGCGGCGAGTGGATGTCGTACACCCCCGGGCCGATCTCGTTCGGGTAGGCGAAACGCTCGAACGCCTCCAGCAACTCCATGTCCGAGCGCGAGGTCTCGATGGTGATCACATCCGCGTCCATTGCCGCGATCGACTCGATCACATCGTTGAACTCGCTGTAGCACATGTGGGTGTGGATCTGCGTCTCGTCCCGCACACCCGAGGCACACAGGCGGAACGCCTCGGTGGCCCATTCCAGGTAGCGCGGCCAGGCGCTGCGGCGCAGCGGCAGGCCCTCGCGGAAAGCGGCCTCGTCGATCTGCACGATCTTGATGCCGGCGGCCTCCAGATCGACCACTTCGTCACGAATGGCCAGCGCCAGCTGGCGTGCCTGCACCTCGCGGCTCACGTCCTCGCGCGGGAACGACCACATCAGCATGGTCACCGGGCCGGTCAGCATGCCCTTCATCACCTTGCGGGTCAGGCCCTGGGCGTAGGTGATCCAGGCCACGGTCATCGCCTTCGGGCGGCTCAGGTCACCGAAGATCACCGCTGGCTTCACGCAGCGCGAACCGTAGCTCTGCACCCAGCCGAAACGGGTGAACACGTAGCCGTCCAGCTGCTCGGCGAAGTACTCGACCATGTCGTTGCGCTCGGCCTCGCCGTGCACCAGCACGTCCAGACCGAGGTTTTCCTGGATCTCGACTGCATGGCGAATCTCGCTGTGCATGGCCTCGATGTAGTCGGCCTCGGTCAGCGTGCCCTGCTTGAACGCCTGGCGCGCCAGGCGGATGGCCGCGGTCTGCGGGAACGATCCGATGGTGGTGGTCGGAAACGCCGGCAGGTTGAGCCCGGTGCGCTGCTTGGCGATGCGCTGCTCGAAAGCGCTGGCGCGCTGGCTGTCGGTTGGCTTGATCGCGGCGACACGGGCCTGCACCGCCGGCTTGTGAATCCGTGGCGAGGTGGCGCGGCTGCGCTGCACGGCGCGGCTCTGCGCCAGCGCCGCCAGTACCTCGTCGGCTTCGGGCTGGTTCAGTGCCTTGGCCAGCAACGTCACTTCGCGGCACTTCTGCACGGCGAAGGCCAGCCAGCTTTTCAGTTCGTCATCGAGCAGGTCTTCACGGGCCAGGTCCACCGGGCTGTGCAACAGCGAGCACGACGGTGCCACCCACAGGCGATCACCCAGGCGCTCATGGGCATGGCGCAACACCTCCAGCGCCTTGTCCAGGTCGCAGCGCCAGACGTTGCGGCCGTTGACCACGCCCAGCGACAGCACCTTGTAGGCCGGCAGGCGGTCGAGGATGGTCGGGTACTGGTCCGGCGCACGCACCAGGTCGATGTGCAGGCCATCGACCGGCAGGTTGGCGGCCAGGCCGAGGTTGTCTTCGAGGCCGCCGAAGTAGGTGGCGATCAGTTTTTTCAGCGGCGCGCGCTGGAGGATGTTGTAGACCCGCTCGTAGGCGTTCTTCCAGTCCTGCGGCAGGTCGAGGGCGAGGATCGGCTCGTCGATCTGCACCCACTCCACGCCCTGCACCGCCAGGCGGTTGAAGATCTGGTCATACAGCGGCAGCAGGCGGTCGAGCAGGTCGAGCTTGTCGAAGTCGGCGCCCTTGGCCTTGCCCAGCCACAGGTAAGTCAACGGGCCGATCACCACCGGCTTGACCGCATGGCCCAGGGCCCTGGCCTCCTCGACCTCCTCGAACAGCTGCTCCCAGCTCAGGGCGAATTGCTGGTCGGCGCTGAACTCGGGGACCAGGTAGTGGTAGTTGGTGTCGAACCACTTGGTCATCTCCTGGGCGTGGGCACCACCGCAGCAGCTATCGCTTCGGTCCGTCGCCACGGCGCCTCGGGCCATGGCGAACAGGGTCTGCAGGGTCGGCTTGGCACCGTCCTTGGCACGGAAGCGTTCGGGGATCACGCCAAAGGTCAGCGAGTGGGTCAGCACCTGGTCGTACCAGGCGAAGTCGCCGACCGGCAGCAGGTCGATGCCGGCATCCTTCTGCACCTGCCAGTGGGCGGCACGCAGCTCACGGCCCACGGCGCGCAAGCCGGCTTCGTTCAGCTCGCCCTTCCAGAACGCTTCCTGGGCTTTCTTCAACTCACGGTCGCGGCCGATACGTGGGAAACCCAGGTTGTGTGCCAGTGCCATGTCGTGGTCCCTCGATCTTTTTAAAATGAATGAGGGATATTCTGGGCTGCGGTTTAATGTGAGACAAACTCATTAAATTTGAGATGAACTCAAGATTTGTTCATAGTACCAATTCCTGTGATGAGCCATTACAGCCATCGAAGTTGTTGCAGGCTTCGTGGGAGCGGGCTTGCCCCGCGATGACGTCGCCCCAGGTGACCCAAATGTCTCAATCAACACACTCACCCGCGCAATCAGACATGCCAACGCCGCCCACCTGTCGCACACTGCCACCCTGCCCCAACCCGGTAGCCCACACGCCATGAGCCTGCTGAAAACAACCCTGGACGCCAACGCCTTCGCCTGCATCCTGGAGTTCGTGCCCAAGCCCAGCGCCGAGCGTTTCGCCACCCTCGACACCCTCATGGCCCGCACCCAGCTGTGCGGCTGGCCGCTGACCGTGGCCATCGGCGACCGCGTCGGCAGCGCCCTGGACATGTCGCCGCTGGACGCCTTCAACAGCCTGGCCGAGCCCGTCCCCGCCCTGCTGCACTTCTCAGGCAAGGACCGCGAACGTCGCGAACTGCTGGCGCAATTGCAACGCATGGACGCCGCCGGCCTCGACCAGCTCCTGCTGCTCACCGGCGACCGCCTGCCCGGCCACGTCCCGGGCGAGCGCCCGGTGCGCTACCTCGAATCCGTCGCCGCCCTGCAGATCGTTCGCCAGGCCCGGCCGCACTGGCTGCTGGCCGCCGCACTGAATCCGTTCAAGTATCAGGAGGCCGAAGGCGGCGCGCAGTACTGCAAGGCCGAAAAGAAACTCGCCGCCGGGGCCGACCTGTTCATCCTGCAACTCGGTTTCGATATCGACAAACACCAGGAAGCCTTCGACTGGATGCAGCGCCAGCCCCGCCCCAAGCCGCTGATGGCCTGCATCATGGCGCTGACCGAAGGCCGTGCCGGGATGCTCGAGCATGTCGCCGGGGTGACCGTCACGCCATCGATGCGCGCACTGCTGGCCGCCGAGGCAGCGGTTTCCAGGACCTACGCCAAGGAGCGCGCCAACCAGCGCCTGGCCTTGCAGGTGATCGGCCTGAAGTTGATGGGCTATGCCGGGGTGCACTTGTCCGGTATCCACGAGGTGGCGCAGTTCGAGGCGCTGGAGCAGGCCATCAGCGCACTGCAACCGCAGTTCACCTCACTGGAAGACTGGACCCCGGCCTGGGAAGCGGCCTGGCAGGAAGCGGACCTTGAGCCAATCACCTTCCATCCACCCGGGCACGCCTGGCGCCTCGGGCAGCGGCAGATCACCGCCTCCAACAAGGAAAAGGTTCGCTATCACCTGCTGTCGGCGATGCACCACCAGCTGTTCAGCCGCACCACCGCCTTGAGCAAGGCCTTCGGCTGGGCCGTGACCCGGCCACTGTGGGCCAACCCCACGGCGGCGCAGTGGCTGCATCAGCTGGAGCGGCGTATCAAACGGCCGATGGTGGGCTGCGATACCTGTGGCAGTTGCCGGCTGGAGGACACGCTGTATATCTGCCCCGAGACCTGCCCCAAGGGGCTGGCCAACGGGCCGTGCGGCGGCACCCGCCTGGACCGTTGCGAGTTTGGCGATCGGGAATGCGTGCACAGCGCCAAGTATCGGCTGGCGGTGAGCGTGGGCAGGACCGAGGTGTTGCGTGAGCGGCTGATTCCCTGTGTGCAGGTGGAGAACCGGCAGCGCAGTTCGTGGCCGGTGTGGTTCGAAGCGGCCACCTCGAAATCGCCCTCCCGGCAGCCCGACGTCGCTGCGGAGTTCAACGAGTAATACGCCTATAGCCATGCGCATTGTCCGTCGGAAAAGTCACTGACCGAGCAGCAAACGAAGTACTGGCATTCCTCGCCCGCTCCCGGCTCGAACCCTGCGTTTTACCCAAGGTATACTCCCGGCCCGTCGCGCCCAGAGTGGCGCGTAGCCTTCATGCGCAGGATGCCTTATGTCAGTTCAGCAACACGTTACCGCCGCCGATACCCTCCTCACCGCCACACCCGAGCCGCTCAGCCGCGCCCTTGAACAGGTGCGGCAGGCCGAGGCCAGCCTGCACCAGCGCCGGCGCCAGGTCACCCTGGCATTCATGGGCGTGCAAGCCGCCTACTGCGCCTATCTGATGCTCAAGTGGATCTGGCAGGGCCATTACATCGGCGGGCCGATCTATGCCGTGTTGCTCTGGTGCCTGTTGTGGCTGCTGTACTACCCGGTGTCGGTACTGTGGTACCCCCGCCAACGCGCGCTGGACAAGGCCTGGCGCACACTCGATGCGGCGCGCATGGAGCATGGCAAGGCATTCCTGGCCAGCCAGGCCCTGGGGCCATACCGCTGGGTGTGCCGCGGCGGGCGCATGCTGGCGGTGTTCCCCGACAGCCACGCGCTGTATGTGCTGGCCCCGGAAACCGGCGAGTGCCACGCACTGATGGATGCGCCACGGGTGGTCAAGCAAGTGCGCGTGGACGAACAGGCTGTCACCCGCAGCACTACCAAGACCACCACCAAGCACGGCTGGCGCAACGTCTACGCGTTCAACAACCATTTCGGCATGATCGGCGGCGGCAAGTCCCGCTCCACTTCGACCACCACCCACGACACCGTGCGCACCTTCACCCTGCACGTGCAGTTGCAGAGCGCTGGCCAGCATCCCTACTGGCTTCAGCTGCCCTTTGCCGCCGACTGGCAAGAGGCGCGCAACTGGCAGTTGCTCATCGAGCAAGCGACCGGGCGCTGAGCGTGCCTATGCCGCCCCACCTGCCGGGGCGGCCTTGTGCCGCGCCTGATGGCATTGGCAGACCGTCATGCCCGGCTGCCGCGCCAACACCACGATGACCGTCCGCCGGCGCAGCGATGATGAACCGCCGCTCAAAGGCCACGGCAGATCGATGCCGTTGAAACTTTTTAACAATCATTAGCAAGGTTCATAAAGTTGGCCAACTGCCGCGATTGCTACGGTGCGCACCCATTCGAAGCTCCGCCACCTGGGCCTCCCGCCCCAAGCGGACGCACCTTGGAGACACCCTGCAGCCGAGCAGCCACTTTCGCGGCATGGTCGCATCTGTCGGGGTGATATAGAACGGCTACCTGAGCGTCGCGTATGAAGAGTATTGCTCCTGTAGGCTTTTCACTACAGGAGCTGGGATCGAATGGCTTGCGCCACCTCACAGCAGGGCAGAGCAAAAGCTCGGCATCGTGTGATCGCCCGCTGATTCATCTGCATCTCAAAAGAATGTATAAAGCGTCAGCGCCCTGCGACCCCGACGTCCGCACAAGGAACCCCCCTCCATGCTTCGGCTCACCCTGCCGGCCCTGCTCCTGGCTGTAGCCGGCTGTGCCACCAAGCCCCCCGCCAACCCCGACAACCTCTGCGAGATCTTCCGCGAGAAGCCGAAGTGGCACGAGGCGGCGTTGAAGATGCAGGCGCGCTGGGGCGCCCCGGTGCAGGTGCCGATGGCGATGATGTACCAGGAGTCGTCGTTCAAGCACGACGCCCTGCCGCCGCGTTATTACTTCCTCGGCTTCATCCCCTGGGGCCGGGTCAGCACCGCCTACGGCTACGCCCAGGCCAAGGACGAGACCTGGGCCGACTACAAGCGCGAAGCCGGCGGCTGGGCCGCCGCCCGCGACGACTTCGCCGACGCCCTCGACTTCATGGGCTGGTACATGCAGAAGAGCCAACGGGTGAATGGCACGTCCAAGTGGGACGCCTATGGCCAGTACCTGAATTACCACGAAGGCTGGGGCGGCTACCGCAACCGCAGCTACGACGCCAAGCCGTGGCTGAAGAACGTGTCGCAGAAGGTGCAGGCGCGGGCGTCGGTGTTTGGCGCGCAGTATCGGAGTTGTGAGCAGGAACTGGCTCGGGGTGGGTGGTTCTGGTAGGCGCTGAATCGGGGGTGATGAAACACCGGGCGAGCGATGCGTTGCCGACCGGGCACGCTCTTGCAAGACGCGATGGTTCAAGTGCAGTCCGCTCAGGACACACCCCGCAATAGGGCCGCAAAGCGGCCCCGATGATGCGCAGCATCAACCTGTAGAAACACCCTCTTCTTTCATCACCTCCAGCTTGCCGAACTGCTCGCTGGCCAAGCGGCTGATGATCCGGATCGCCTGGTGAATGCCCGCCGTGTTGCGAAAGCTCAGTTGCGGGTTGTGCTCGCACTCGAGCACCTCGTCATGCTGGACCAGGGCCTCGCCTAGCAGTTCGAGGGTCCAGACGTAGCTTTGCAGGGTAGACATGCGGTCACGGTCAGTCATGGGACACCTCGCGGTTGGCGCGGTCGGCAAGGGACTGGCTGTCGATCGGGTAGAAGGTTGGGGATGGGGTGACCGCACGGGTTGGGCGGCGGAGAGCGGATGCGAGGATCCTGTACAGACGTGTGATGGTCATGCATGAGACTCCAAGTTAGGTTGGAACCACCACGCACTGTCGCCAAACAATGGGTGGCAGCTGTACGCAGGTTGGCGAACCGGGAACTTGGAACCCGGCAGACCCGAAGGTCTCCCGCGCACAGCCGCCATGGCACGAGGCTGCGGACGCAAAAAAAGCGCCTGCAATCGTGTGGGGCGCTGCTGCGCCAAGTTTATCCGGGTCGCCAAACCCGGTCGCGGAATTTGCCGCGACTGGTAGGGAATTTATTCCTTGGGGGCTTCTAGTGCAAGGTTCTTGGGCATGGGAAATGGCAATGGAAAACGTAGGAAATGGCTTGCACGGAGGGGCTGGGTGGCAACAGTACGTGGGTTGGCCGACCGGGACGAAAGGAACCGGCACACCGGAGGTGTCCCACGTGCTGTCGCCATGATGGAAAAGTGCCCGATATGGACAGCCCTACGTGTGGAGAGGGTGGCAGCTGTACGCAGATTGGCGAACCGAGGAAAAGATAACTCGGCAGACCTGGTGGTCTCCTGCGTACAGTAGCCATGTCACAGCAGACGTGTGCAGGTTAGCTGCATCTGGTCATTGATGAGGCTTGCTGAGATAGCTAGAAACAAAACGCCCGCACTGCAAGGACTGCGGTGATAGGTGCGGAGACAAACAGACGATTGTTGGCCGTGATGGCCCCATTTTCGCGGGACTGGAATTTGGTGGATTTTTTTGCATACCTCATAGGGTATCTATAAAAAATCAGATAGCGGTGGCTTTCAGTGGAATCGATTTGGGAATTACGGAGGTTCCTCCCACCTACTTTAAATGATACGTAAGGAACGGCAGAAACCGACATAATGTAGGTTCTTCGCGGAAATCCGCTCACGCCAATAGCGGCCATTCACCAACGCCCAACTTGTGCCAAAAAAATCAAGGCATGTGACAAGCAAGGCGCAACTCAATAAATGGCCACTATTGTAATTCTGGGTATTTGATAATTCCCAGATCTCATAATTCGCAGCCTATAAAAGAGTTAGACCTCTAGCTTCGGCTGCCTTGATCATCCAGTGCGAATATTTATTACCTACTCTCATGCGGTAGCGATCAGACATTTCTCGCCAGCTATCTGCGATAAATCCACTCCCAAACAAATGCTCGGCCAAATTAACTAGCAAAAACATATGGGCTTCAGCCCCTCTTTGTTGAGTGCTATTCAACAAGGAGAAAAAACCAAGTGCTTCTGAAACAAGCCCGGAGCCTTGCTCGGTCCATGCCACTAGCCAGAGCCTGTGAAACTCGATACCCCGCTGCATACTCGCATTTCGAGTCACTGGGGCTTGGTAGCGGACTTCGTCAACAGCTATTTCCCCCGACAATAGCCATTGCAGTAATTTGAGATGCAGACGACAATGTTCTCGATGAGGCATATAGAAGCCTGGATTTGATCTTACCAAGTCATCTAATATGCTTAAAGCCTCACGCTCTGCAGATAATGCTCCTTCGATATCCCCTGTGTTTGCCAACCCATCTGCATAGCCCAAATAAGAAAAAGTCAGATCAGTACTAAATCTAGCATATCTTACCTCTGCTAGCTCTTGGCAAATATTTAAAGACTCCTCATACGCTGCAAGGCCATCTTCGTACTCACCTATCTTGCTTAGGTGGTCTCCATAGTTCCTAAGTGTGCTTGCCAAATCGCCAATGAACCGATCAGGGCGTAACCCCACCAATTGTCTGTATATTTCAAGTGCTTGTTCAATTGCGTCTCTCGCCTCTGGGAATTTTTCCTGAAAAAATAAGTAGCCAGAGTAATTGCAAAGCGACATCGCGAATTGTGACTGAAAGCGATGTGGTGCAGAAATTGCTAACTCTTGAAAAGCATTCATGGTTTCTTTTGCTGCCGCAGATGCTTCTTCGTCCCTCCCTTCAGTGACTAGACGGTTTGCGTAGTTATTAAAGGCGGATGCGATCTCCCCTCTCAGATCCTCAGAAGTCTCGAGGGTTATTTTCTGGTAAAGATCTAGGCACTCTTTAGCAATCACGATGGATTCATCGGCCCTACCTAAATTATCTAGGCGGCATGCATAACTATTTAGCGCGACGGCAAGTTCTCGATTATATCCTTCATGTTCAACCTTGTTGATTGCGCGATAAATTTCAACTGCCTGCAAAGCTATTGTTAACGCCTCTTCCGCCTGACCTTGTTCACATAGTCGGTTCGAGTAGTTAATTAACGATTCCGCAAAGCCAGATTTAAACTTGATCGTTTTCGGTTGAGCGATCTCTCTGTAAATCTTTACAGAATCCCGCGCAAAAGACAGCGCCTCATCACCTTTCCCGTCACGATAATAAGCTATGGATAAATTTTTCACTGCGGACGCGTACTGCGCGACATCTTCTTCCTTGTTATTTTTGACTTGCCCAGCCCTTCTTTCGGCAATAGTTTTAGATACCGCCACATCCAAGGCCGTAAGTTGTAATACCTCATGATGCAATCTATCTTCGAGAACGCCTGCTGCCTGCAGCTTTTGAGGCCTTGACAATTTCTCGTAGGCACGCTGTACAATTTCAGGTAGGGAGCTAGGGGTTTCAATGCAGACGGATATAACTTCGTCGATGCAAAGTATAAATTTTTTTGTCAGGACTTCTTCAGTAAGTGAAGCTAATTCTGTCCTGTGACGCAGCAGCCGTGCAAGGACAGTCAAACTTGATTGTCGTATCTTCTTTTCTCCACCAATGACAACATCCAATAGTATCGAGCCGTTACGGGCGAGCAGGCTTTGTGCTACTAGTGCCTCTCCGATCAAGTCCGGACGTAGACCCTGAAGCCCCTGCCTGTCAGGATAAAGTGATGATAAAGAAGTAAAAACTCTGCGCAGGTCTGATTTTTTTTCTCCAGCCGCCACCCACGCTTTTTCAATACTTCGTTCGGTAGCGATACCATTTGCAAGCGTGGCAAGAGTCATTAAAAGTGCAGCCTGTCTTTCATATGCACTATTATCACCTGGAACAATAGACAAGATCCTCCCCCAGTAGCGTTTCTCATGGTTAACAACTGCTCGCTGAAGAGCCTCTGCTGAGCGCGGTCGCTCACCACGAAGCGCCATCAAGGCCGCCATTTGTATGTATAGGGGATGAGCAAAGTGCGGGTCAACAAGCTTGGGAATATGTTGCCCCGGGGTAAGTCCCAACAGATCTGCAAATGTATTTAATGCTATCGAATATGCTTCTTGACGTTCAGACTCACTATTGTGCAAGCGCGGTAGTAGAAAAGGTCCACTACTGGCATCTCCTTCCAATAGGGCCTCACAACTCGCATCCTTTGCAGATAAGCCGGCCCACCATTCACCGCCATCACGAGCCAATAGAAGAATACGAACAGCACTTGAAGTTTTGGCCTTAAGCAAGGATCTTAAGATTGCAAGCAAAACAACTTGGCGAGTCTCAGCGTAGTCGATTACAACGCAACACGGCCTCCCAGAATCGTTTATCTGGCTAATCAGCTTTTCACAATTGTTAACTTCGCACTCACTGGACAGGAAGCCTGCATCCCACCCCTGTACTTTTAGGCGCAGGCACAACTCCAACGCCAACCTAGTTTTCCCAACACCACCTGCACCTATCAGTAAGCGAACAGCGATTGGGAACTGTGAGGTTGCCCAATTCAACTGAGAGTTCAGGAATGGCTCACGTTTGGGATCAAAGGGAATTATGGCCTCCTCTGCTCTCAGCAACTGACTGTCACTCAAACCAGCATTCGCGCTCCAGCGCGGATTAGGAAGATTAATGAAATCTACGCTTTTACTTGATGAAAGCGTTTCAAACCTATGATCTATTAGCTCAATTCTAGGTTCACTTTCAATTGCCTGCCAACCTAGCACCCCAACAATGCTTCTTGCGCAATTCGCCCACGTAAACTCACCAATTAAAGCTTCTCTCAGTCGTGCAGCTTTTTGACGTGCAAGTTGAGGATCCTTCGCAATACTTATTAGCTCTCTAGATAAACCTGTTATATCCTTATCTAGAAAGTATGGTTCGTTACTACTGCCTGCTACGTCAATCGGGAATAGCCAAGATAGATAAGCTCCATCATTTAGCTCCCTGAGCAATCGATAAACTCCACTTTTTTTACTGACGATAAGTGGTACTCCGGCCGCAATCGCTTCCCATGCGACAAGTCCAAAGCCTTCATGCCACGATGGCATCATGGCTACACTAGAGCTTCTGAGGTCATCAAATAGCTCTTTACGATCAGTTGTGAAGGGTAAAGCCACTAAATTGAAAGCGCGACCAGCATATTTTTCAGCAAAAAGCTTTAGTTCCTGCTCTGCGCTTGGGTGATGCTCAATATGGGGATTCTCAAATTCGACTCCGCGGAGAGTCAACATAGGCTCATTCTCTCCGCGCAAGGTGTTCGGCAGGCCCGAGTTTTCATCTGCCTGTCGAATAGAGTCGGCAAAAGCTGCAACACCGAGATGAGCTTGTTTTATTCGCAAGGCATCGTCACTTAGCCGACCACTTAGAAACCCTTTAAATATTTTTGGCGTATCCTTAACAACTATGTCAGGCAGACCGGGAACCAATTGTAAAACATCCTGACCATTCCGAATGTCTGACAACGCATCGCTCAGCAACGGGCCAACTGCCATTGCGATATCTGCATTTTCAAATAACCTAGCCTGCTCGTTTTCTTTGCCTTTCGCGGTGCTACTCTTTTCAGCGAAGGATTCGTATCGACTGTAACTCATATGATGAATAAGGGCTGATCTTCCACCGCGCTGATTACTGGCGGCAATCGCTATCGCACCAGTAATTCGATCATGGCCTAACCATACAGTATGATTGCAGTCAAATTTAATCGCGCTCGATTGTAGCTTGCCCCAGACCAAACTCTCCAACTCTGATTTAAATACTGATTCATTGGGAAGATCAAGGGAAACCAAGTGCACTTGATCGTTGAGAGCACTTTGCTGATCTTCAATGCTCGCATTTAAAACTACGCATATGGTTTTTACATTATCGAAGCCAACAGCGGCAATAGCACTGATCAAATCCTGATTAAAGCTATTGACCCCTCCGAACTGCGTCCCCCATCGTGTGGCAAACGCAATAAGAGTTTTCGAAACAGGGAGATCATTCAGTTCGAAATCCTCAGCGCTCATTTGCAACTCCATTTCTGGAAAATCCAATTATAAATCATCATCCGCGCACCAAAAATGGTGCTACCAAGATCGTAATACTACTGAAAATTATTTATATTAATCGACCCCATATCACAACACTCCTAATAAAGCTCTCTGAAATTAATATATCACTGAAATTGAGCTTGAGGATTGATGCGTCTTAACAAATTACCATATGCATTATTTTCATAGGATTAGGGTTGACTTGCCAAATGAAAGACCTATCTAGGAATTGATACAAGGCCGATCGTGCTCACATAGTATCCGCTATTTGAATACAGTTTCAATTCCATTGCCCACTATTGTCTGATAACCGTCTTCGGTGAGGGACCGCTGTGGGTCGTTAGCTGTCCTCCACGAAGGGCAGCTATGGGTTGATTGCTTCCAGTCGTGCCTATCTAGAGCAGTACCTCGCTCAGCGATTGAACACCCATGCTTTTTGCAAACGCGGCGAGCAGCCGCACAATCAGCAGATAGTTGAATCGCCCCGGCTTTTCTAGACCCTTTCGAGCGGCTGCTTTTGGCCGTTAGCTGCCCTTCCTAAAGCGCAGTAATGGGTCGATTGCTGCCAGTCGTGCTTATCAAAATCAGATACTCGCTCAGAGGTTAAACACCCATGTTTTTTGTAGACGACAAGCGAGTAGCCGTACAGTCAGCAAATAGTAATACTGCGTCGCCTCGCTGCGTCGTCTTAGGCTCTGTACGAAAAGTCTTGAGACGCCGGTCAGACAAGGAGAAAACAGCCGAGGAACGGCCGGGGTCGCGCCCGACTGTACTGGAGTACATGAGCATTCCGAGGCTGTTTTCAACGCAGCATGAACAAGTATCAAGGCTTTTCGTACAGAGCCTAGGCGATGCTCAAGAAACCAGTCCATATGCTTTTTCTGCCAAGCCCAAGGCGTCTGTCGCTGCCAGCGATCTGCGAGTTCAGCCTAGATGATTTTCGCCTGGCGTACATGGCGTTGCCGGGTTGCCGGGTTGCGTGCGAGCCGGTCAGAACGCCAGCCAAGAACAAGTCCATATCGAATGGCTTGCTCATGTCCGTCCTCCAATGTAGGCAGCGACCACTTCGATCCGCCCGTGCCCCAGCTCATAGCTGATTTGCCTCCGGGCTTCCCGATCAAGGTGCTTATCTAGCTCGCAGCATTGACCCCCATTGATAGGTGCGCGGTGTTGGGTGATTTTTTCATAGCGCTCACATGCGTACGCCGCTCGTAGCTCGTGGAGGCCTTTGAGGCCGTGGGCATGCAGGAGGTCCCGCGCTGGGCAGATGATTTTTTTCAGAAAAATCAGGTAGCTTTCGTGCGGCGCAATCAGGTTGAGGCTACTCGCAGGCGACACCTGCCGTGCAAACTCAAGTGCGTCTTGAACATGTTGGTCCACCGCAATCCATCGTGGCGCTGAGGCACCAGCTCGGCCCCTTTGGTGCCATCCTGGATGTTAATCCTGCCTAGGTTGTTAACCTCACGGTTCAGCCGTGGCAGGTCAGCCAAGATGGCCTCACGCAAGCGCATGCCGGTGGATCGCGCCATCAGAACAATCGCAGCGGCCCGTAGCTGATGTTGGCTGCAAAGCGCTCTGACGATCTGCTTAATCTGTTCACGGTCTTGGCCCTGCGGCACCGAATTACGGACCCCAGTGCGCTGAATACCCAACGCCTTGCTCGGACTGGGCAACTTCACGTACTGATCACCGCGAAGCGCCGCCATAGTCCTGTTAACGCTGGATAGCCGGTTTTGTGCGGTGCTGACCGCGAGATCACCGTGCCCTACCACGTCACGCAGGAACGCCGCTTAGTCAGCCAATACCTTCCGATCAATCTGCCGGGCATCATTGATACCGGGTCCTGGTTCGGAGCGGCACCATTTCACGAATGCCTGCCACCGATCACAGTGTGCCTTCACCGTGCCGTAGTGGCCGCCGCCGAACATGTCTTTCAGCGCCTGCGGCCCTGCATAGCTCAATTGCCTACCGTAGCCGAAATTACGGCCGTCGCGTCTACCCACCAATGCCATGTCGGTCACCTCATCTACCGTTCTACGATCCTCGCCCCACGTCATCCCGCCAAGAATGTTGAGTGTTATCAGGGATCAAGGCCCCTGCGACCTGTGGGAAATGTCCACTACGCGGGACTGGCGGCTCCTTACGTCCGGGAGCAAGGGCATCTCATGATTTGGCCTCCTGAGCACCGTTACCGGTGGGCGGGTGGAGGCTGCATTGGCTGACGAGACCAGTGCCGCGAGATCCTGAGCCGGGTGCAAGCAGCAATGCGATGACCGGGGCATACCTGACTGTCAGTCAGGTGCAGTCCATTCCTTGATCTGCGGCACCATCATCTACAGCGCTGTTGCTGGTGACATCGGCGTTTGTCACGCCGATTGTCACGAGGGGGAATGCCGCAAAGCCTTGTGCGATCGGGGCTGCAGCAGTGGTAGAAGTGCCCGTCTCTTTCCAGAAGAAAGAGACGGGCACAGGTTGTGCGCAATATTCGGCCAAGCGGATAGGTTGCTGCAGGGCAGCAAGGTACGGTGTGTCTGGCGCACGAGGGCCATCTGTGTAAGAGCATCCATCACATGGGTAGTGACCGGGCGAGCTGCCGGATGCGAATCGCCCTTGGGGAGAACCACCGCGGGAGCGGCGTAACCTTGAAGGCTCGGGTCACCTGGGGTGCTGTCAACGACAGCCTTTGCACTGTCTTTTCTACGCCCGCAATCCGAGAGGGTCAAGCGACTCGCCCGCAGGATTTTGTGGTTGAAAATGGCATTGGGTGTGTACGGAATCCCGTGGTTTCCAGTGGCCGATGTGGCGCTTTTGATTTTTCAGGTGAGGTCCATCCAAACAGGGCGGCTTTGCAGCCCTGTTTGAATGGACCCGCGTGGAAAGCGGACCACCGAAAATTCAAAGCCGGGCACTCACTCGACTGCGCCACGCCTTGCTCTAAGGCTAGAGACGTTTGCCCCGGTCTGATTCGCGAACTCATGCGGCGAGATATGCTCCAGCCGGTTCACTTCGAGGTAACGGCTCCACCAACTCATGATCATCCGCCGTTCCTCCAGGAACTCGGCCTTGTGGATATAAGCCGCCCGAACGCTATTGCGCTCCCTGTGGCTCATCTGCCGCTCAATAGCCGTCTCTGACCAAAGCCCGGATTCGACCAAGGCACTGCACGCCATGGTCCGAAAGCAATGCCCGCAGATTTCGGTCTTGGTGTCGTAGCCCATGTTCCGCAAAGCGCTATTGACCGTGTTCTCGGACATAGGCTTCCACGAGCGAGCGTCACTGGTGAACACCAGATCGAAGTACCCCGTGATCGCGTGAATCTGTTCGAGCAACGCCACCGCTTGCGGTGACAGGGGGACCAGATGGATGTCGCCCGCCATCTTCGTGCCTCTGGTCGAATACGGGACGCCATCCAAAGCGGGCCGCGTATCAGGTATCTCCCAGATACCGCGCTTCAGGTCGAACTCACTCCAACGTGCGAAGCGCAATTCGCTGGACCGAACAAACACATGCAGCGACAGCATGACTGTCAGCCGAGTGAGCGTGCGTCCCTTGTAGTTCTCGATGCGGTCCATCAACTCAGGCAGACGAGACAGCGGAAGTGCAGGCCGATGCGTAACCCGTGGCGCGCTGATGAAGCCCTCAAGGTCATACGCAGGGTTCACCGTGATCAGCCGTAGCCGCTTAGCCTCACGCATGATGCTCTGAAGGTAGTTTTGTACCCTTAAGGCCACATCGATCGTGCCGCGCTTCTTGATTGCTTCAAGCGGCTGCATGAGGTCGAAGGTATCCAGATCAACGATGGCGCGTGCACCTAGCAGCGGGAATACGTGCGTCTTCAAGCGACTCAGCACGGTCCTCGAATGGCTAGCTGCCCACTTCACGGACATTTCCTTATGCCAATCCAAGGCAACGCGTTCGAATGTATGGCCTCTGACAACCGCCTCGGCCTTGGCCTGTTGCTTGGACGCAATCGGATCGATGCCTTCAGCCAGCATCCGCTTAGTCTCCAGACGCTTCTGCCGAGCATCTGCAAGCCCGATGACGGGGTAGTTGCCAAACGAGGTCAGCCCCTCTCGCCCATCCGGTTTCACATAGCGGAAGCGCCAGCCTTTGCGTCCATTGGGGTAAACGAGAAGGTAAAGACCGTCACCGTCGAAAAGCTTGTAGGGGCGGTCAGTAGGTTTGGCCGAGCGGCATGCGGTGTCGGTCAGGGGAGCAGTAGTACGAGCCATAAGGGTAAACCCCTTTATCGAATCGACTTTATCCCAAGCGTTACCCCTAAATCGGCTGGCAGCTGCCGGATTCCGACGGAACGCCTTAACGAAAAAACCCGCCAGAAGGCGGGTTTTACGGGGGTTACAGAGATTTTGGTAGCCTTCGCTGGAACCTGAACTGGTGCCGGAGACAGGAATCGAACCTGCGACCTTCGCGTTACGAGTGCGCTGCTCTACCGACTGAGCTACACCGGCGTGTTGCGCAACGTACCACTGCCGTGTCGGTTACGCAAACCCCTGTTTCACCTCACTTTCATTGCACCGTGCAGCCATTGGGGGCGAGGTCTTCCTCTACCGTGGTCACGCAGGTCCAGCCTGCCTGGGTACGGGCCAGGGTCACGGTCTTGCCCAGCACATTGGCCGGTGCGTCGGCCAGGGTGCAGGCGATGCTGGCGGTGCCGTCGGCGGCCTTGCCGCTGGCGGTGATCGCGCAATGGGCGGTGGCGGGCTGGCCGCCGAGGCTGGCGACGTCGGGTACGTCCTTGCCGTCGTTCAGGCGCACGTCCATCGGCGTCTTCAGCGCGGAAATCTCCAGCAGCGCGGCGGTAGCCTTGGCGCGGGCTTGGTGGTTGGTGTACATGGGGATGGCGATGGTCGCCAGGATGCCGATGATCGCGACGACGATCATCAGTTCGATCAGGGTGATACCTCGTTGCCCTTTCATGAACAGTCTTCCTTCGTGATACGTGGAGGCGCGGCGGGCGCTTTGCTGCGTGGCGCGCCCCGGCCGGCAGGCGCGCAGTAGGCCTGAACCGACACCTTTTGTCACCCCTGCGCGGCGGGGCGTCATCTTCGCTGGACTACTCTAGTGAGCCACAGGGAAACGCGCCCGGCAGCAGGCCGGGCAAGCTGTTACCGGGCTTTTCGCCCCCGCGCAAAAGGACTCTCGCCATGCCTGCTTCCACCCGTCTGTACGCCTGGGAAGGCGTCGATGCCAGCGGCACGCCGCAACAGGGCCAGCACACTGGGCGCAGCCCGGCGTTCGTGCAGGCGTGGTTGCGCCAGCAGGGGATTCGCGCGACGCGGGTGCGGCTGGCGGGTGGGCTGCGCTGGCGCTGGCCGCAACGGGCGGGCAAGACGGATGCGCCGGGGTTCAGCCGCCAGCTGGCGACCTTGCTCACGGCGGGGGTGCCGCTTTTGCAAGCGTTCGAGGTGATGGCGCGCAGCACGGTGAACAGCGCCATGGCGGAGTTGCTGGCGCGGTTGCAACAGGATGTAGCGGCGGGGTTGGGTTTGGCGGATGCCTTGCAGCGCCATCCGGGGTGGTTCGATGCGCTGTACTGCAACCTGGTGCGGGTGGGCGAGCAGTCGGGCACGCTGGACCGGCAGCTGGAGCAGATGGCGACCATGCTGGAGAAACGCCAGGCGCTGCGGCAGAAGGTGCGCAAGGCAATGCTGTATCCGGCGCTGTTGCTGCTCACGGGGCTGGGGGTGGCGGCGTTGTTGCTGCTGGAGGTGGTGCCGCGGTTCCAGGGGTTGTTCGCCAGTTTCGACAAGGCGCTGCCGGCATTTACCCAGTGGGTGATCGATTTATCCACAGGGCTGGGCAATCACGTCGGGTGGTTGGTGCTGTTGATAACTGCACTGGGGTTTGGCGTGCGGGCGATGTATCGGCGGCATCTGCCGGCGCGTCTGTGGATATTGCGCGGGGTGTTGCGGGTGCCGGTGGTGGGCACCTTGCTCGGGCAGGCGGCGTTGGCGCGCTTTGCCCGTAGCCTGGCGACCTCCTATGCCGCCGGGGTGGCGTTGCTGGATGCGCTGGCCACGGTGGCGCCGGTGAGTGGCAACAGCCTGCACGAGCGGGCGATCATCAAGTTGCGCCAGGACGTGGCCAGCGGCATGGGCCTGCAGCAGGCGATGGAGGCGGATGCGCTGTTCCCGCCGCTGTTGCGCCAGCTGGTGGCGGTGGGCGAAGCCAGCGGCACCCTCGACCGGATGCTGGACAAGGCCGCGCTGCATTACGAAGAACAGGTGAGCCAGGCGCTGGAGCAGTTGACCACGCTGCTGGAGCCGGCCATCGTGCTGATCCTCGGGCTGCTGGTGGGGGGCCTCGTCGTGGCGATGTATTTGCCGATCTTCCAGTTGGGTAGCCTGATCTGAACATGAATGCCTGGACCGTAATCGTCGATCATCCGCCGTTTTTCTACGCTCTGGCCGCAGTGCTGGGGCTGCTGGTGGGCAGTTTTCTCAATGTGCTGGTGTACCGGCTGCCGATCATGCTCGAGCGCCAATGGCAACGGGAGGCGCAGGAGGTGCTGGGGCTGCCGCAGGCCGAGCACGAGCGCTTCGACCTGTGCCTGCCGGCTTCGCGCTGCCCGCACTGCCAGCGCCGGATTCGCGCGTGGGAAAACATTCCTGTGCTGAGTTACCTGGCCTTGCGTGGGCGTTGCTCGGGGTGCAAGGCACGGATCAGTGCGCGTTATCCACTCGTGGAGCTGGCCACCGCGCTGCTGTCGCTGTTGGTCGCTTGGCATTTCGGGCCAGGCGTGGAGGCGCTGGCAGTGATGCTGCTGACCTGGGGATTGATCGCCTTGAGCCTGATCGATGCCGAGCACCAGTTGCTGCCGGATGTGCTGGTGCTGCCGCTGTTGTGGCTGGGGTTGATCGTCAACGCCTTCGGGCTGCTGGTGCCGCTGAGCGATGCGCTGTGGGGCGCGGTGGCGGGTTACCTGAGTTTGTGGTCGGTGTACTGGATCTTCAAGCTGGTCACCGGCAAGGAGGGCATGGGCTTCGGCGACTTCAAGCTGCTGGCTATGCTCGGTGCCTGGGGCGGCTGGCAGATCCTGCCGTTGACCTTGATGCTGGCGTCCTTGGTCGGGGCGCTGATCGGGCTGACGCTGGTGCGTTTCAAGCGCACGCAAATGGGCGCGGCATTGCCTTTCGGGCCTTATCTGGCCATTGCGGGGTGGATCGCAGTGCTCTGGGGTGATGAAATAGTCGCCTCATACCTGCAACTGCTTGGAACCTGATGAGCACAGCGCCCTTCACACCCTGGATTCTTGGCCTCACTGGCGGCATCGGCAGCGGCAAGAGCGCCGCCGCCGAACGTTTCGTCGAACTGGGCGTGCACCTGGTCGATGCCGACCAGGCGGCGCGCTGGGTCGTCGAGCCGGGGCGCCCTGCCCTGGCCAGCATCGTCGAGCGCTTTGGCGCAGGCGTGCTGCAGGCGGACGGCCAGCTCGACCGTGGCGCCCTGCGCCAGCTGATCTTCGCCGACCCGAGCCAACGGCAATGGCTGGAACAACTGCTGCACCCGCTGATCGGCCAGGAGATCTTCAGCTACCTGGCCAAGGCCGAGACGCCCTATGCGGTGTACGTTTCGCCGCTGTTGATCGAGTCGGGGCAGCACCAGAAGACCCAGCGCATCCTGGTGATCGACGCGCCGACCGAGTTGCAGGTGCAACGCACCTTGGCCCGCGACAACACCAGCGCGGAACAGGTGCAGGCGATTCTCAAGGCCCAGCTGGCCCGGGAAGAACGCCTGCGCCATGCCGATGACGTGGTGGTCAATGATCGTGACCTGCAATCGCTGCACGACGAGATCGACCGCCTGCACCACTTTTACCTGACTTTACGAGGAGGCCAGCCATGAGCCAGCCGATGACCGTTGATTGCCCGACCTGCGGGGCGCCCGTGGAATGGGGCGAGCAGAGCCCGTTCCGGCCGTTCTGCTCGGACCGCTGCAAGTTGATCGACCTGGGCGCCTGGGCGGCCGAGGAGCACAAGATCGCCGGGGCGGAGGAGTCCGAGGATGAGCTGTATTCGGGGGATCTGGAGCCGCGGCACTAAACGGATCGCGCAGCCTTGACAACAGCTGCTGCTTGAATCCTGGGGCCGCGTTGCGGCCCATCGCTGGCAAGCCAGCTCCCACAGGGACGGCGCTTGGCTTTAGGTTTACGCGGTCGGTGTGGGAGCCGGCTTGCCGGCGAGAGGCCACTCGATAACGCTTTAGCGCTCTTCATCCTTCCACGGCGCCTGCAAATAGCGGCTGCGGTTGAAGGTCTCCAGCCACTCCGGGCAGAACACCACCAGCGCACTGATCACCGTGCCATTGATGAACGCCTCGGGGAACATCATCAGCCATAGGTAGCCAACAAAGTCGCTTAGCCATTCCGGCATGGCGAAACGCTCGTCCATCCACAGCACCCCCAACCCCGCCGCCAGGCACAGCAACACCGTCAACGCTGCCGGGAAAAACCCGCAACAGAAGATATAAACGAACAGGTTACGCGGCTGGGCGCGCTCGACCAGGATCGCGCACACCTCGGTGACCAGCACCGGCAGGCCGACGATCAGCAGGCCGTTGACGCCGATGGCGGCGAGGTCCTGCCGGCCCATCAGCAGCAGGCCGAGCTGGGCGAGAAAGCCGCCGAGCACGGCCAATGGCCAGTCCAGCAGCAAGGTGACGGCGGTCATGCCGATGAAGTGGTACGACACCCCGGTATCGAAGTCGCGGCGCACCAGCCAGAGTATGAACAGGCAGAACACCGTGCCGAACAGCAGGTGCTGGCGGCGGGTGTCAGTGAACAGCTCGACCCAGCGGGTGCGGCTGGCGGCCCAGATCAGCAGGGGCACGTAACCTATCCAGCCAAGGGTAAGGCTGGTGCTGGACAAGACTTGTGCGCTGATCACCTGAACAATATCCCTGTCGGCCATGTGGACAAGCCTGAGTCTACACCCATTCTCCCTTGTCACCGGTTGCTATAGGCTGGCACCTCATTTCGATGCAGGACGCGTCCGCCATGCCTGAAGGACTTAACCTGCCGCTGCTGCTCGGCGCGGCATTCAGCGCCATCGCCGGCGTGCTGCACCTGGCGGTGATCGCCGTTGGCCCGCGCTGGTACCGCTTGTTCGGCGCCGGCGAGCGCATGGCCAGGGCGGCGGAGCAAGGGCGCGTCTACCCGGCCCTGGTTGCCGCAGCGATCGCGGCGGTGCTGCTCGTCTGGTCGGCCTATGCGTTGTCGGCGGCCGGGCTGATGCGCCCGTTGCCCTTGCTGTTGCCGGTGATCTGCCTGATCACCCTGGTGTACCTGGCGCGGGGCCTGCTGGGGCCGCTGGTGCTGGCCGGCACCGGGCGCAGCCGGCGGTTTATCGCGGTCAGTTCGGCCATTTGTTTGGGCGGCGGGCTGTTGCATCTGCTGGGGGTGGTGCAGCAATGGCTGGTGCTGGGCTGATTCCTACGCACAAACAGCATCTTACCGTCATCAATTAGCGACTAAGCTTGTCCCCATGGATGACTCAGACTACCTCCGCCTGCTTACCATCCAGGCCGAGCAAGCCAATGCGTTCCTGTCCAATGCCCGCAAATGGGAGCGCGAGCGTTGGGTCTGCCAGCGCCTGCTGCAAGGGCTGAACATCCCCTACCGCAGCGAGGATTTCACCCCGGCCGGGCAAGAGCCACCGGACGTGCTGTTCCGCGACGCGGCGTTCGAGGTGTTCTTCGTGCTCGACGAGGGCCGCCGGCTCAACGATGAATGGCGCGAGGAGCTGCAACGGCGGCGCAGCGCCTTCTCCCTGGCCCAGCTGGTGCGCCGCGAGCAGCGGCCCCGGCGCATCAGCGCCCAGGAGCTGCTGGCGCGCCTGGCGCCGACCCTGCGCAAGAAGTCGCACAACTACCGCGAGCGCGGGCTGGACCTGAGCGAGCTGGACATCATCGCCTTCGCCAGCCTCAAGCGCGAAGTGCTCGACCTCAACAGCCATTTCCCGCCGCCCACCGAGTACCTGCGCCAGGGCTGGCGGTCGCTGTCGCTGGTGGGGCCGACTTTCGCCCGGGTGCTGTTCGCCCACCCGGACGCGCCGGATTTCCTGCGCGGCAACCTGGGGCGCAGCATCGTGTTCGACGTAGGCATCAGTCTTTGATCCAGTGCCGGGTGTCTTTGCGATCACGTACACTCGGCGCCAGGGATAGAAAGCATTATCATTCGACCCATGCGTTTGCGTGAGCGCTGTGGCGTGCACGCAGTCACGAACGTCTATCTGACGAGGCCCACCATGACCAGCCGCCTGAATCCTGAAGATCAGCGTCGCGTCGATGAGTATCTGAGCGCCCCCCAGCATCAAGTCGAGCGCCGGCCCTTCCGGCCGTGGCTGCTCCTGCTGCTGGTGGTGGCCGTGACCATCGGTCTGGGCCTGTTGAGCCGCCTGCTGAGTGGACTGGTGCTATGAGCTGCCTCGCGCTCGCCCGCCTCTCATGCCGGATGCGGCCGGACCTTGTGTCCACGAATTCCGTAAAACTTGTGAGATATCCCCATGACTCATCGCATCGTGATTGTCGGCGGCGGCGCCGGCGGCCTGGAACTGGCGACCCGCCTGGGTAAAAGCCTGGGCAAGCGCAAACAGGCCGAGATCACCCTGGTTGATGCCAACCTGACGCACATCTGGAAGCCACTGCTGCACGAAGTGGCGGCCGGCTCGCTGAACTCCTCGGAAGACGAACTGAACTACGTGGCCCAGGCCAAGTGGAACCACTTCAACTTCCAGATGGGGCGCATGAGCGGCCTGGACCGCGAAAGCAAACTGATCCAGCTGGCCGCGACCCTCGACGACGAGGGCCGTGAGCTGCTGCCTGCGCGCACCATCGGCTACGACACCCTGGTGATCGCCGTGGGCAGCAACACCAACGACTTCGGCACCCTCGGCGCGGCGCAGCACTGCCTGTTCCTCGACAGCCGCAAGCAGGCCGAGCGCTTCCATCAGCAACTGCTCAACCACTACCTGCGAGCCCACGCGGGTGATGTGGCCAGCGAGCAGATCAGCGTGGCCATCGTCGGCGCCGGTGCCACCGGCGTGGAGCTGGCGGCCGAGCTGCACAACGCCGCCCACGAGCTGGCAGCCTATGGCCTGGACAAGATCCAGCCGAAAGACATGCACATCACCCTCATCGAAGCGGGCCCACGGGTGTTGCCGGCGCTGCCGGAGCGCATCAGCGTGCCGGTGCACAAGACCCTGGAAAAACTCGGGGTGACGGTGATGACCAATGCCGCGGTCAGCGAAGTGACCGAGGATGGCCTGAAGACAGCGGCCGGCGAAGTGATCCAGGCCAGCTTGAAGGTCTGGGCGGCGGGCATTCGCGCGCCGGGCTTCCTCAAGGACATCGACGGCCTGGAGACCAACCGCATCAACCAACTGGTGGTGCGCCCGACCCTGCAGACCACCCTGGACGACAACATCTTCGCCTTCGGCGACTGCGCCGCCTGCCCGCAGCCGGGCACCGACCGCAACGTGCCGCCACGGGCCCAGGCCGCGCACCAGCAGGCCTCGCTGCTGGCCAAGAGCCTCAAGCTGCGTCTGGAGAACAAACCGCTGCCGACCTACGAGTACAAGGACTACGGCTCGCTGGTATCGCTGTCGCGCTTCTCGGCGGTGGGTAACTTGATGGGTAACCTGATGGGCAGCGTGAAGCTGGAGGGCTGGTTGGCGCGGATGTTCTATGTGTCGCTGTACCGGATGCACCAGATGGCGCTGTACGGGACCTTCCGCACCTTGATGCTGATGCTGGGCAGCAAGATTGGCCGGGGCACTGAGCCGCGTCTGAAGCTGCACTGAGGCGTCAAGATCCTGGGGCTGCTTTGCAGCCCTTTCGCTGCGGTTCGTCGCCACGACAAGCCAGCTCCCACAAGGATGCGCGCTCCTGTGGGAGCTGGCTTGCCAGCGATGGCCTTGACGCGATTTATCTGACCACGCGATACGTGCTCTGCACGAACCCACTCTCGTAACTGGTCGTCTTCATGTGCTGCAACAGCACATCCTTCGCCAACTCGCCGAACAACGGTATCCCCTGCCCCAGCAGCACGGGGATGCGGGTGATGGTCAGCTCATCCACCAGCCCCTCGCGCAAGAACCCTTGAATCAGCTTGCCGCCATCCAGGTAGAGGCTCTTTGCGCCCGTGGCCTGCAGGTGCTCGAGCAACGCCGGGATCGGCCCCGGATGCAGCTCGACGCGCCCTGACACACCCCTGGGCAGTGCCTCGAGCGTACTGCTGACCACCACCACTCGCGTATCAGGGTACGGCCACTCACCAAAGGTCATGACCTTGTCGAAGGTGCCGCGCCCCATTACCAACGTATCGACGCCCGCCATGAAACCGGCATAGCCATGGTCGTCGCTGGACTGAGTCGCCCCCATCAACCAATCGAGGCCGCCGTCTTCGCGGGCGATAAAGCCATCCAGGCTGGAGGCAATGAAAACACTGGCTTTGAGTGGCATGCGCGGGCGCTCCTGCGGGCGAAGGCCACAGGGTAGCAAAGGGCGGGGATATAAATCGCGGACAAAAGAAAAAGGGCATCTCATTCGAGATGCCCTTTTTACATGGTGGGTCGTGTAGGATTCGAACCTACGACCAATTGGTTAAAAGCCAACTGCTCTACCAACTGAGCTAACGACCCGGAAAATGGTCGGGGTGAGGGGATTCGAACTCCTGACATCCTGCTCCCAAAGCAGGCGCGCTACCGGACTGCGCTACACCCCGAGATTGGCTCCGCGACCTGGACTCGAACCAGGGACCCAATGATTAACAGTCATTTGCTCTACCGACTGAGCTATCGCGGAACTGAACTTC
The DNA here is from genome assembly GCF_058783825.1 of Pseudomonas sp. FW305-96. Classification (NCBI taxonomy): domain Bacteria; kingdom Pseudomonadati; phylum Pseudomonadota; class Gammaproteobacteria; order Pseudomonadales; family Pseudomonadaceae; genus Pseudomonas; species Pseudomonas sp. FW305-96. The sequence continues at coordinate 155,056 of NZ_JBYSYW010000009.1, forward strand.
GGTACATCTTTACTGCTTCGAAGCCTGTGTTAGCTTCGATCTCTTTGGCTATCCGCTTTCGCGTTGTCGCTGCTGAGGCCGGCTATTCTACATTCTTCGTTTTGCTTGTCAACCACTTTTTTTCGTTCAACTTACTGATTTGTAAGTTATTTTCAGATCGTCGGTGTTGCTGGCGATCTGCTCAGTGCCTGACAGCGGGGCGAATATTAGGGGCACTCTGATTTTTGTGCAAGCACTTTTTTCAAAATTTTCAGCAAGTTAGCTGGGAAGCCGGAAAATCAGGGGTTTGCGCTGCCTGCACTGGCCTTATCGCGGGGCAAGCCCGCTCCCACGCATTGGGTATCTTCTGGCGCAGATCGGCGTGGGCGCGGGCTTTGCTCCGCGATAAGGCCGGACAGCACACATAAAAAAGCCCCGCTGACGCGGGGCTCTTCGTTTACTGCGGGTCAGGCGAAGACGATCTCGTCGCCCTCCACCTTCGCGGTGATCGCGGCACCCGGCAGGAACTCGCCCGCCAGGATCAACTGCGCCAGCGGGTTCTCGATCCAGCGCTGGATCGCACGCTTCAATGGCCGTGCGCCATACACCGGGTCGTAACCGACGGCGATCAGCTTGTCCAAAGCCTCCGGGCTCAGGCTCAGCGACAGCTCGCGCTCGGCCAGGCGACCACGCAAACGGCCAAGCTGAATCTCGGTGATACCGGCGATCTGCTCGCGGCCCAGCGGTTCGAACACCACCACTTCGTCGATACGGTTGATGAACTCCGGGCGGAAGTGCGCGCCCACCGCGTCCATCACTGCCGCACGCTGCGCTTCGCGGTCACCGGCCAGTTCCTGGATCTGCGCCGAGCCCAGGTTGGAGGTCATCACGATCACGGTGTTGCGGAAGTCCACGGTGCGGCCGTGGCTGTCGGTCAGGCGACCATCCTCCAGCACCTGCAGCAGCACGTTGAACACATCCGGGTGGGCTTTCTCCACCTCGTCGAGCAGCACCACCGAGTATGGCTTGCGGCGCACGGCCTCGGTCAGGTAACCGCCCTCTTCATAGCCCACGTACCCTGGTGGGGCACCGATCAGACGCGCCACGGAGTGTTTCTCCATGAACTCGGACATGTCGATGCGCACCATGGCCTCTTCGGTGTCGAAGAGGAACTCGGCCAGCGCCTTGCACAGTTCGGTCTTGCCCACCCCGGTGGGCCCAAGGAACAGGAACGAGCCGCTCGGGCGGTTGGGGTCGGACAGCCCGGCGCGGGAACGGCGCACGGCGTTGGCCACGGCGGTCACCGCCTCGTCCTGGCCGATCACCCGTTCGTGCAGCAGGCTTTCCATCTTCAGCAGCTTCTCACGCTCGCCTTCGAGCATCTTCGCCACCGGGATGCCGGTCCACTTGGACACCACTTCGGCAATCTCTTCCTCGGTGACCTTGTTGCGCAGCAGCTGGTTGTCGGTCTTGCCGTGCTGGTCGACCATCTGCAGGCTGCGCTCCAGGTCCGGGATCACCCCGTACTGCAGCTCGGCCATGCGGCTGAGGTCGCCCTTGCGGCGCGCGGCTTCCAGTTCCTGGCGGGCCTGCTCGATCTTCTGCTGGATCTGCGCCGAACCTTGCACCTCGGCCTTTTCCGAGGCCCAGATTTCTTCGAGGTCGGAATACTCGCGCTCCAGACGCTCGATTTCCTCGGTCAGTTTTTCCAGGCGTTTCTTCGCCGCTTCGTCTTCTTCCTTCTTCAGCGCCTGGGATTCCACCTTCAGCTGGATCAGGCGACGGTCGAGGCGGTCGAGCACCTCCGGCTTGGAGTCGATCTCCATGCGGATGCGGCTGGCGGCTTCGTCGATCAGGTCGATGGCCTTGTCTGGCAGCTGGCGGTCGGTGATGTAGCGGTGGCTGAGCTTGGCCGCGGCAATGATCGCGCCGTCGGTGATGGCCACCTTGTGGTGCACTTCATAGCGCTCTTTCAGGCCGCGCAGGATGGCGATGGTGTCTTCCTCGCTCGGCTCCTCGACCAGCACCTTCTGGAAGCGGCGCTCGAGGGCTGCGTCCTTCTCGATGAACTGGCGGTACTCGTTGAGCGTGGTGGCGCCTACGCAGTGCAGCTCGCCACGGGCCAGGGCCGGCTTGAGCATGTTGCCGGCGTCCATGGCGCCCTCGCCCTTGCCGGCGCCGACCATGGTGTGCAGCTCGTCGATGAACAGGATGATCTGGCCTTCCTGCTTGCTCAGTTCGTTGAGCAGGCCTTTGAGGCGCTCTTCGAACTCGCCGCGGTACTTGGCGCCGGCGATCAGCGCGCCCATGTCCAGCGCCAGCAGGCGCTTGCCCTTGAGGCCATCGGGCACTTCGCCGTTGATGATGCGCTGGGCCAGGCCTTCGGCGATGGCGGTCTTGCCCACACCGGGCTCACCGATCAACACCGGGTTGTTCTTGGTACGGCGTTGCAGCACCTGGATGGTGCGGCGGATCTCGTCGTCACGGCCGATTACCGGGTCGAGCTTGCCTTCCTCGGCGCGCTTGGTCAGGTCGACGGTGTACTTGTCCAGGGCCTGGCGCGATTCCTCGGCGTTGGCGTCGTTCACTGCCGCGCCGCCGCGCAGGTTGTTGATGGCGTTTTCCAGGGCCTTCTTGCTCACGCCCTGGCCGAGCAGCAACTTGCCGACCTTGCTGTTCTCGTCCATGGCGGCGAGCAGCACCAGCTCGCTGGAGATGAACTGGTCACCCTTCTGCTGGGCCAGGCGGTCCGCCTGGTTGAGCAGGCGCGCCAGGTCCTGGGACATGTTCACGTCGCCGGTGGGGTTCTGGATTTTCGGCAGTTGGTCGAGCTCTTTGGTCAGCGCCTTGCGCAGGCTGTTGACGTCGAAGCCGACCTGCATCAGCAGCGGCTTGATCGAGCCGCCCTGCTGGTCGATCAGCGCCTGCAGCAGGTGCAGGGGCTCGATGGCCGGGTGGTCCATGCCCACGGCCAGGGATTGGGAATCGGATAACGCGAGTTGCAGCTTGCTGGTCAGTCGGTCTATTCGCATGGGGGATACCTTCCTTTAAAGGGCAGGCGGAGCGATGGACAGCACCTGTAATGATGAACCTGCCTGAGATGACCAATAGATAAGGGTGATTCTGGAAGATTCAAGCGTAGCGGGGTTGACGGAGGTCAGCGTGGCTGCAACCAGATCAGCGAAGCGAAGCGCCCACCCTGCGGGGTACGGCGGTAGGAGAAGAAACGCGGGTCGCTGACGGTACAGAAGCCGCCACCATAAACGGCAGTCACCCCACGCGCAGCCAGGCGAATCCGCGCCAGCTGGTAGATATCGGCCATCAGCTTGCCCGGCCGCTCGCCGTCAACGAACGCCACGGCTGCCTCTGGATGCACGGCGGTAAAGGCATCGCGCACCTCCATGCCCACCTCGAACGCCAGCGGTCCGATGGCCGGGCCCAGCCACACCAGCACCTCTTCAGGTGGCAGGGCCAGGCGGTCGAGGGTGGCTTCCAGCACGCCACCGGCCAACCCGCGCCAGCCGGCATGGGCGGCGGCCACGCGGGTGCCGGCGCGGTCGCAGAACAGGGCCGGCAGGCAATCGGCGGTCATCACGGTGCAGGCGATGCCCGGCTGGTCGCTCCAGCTGGCGTCGGCCTCGGCGACCACGGCGGGATCGGCATCGGCCACCACCAGCCCGTGCACCTGCTTGAGCCAGGCGGGCTGGATGGCGAATTCGTCGCTCAGGCGACGACGGTTCTCGGCAACCGCAGCGGGGTCATCGCCCACATGATCGCCAAGATTGAAGGATTCATAGGGCGGCAGGCTGACGCCGCCCTCGCGGGTGGTGACACAGGCGCGTACCGAGGCCGGGGCCGGCCAGTCGGGAATGATCAGCGCCTGCGTCAGGCCACTCATCCGATGAAGCTCTCGCGGTCGTCGTTGAGCAGCGACAGCAGCCAGAGGAAGTCGTCCGGCAGCGGCGAGGCCCATTCCATGCGCTCACCGGTGGTCGGGTGATCCAGGGCCAGGAAGCGGGCGTGCAGGGCCTGGCGCGGGAAGTTCTTCACCGCCTCGACCATGGCCACGCTGGCCGCCGGCGGAATGCGGAAGCGCACGCCGTAGGTCTGGTCGCCGACCAGCGGATAGCCCACATGCGCCATGTGCACACGGATCTGGTGGGTACGGCCGGTCTCCAGCTTGACCCGCACATGGGTGTGCGAGCGGAAGCGCTTGAGCACGCGGTAGTGGCTGACGGCCGGCTTGCCGCCATCGGTGACCGCCATGCGCTGGCGCTCGCCGCCGTGGCGGCCGATCGGGGCGTCGATCTTGCCGCCGGCGATCACCACGCCGACCACGATGCACTCGTAGATGCGGCTGACCGAGCGCTTCTGCAGCTGGTCGACCAGGTTGGTCTGCGCCTGCAGGGTCTTGGCCACCACCATCAGGCCCGTGGTGTCCTTGTCCAGGCGGTGCACGATACCGGCGCGCGGTACGTTGATGATGTCCGGCACATGGTGCAGCAGGGCATTGAGCAGGGTGCCGTCGGGGTGCCCCGCCGCCGGGTGGACCACCAGCCCGGCCGGCTTGTTGATCACCAGGATCTGGTCATCTTCATAGACGATGTCCAGCTCGATGTCCTGAGCCACCCATTCGCCCTGGGCCTCCTGCTCGGCCTCGAGGGCCAGGATGGAGCCGGTGTGGACGGTGTCGCGCGGCCGCAGCACCGCGCCATCGACGGTCAGGCGGCCATCTTTGATCCACGAGGACAGGCGCGAACGCGAGTACTCGGCGAACAATTGGGCGGCGACCTGGTCGAGGCGTTGGCCGCCCAGTTCGGACGGGACCTCTGCGCTAAGTTGAATGATCTCGGACATGCTCGAATCGACGGGCGTTCAGCCTTTGGTTTCGGCTGCGCGCTTGTGGTTAAATACGGCTTCTTTTGCCCCGGGGTTTGGCCGGGGGCGCTCATCATAACAGGACGGCACCGCCCAAGACAGCGGCCGTCAAAGGGACGCAAGCCGCCATGCAAGTGAAACACCTGCTGCTGATCGCCATCCTCGGGCTCACCGCTGCCTGTTCCTCGAACAAGGAAGTCATTGACGAGAACCTCAGCGAGGCCGAGCTGTACCAGCAGGCGCAGGCCGACCTGGACAACTCCAGCTATACCAGCGCCGTGAACAAGCTCAAGGCCCTGGAGTCGCGCTACCCGTTCGGCCGCTACGCCGACCAGGCCCAGCTCGAGCTGATCTACGCCAACTACAAGAACTCCGAGCCGGAGGCCGCCAAGTCGGCTGCCGAGCGCTTCATCCGCCTGCACCCGCAGCACCCGAACGTCGACTACGCCTACTACCTCAAGGGCCTGACCTCGTTCGACCAGGACCGCGGCCTGCTGGCGCGCTTCCTGCCGCTGGACATGACCAAGCGTGACCCGGGCGCCGCCCGCGACTCGTACAACGAATTCGCCCAGCTGACCAGCCGCTTCCCCAATAGCCGCTACGCCCCGGACGCCAAGCAGCGCATGATCTACCTGCGCAACCTGCTGGCCTCCTACGAAATCCACGTGGCCAACTACTACCTGAGCCGCGAGGCCTATGTGGCCGCCGCCAACCGTGGCCGCTATGTGGTGGAGAACTTCCAGGAAACCCCGTCGGTGGGTGACGGCCTGGCGGTGATGGTCGAGTCGTACCAGCGCATGCACCTGGACGAACTGGCCGCCACCAGCCTCGAGACCCTCAAGCTCAACTACCCGGACCACCCGAGCCTGGTCGATGGCCAGTTCGTCACCAAGGTCGACGAAAACGGCAACCGCTCGTGGCTGTCCAAGGCCACCCTGGGCCTGATCGAGACCAAGACCCCGCTGCCGCCGGGCGAGACCCGCGCCAACCAGGACGTGGTTAAGCAGTTCCAGGACGCCCGCTCCGAGATGCCCGAAGAACTGCTGCCCAAGGACGAGAACGGCGACCCGATCCTGCCGGAAGGTCCGAAGGAAGCCGAGAAGGACCGCAGCTGGTTCAGCTACATGACCTTCGGTCTGTTCGACTGATACGTCGCATGCGAAGAAAGGGAGGCCCGAGGCCTCCCTTTTTTATTGGCCGCGTCCTAGACTGTCGCCTTCTTCATTCGACAAGCTGGACACCATGGTTCGCCTACTTTTCTGGATCGCCCTGATCGCCGCCGCGTTCTGGCTGTGGCGCAAGTTCAAGACCAGTCAGCAATCACCTGCCGAACCGCGCCTGCAGGACCCGCTGCAGATGGTGCGTTGCGCCCATTGCGGCGTACACCTGCCCAATGACCGGGCGTTGCAGTTGGGCAAGGACTGGTATTGCAGCCAGCAACATCTGGAGCAAGGGCCGGGGCAACCGCGCTAAGCAAGGCGGCAGGGCGGGCACGACGAACTTACCCCAGCCGCCCTTTAGGCGCATACGGCGCCGGATCGATGATCGGCTCACGCCCCAGCAGCAGGTCGCTGAACAGTTGGCACGACGCCGGCGCCAGCACCAGCCCGTTGCGGTAATGGCCGCAGTTCAGCCATAGCCCCTCATGCCCCGGCACCGCGCCAATGTAAGGGATGCCTTCCGGCGACCCAGGGCGCAGGCCAGCCCAGTGCCCCACCACCTCGGCATCTGCCAGCGCCGGCAGCAGCTCCACCGCAGAAGCCTTCAGACTCTCAAGTGCATCCGCGGTCGGGGTCTTGTCGTAACCGGCATGCTCCAGGGTGCTGCCGACCAGGATATGCCCATCGCGGCGCGGGATCGCATAGCGGCCCTTGGCCAGGACCATGCTCGGCAGAAAGTCCTCGGCGCACTTGAACAGGATCATCTGCCCTTTCACCGGTTCCACCGGCAGGCTCAAGCCCAAAGTCTGCAGCAGATCGCCGCTCCAGGCACCGGCACTGAGCACCACCTCGTCGGCAGCCAGCACACCCTGCTCGGTACGTACCCCGGCGACACGCCCGCCTTCATGGACAAAACCGCTGATCTGGCAATGCTCGCGCAGGGTCACGTTGGGCAGCGCCTGCAGCGCCGCCTTGAGCGACTTCACCAGTCGCGGGTTGCGCACGTTGGCCACGCCCGCCATGTACACGGCGCGGCGGTAGCCCGCACCCAGCACAGGCACCGCGTCATAAGCAGCCGAGATATCCACGGCGCTGAGCGGCCGTTGCTCACGCGCCGCCCAGGCCAGCGCCTCGGCTTCGTCGTCCAGGTCCAGCCAGTACAGCCCGGTGGTGTGGACCTCCGGGTCGATGCCGGTGCTGGCGAACAGACGCTCGCCCAGCTGTGGATAGAAATCCTGCGACCAATGCGCCAGCGCCGTCACCGCCGGGCTATAACGCCAGGGGTACAACGGCGAGACGATGCCGCCACCGGCCCAGGACGACTCACGCCCTACTTCGCCCTGGTCGCACACCACCACTCGGTCGACATCCGCCGCCAGGTTCAACGCCGTCAGCAGGCCGATGACGCCACCGCCGACAATCACTACTTGCTTGCTCATCGTTCGATCCAACACCTGAAGTAATTCCACGGTGCGCGGGCACCTTTTGATCTTCAGCTTCCCCAGCATGTCTGCTCGTCTTCGCTGCCGCCCGGGTTGTCACGCACGCCAGCGTGATCGAGGCGGAAGTCGCCACAGCGGTCGCCTGCCATGAACGTCTCCGTCACACGGCGGGCAAGCAGTGTGAAAGCGTCTTCGTCGCGCTGAGCCTGCAGGCGGTAGTAGCGGCTGCCAGCCGACAATACCGTGACGAGTTGCTCGGTGTCGGCGTAGCCGCCGACATACGAGCGATGCTGTTCCAGGCGCAACGCCGCATCCTGCAGCAGCCCGACCACCTCGCCGCGCGCGGCACGCCGTAGCTGGTCGCTGTAACTGGGGTAGGCAATGGTTGCCAGCATGCCGATCAGCGCCACGACAATCAATAATTCGATCAGACCAAGGCCCCGCTGCATGTCAGCCCTCCTCCAGACGCTGACGCCAGCTGATACGCCCGATATTGCCGTGCCCGTCCACGGCATAGACCGCTTCCAGGAATTGCCGGCCCCGCACCTGGCGGCTCAGCGCCGTGATCCGCACGAGGTCGACCCGCTTGTCTCGCGGCAGGCCGACGGCACGGAGTGTTTGCCCCAGATGCTGGAGCAGCACGTAGCCACTGTCGGTGGTTCGCCACGGCGCGGCAGGTGATGCCGTCGGCAGCTCAGGCGGCAGGCAGTCAAGACACAACGCAGGCAACCCGCCTTGCAGCAACGCGGCCCCTTCCACCAGGCTGGCTTCGGCTTGTTCGAAGGCCTGCGCCCTGCGCCATTGTTCGCCGACCTGCCGCGCCTGCAGCAAGGCCTCGCGCATGCCCAGCGCGGTCAGCAGGCCAAGCAGCAGGCTGAGGCTCAGGGCCAGCAAGAGCACCACCCCACGCTGGCGAATCATGCGCCAGCCCCAGGATTGCGCACGGCCACGCTCAGGGTATGGCGCTGCTCCAGTCGGTGATCACGGTCCTGCATGAGCAACTCGATGTCGACGCGACCGTCGCCCTGACGCACCCGCAGGGCCCGGACATTATCGACCAGGCTGGCGTGCTGGGCGTTGCTGGTGAACAACAGGCTGCCATTACGCACCCGGTAGGTAACCCGGCGCACCGGCAAGGCCAGCTGGGCATCGCCAGGTACATGCTGCCCACGCTGTACCCGCGCCCAACTGCGACAGTCGGTAAGCACGGTCCAGTCCGGCGCGCCGAGCAATCCCGGCAACTCGGCGCCTACCAGCGTGAAGCTGTCAGCGTTGACCTCGATTGGCCTGGCGAAGGCTAGCGCAGCCTGCGGATCGGCGAAGTCCGCCGCCTCCAGGCGCAGGCAGCCGAACATGCCCGCCATGCGGATATCCTCGGCCAGGCGCTGCAGGACCAGGCGCGCATCGTCCTGCAGCCTCGCCACCGCGCCTTGCAGCCGCCAGGCCTGATAGGCCTGGCCGAACAACTGGCCCGCCGCCACCAGCAACAATGCCCCCAGGGCCACGGCCAGCAACACCTCGACCAGCCCGGCGCCCGCTTGCCCGCGTTTCATGGCAGCACCTTGCCCTGCAACTGCAAGGCCGGGCGGCCCTCTGCCTGGGCCGGCCAGTTCACCTGCAGCGCCAACATGCGGGCGTGGCGCCTGATCCGCCCCTGTGCCGAGGCGCCAAGCACCTGGGTGACCCGCGAGCGCCAGGCACTCTCCTCCCCCGCTTCGAGCGTGCCGCTGGCCCTCACCCGCTCGAGCATGCCCTGGGCCAGTTGCAACGCCTGACCGTCGCGCCGGGCGCTCTCGGCCGCCTGCATGCCACGCACCTGCAAGGCCGCTGCGGCGAACACCCCAAGCGCCAGCACCGTCATCGCCAGCAGCACCTCCAGCAGCGTCATCCCGCCTTCCTTCGCTCGCATCGTCGCCCTCCTGGGATCTTTCCTCGCCGTCTGCCCGAACCGGCTGACTGGCGCCTCGCGCGGCCAGGCCGGAAGCTACAGCGAAGCACTTCCAGGGAGGAATGCACGGTGAAGCAACAAGGTGTAACACTGCTACAAATGATGTGCGCATTGACGATTGGCAGCCTACTGACATACCTGGGGGCAACGTCCTACGCCAGGCTCGGCGAAACCCTGCAACTGGCCGCCGTCGCCCGGGAACTGGCGCAGGCACTGCGCGCCGCGCGCAACCAGGCCGCGCTGCAACAGCAGGCGCTGACGGTTCATCCATTGGAAGGTGACTGGGGCAAAGGCTGGCGCGTATCGCAAGAGCACGACGGCCAGATGTTGCGCGAACATCGCCTGGCCAAGCCGGTAAAGGTAGTAGCCAGTTCTGCGCGGGAGGTGCGCTTCAGCAGGCGGGGCGCACCGATAGGGGAAGGCTTTGTCGGCATCACGCTGGACATCTGCCAGCGCAGCGGGCCTGGCAGCCAGCATCAGGTGGTGCTGAGCCCCAGTGGCCGGGTCAGCCTGCGCAGCGACGAGGACCGCCGCTGTGCAGGTGACTAAGTCAGATCAGCGAGCGAACCCGCAGTTCCTTGGGCATCGAGAAGGTGATGTTCTCTTCGCGGCCGTCGAGCTCTTCGGCGCCGGTGGCGCCCCAGGCCTTGAGCTGCTCGATCACGCCACGCACCAGCACCTCGGGCGCCGAGGCACCGGCGGTGATGCCGATGCGCTGGACACCGTCGAACCAGCTGCGTTGCAGGTCCTCGGCACCGTCGATCAGGTAGGCCGGGGTGCTCATGCGCTCGGCCAACTCGCGCAGGCGGTTGGAGTTGGAGCTGTTGGGGCTGCCGACCACCAGCACCACGTCACACTCGTCGGCCAGTTGCTTGACGGCGTCCTGGCGGTTTTGCGTGGCGTAGCAGATGTCGTCCTTGCGCGGGCCACCGATGTTCGGGAAGCGTGCGCGCAGGGCGTCGATCACCCGGCTGGTGTCGTCCATCGACAGCGTGGTCTGGGTGACGAAGGCCAGGTGGTCGGGGTCGTTCACCTGCAGCCTGGCAACATCGTCCTCGTCCTCGACGAGGTAGATGGCACCGCCGTTGCTGGCGTCGTACTGGCCCATGGTGCCTTCGACTTCCGGGTGCCCTTCATGGCCGATGAGAATGGTCTCCCGGCCATCACGGCTGTACTTGGCCACCTCGATATGCACCTTGGTCACCAGCGGGCAGGTGGCATCGAATACCTTCAGGCCACGGCCCGCGGCTTCCTGGCGCACGGCCTGGGAAACGCCATGGGCGCTGAAGATGACGATGACGTCGTCCGGCACCTGGTCCAGCTCTTCGACGAACACCGCGCCACGGTTACGCAGGTCTTCGACCACGAACTTGTTGTGCACCACTTCGTGGCGCACGTATATCGGCGGGCCGAAGACTTCCAGGGCGCGGTTGACGATCTCGATCGCCCGGTCGACCCCCGCACAGAAGCCGCGCGGGTTGGCGAGTTTGATTTGCATGCTCGGCTCCAGGCTCACACGGCCTTCACGTCGAGGATCTGCACCTCGAAGTTCAGGGTCTTGCCAGCCAGTGGATGGTTGAAATCGATGGTCACCTGGTTATCGTCGAACGCTTTTACCACACCTGGCAGTTCGGTGTTGGCGGCATCGTTGAAGATCACCAGCAGCCCTTCGGACAGCTCCATGCCTTCGAACTGCGAGCGCGGCATCACCTGCACGTTCTGCGGGTTGTGCTGGCCGAAGGCGTTCTCCGGGGCGATGCTCAGCTTGCGCTGGTCACCGGCCTTGAAACCGAACAGGGCGTTCTCGAAGCCCGGCAGCAGGTTGCCGTCGCCGACCTTGAACGTGGCCGGGGCCTTGTCGAAGGTGCTGTCGACGGTGTCGCCGTTTTCCAGGTGCAGCGCGAAGTGCAGGGTGACTTCGGTGTTCTGGCCGATACGGGTCTCAGTCATGGACGGCTTCCTCGGACTTCTTGCTCTTGAACATATCCAGCGCCAGCATCACCGCGCCCACGGTAATGGCGCTGTCGGCCAGGTTGAAGGCCGGGAAATAGTGGCGGTTCTGCCAGTGCACCAGGATGAAGTCGACCACATGGCCGAGCACCACGCGGTCGTACAGGTTGCCCAATGCACCGCCCAGCACCAGGGCCAGGGCCACGGCCAGCCAGGTCTCGTTACGCCCCAGGCGCTTGAGCCAGACCACCAGCACGGCGCTGACCACCACGGCGATCACGGCGAACAGCCAGCGCTGCCAGCCGGAGCTGTCGGCCAGGAAGCTGAACGCCGCGCCGGTGTTGTAGGCCAGTGTCCAGCTGAAGTAGTCAGGGATGACCACGATCTGCTGGTACAGGCTCAGCGCGCCCTCGAAGTAGACCTTGGTGGCCTGGTCGAGGACCAGCACCACCAGGCTCAGCCAGAGCCAGGCAAGGCGCCCGAAACGCCCCGCGGACGCATTAGGCATAGTGGCGCACCTCGCCCGAACCGCTCAGGTTGTCGACGCAACGGGCGCAGATTTCCGGATGCTCCGGGTGGCTGCCCACATCGGCGCGGAAGTGCCAGCAACGGCCGCATTTGACATGGCCGGACTTGACCACCTTCAGCTTGAGACCTTCCACTTCGGTTGCCACGGCATCGGCCGGGGCCTGGACGAACGGCATCACGCTGGCGGCCGAGGTGATCAGCACGAAGCGCAGCTCGTCGCCGAGCTTGTTCAGGTCGGCGGTCAGGCCCTCTTCGGCGAACAGGGTGACTTCGGCCTGCAGGTTGCCGCCGATGACCTTGGCGGTGCGCTGGTTCTCCAGCTCCTTGTTGACCGCCGCCTTGACCGCCATCACGCGGTCCCAGTAGGCGCGGTCCAGCTCGGCGTCGGCCGGCAGTTCCGTCAGGCCCTGGTACCAGGTGTTGAGCATCACCGACTCGTTGCGCTCGCCCGGCAGGTACTGCCAGATCTCGTCGGCGGTGAACGCCAGGATCGGCGCGATCCAGCGCACCAGCGCCTCGCTGATGTGGTACAGCGCGGTCTGGCAAGAGCGGCGGGCGACACTGTTGGCGCCGGTGGTGTACTGGCGGTCCTTGATGATGTCGAGATAGAAGCCACCAAGCTCCTGCACGCAGAAGTTGTGGATCTTCGAGTAGACGTTCCAGAAACGGTACTCGCCGTAGTGCTCTTCCAGCTCGCGCTGCAGCAGCAGAGTGCGGTCGACCGCCCAACGGTCCAGGGCCAGCATGTCCTCGGCCGGCAGCAGGTCGCGGGCCGGGTCGAAGCCGGACAGGTTGGAGAGCAGGAAGCGCGCGGTGTTGCGGATGCGGCGGTAGGCGTCGGCGCTGCGCTGCAGGATCTGCTCGGAAACGGCCATCTCACCGGAGTAGTCGGTGGCGGAGACCCACAGGCGCAGGATGTCGGCACCCAGGGTGTTGTTAACCTTTTCCGGCTCGATGGTGTTGCCCAGCGACTTGGACATCTTGCGGCCGTTCTCGTCCACGGTGAAACCGTGGGTCAGCAGCTCGCGGTACGGCGCGTGGCCGTCGATGGCACAGCCGGTCAGCAAGGAAGAGTGGAACCAGCCGCGGTGCTGGTCGGAGCCTTCCAGGTACAGGTCGGCGCGCGGGCCGGTGGCGTGGCCGATATCGTGGGAGCCGCGCAGCACATGCCAGTGCGTGGTGCCGGAGTCGAACCAGACGTCGAGGGTGTCGGAAATCTTGTCGTACTGGCCGGCTTCATCGCCCAGCAGTTCGGCGGCATCCAGCTTGAACCAGGCCTCGATGCCTTGCTGCTCGACGCGCTTGGCCACTTCTTCCATCAGCTCGACGGTACGTGGGTGCAGTTCACCGGTCTGCTTGTCCAGGAAGAACGGGATCGGCACGCCCCAGTTGCGCTGACGCGAGATGCACCAGTCCGGACGGTTGGCGATCATCGAGTGCAGGCGCGCCTGGCCCCAGGCCGGAACGAACTTGGTCTCTTCGATGGCCTTGAGCGAGCGCTCGCGCAGGTTGTCGCCGCTGGTGGGCTGCTTGTCCATGCCGACGAACCACTGCGCGGTGGCGCGGTAGATCAGCGGGGTCTTGTGGCGCCAGCAGTGCATGTAGCTGTGGCTGATGGTTTCGGTGTGCATCAACGCGCCGACTTCGCTGAGCTTGTCGACGATGGCCGGGTTGGCCTTCCAGATGAACTGGCCGCCGAAGAACGGCAGCGACTCGACGTACACGCCGTTGCTCTGCACCGGGGTGAGGATGTCGTCGTTGACCATGCCGTAGCGCTTGCAGGTGACGAAGTCATCTTCACCGTAGGCGGGCGAGGAATGCACCACGCCGGTACCGGCGCCCAGCTCGACGTATTCGGCCAGGTAGATCGGCGACAGGCGGTCGTAGAACGGGTGACGGAAGTTGATCAACTCGAGGGCCGAACCCGGGGCGGTGGCGATGACCGAACCTTCCAGGGCATAGCGTTTCAGGCACGACTCGACCAGCTCTTCGGCCAGCACCAGCAGGCGCTCGCCGGTATCGACCAGCGCGTAGGTGAAGTCCGGGTGGATGTTCAGCGCCTGGTTGGCCGGGATGGTCCACGGGGTGGTGGTCCAGATCACGATGGCGGCGGGCTTGGCCAGCGCGGCCAGGCCGAAGGCAGCGGCCAGCTTGGCCTCGTCGGCGACCGGGAAGGCGACGTCGATGGTCTGGGACTTCTTGTCGGCATACTCGACTTCGGCTTCGGCCAGGGCCGAACCGCAATCGAAGCACCAGTTCACAGGCTTCAGGCCTTTGAACACGAAGCCTTGCTTGACCATCTCGGCCAGGGCGCGGATCTCCCCGGCCTCGTTGGCGAAGTTCATGGTCTTGTACGGGTTGTCCCAGTCACCCAGCACGCCCAGGCGGATGAACTCGGTCTTCTGCCCTTCGATCTGCTCGGCTGCGTACTCGCGGCACAGCTCGCGGGTGCGGTCGGCGGACAGGTGCTTGCCATGGGTGACCTCGACCTTGTGTTCGATCGGCAGGCCGTGGCAGTCCCAGCCCGGTACGTACGGGGCGTCGAAGCCCGACAGGGTCTTGGAGCGGACGATCATGTCCTTGAGAATCTTGTTCAGCGCATGACCGATATGGATCTTGCCGTTGGCATAGGGCGGGCCGTCGTGCAGGACGAACTTCGGACGATCCTTGCCAATTTCGCGCAGCTTCTGGTACAGGCCAATGCTGTCCCAGCGCTGCAGGATCTGCGGTTCGCGCTGAGGCAGGCCGGCCTTCATGGGGAAGGCGGTGTCCGGAAGGTTAAGCGTGGCTTTGTAGTCGGTCATTTCAGGCTCTTCGTTAGCGGTTGAGCGTGCCAGTGGGCACGTGCGGCGGCGATGTCCGCGTCGATCGCCGACTTCAGCGCCTCCAGGGAGGCGAAACGCTGCTCTTCACGCAGCTTGTGGTGGAATTCCACCGTCAGGCGCCGGCCATAGAGGTCACCGGCGTAGTCCAGGAGATGAATCTCCAGGTGAGGACGCCCGTCACCGGCAACGGTGGGGCGTACTCCGATATTACCGACACCCGGCCACTGCTGGCCGTCGATCTCGATGCTGGCCAGGTAGACCCCGGACAGCGGCACGCGACGGCGCTTGAGCTGGATGTTGGCGGTAGGGGTGCCAAGCTGGCGGGCCAGCTTCTGGCCATGCAGCACGCGGCCGGTAATGCGGTACGGGCGGCCCAGCAGGTGTTCGGCCAGCTCGAAGTTGCCATCGGCCAGGGCCTTGCGCACTTCGGTGCTGCTGACCCGCAGGCCGTCCTGGATGACCGTGTTGGCTGCCTCGACGCTGAAGCCATGGCGCTTGCCGGCTTCGGTGAGGAAGGCGAAATCACCGGCGCGGTCGCAGCCGAAGCGGAAGTCGTCGCCCACTTCGAGGTGGCGCACGCCCAGGCCATCGACCAGCACCGCCTTGACGAACTGCTCGGCGCTGAGCTGGCTCAGGCGCTGGTTGAACGACAGGCACAGCACCCGGTCGATGCCCTCGCCGGCCAGCAGCTCGACCTTGTCACGCAGGCGCGCCAGGCGGGCCGGCGCGGTATCCGGGGCAAAATACTCGCGAGGCTGTGGCTCGAAGATCACCACGCAGGTGGGCAGGCCGAGTTCCTGGCCACGTTCGCGCAGGCGCGCGAGGATCGCCTGGTGGCCGCGGTGGACCCCGTCGAAGTTGCCAATGGTGGCGACACAGCCCCGGTGCTCGGGGCGCAGGTTGTGAAGACCTCGAACCAGCTGCATAACGCGCTTCTTGCTCATAAAGTGGCCGATTATAACCACACCCGGGCGCTGGTGACAGGCAGCAGCGCCACCACGGGGTATGGAATGCGAAAAACCGACGCCTGACCCTTTTCGCGCCTCAGTGCA
The DNA here is from genome assembly GCF_058783825.1 of Pseudomonas sp. FW305-96. Classification (NCBI taxonomy): domain Bacteria; kingdom Pseudomonadati; phylum Pseudomonadota; class Gammaproteobacteria; order Pseudomonadales; family Pseudomonadaceae; genus Pseudomonas; species Pseudomonas sp. FW305-96. Next base: position 170,818 of record NZ_JBYSYW010000009.1, read on the forward strand.
GCGCCTTGCGGGCGAAATGCCGTGGGCGGAAACCACACAGGTACAGGCAACCGAAATAGGTCACCACACCGGCGACGATCAGACCGCTCAGGCGCACGAAGCGCTCGAGCATGTTGCCCTGCTCCCAGGCCGGCATGTAGTGCATGCCCAGCAACAGCACGCCCGACATCAACGCCACTGCCAGCACCAGCTTGAGCAGGAACATCGCCCAGCCCGGTTGCGGCTGGAACAGTTGCTGGCTGCGCAGCTTCCAGTACAGCAGGCCGGCGTTCAGGCAGGCGCCCAGGCTGATCGCCAGGGCCAGCCCGGCATGGGCCAGCGGGCCGACAAGGGCCAGGTTGAGCAACTGCGTGCACACCAGCGTGAACACGGCGATCTTCACCGGTGTGCGGATATTCTGCTGCGCATAGAAGCCAGGTGCCAGCACCTTGACCAGGATGATCGCCATCAGCCCCACCGAATACGCGACCAGCGCCCGCTGGGTCATGGCTGCGTCGAAGGCGGTGAACTTGCCGTACTGGAACAGCGCCACGGTCAGCGGTTCGGCGAGGATGCCCAGGGCCAGGGTGCAGGGCAGCACCAGCAGGAAGCACAGGCGCAGGCCCCAGTCGAGGATCCGTGAATACTCCTCACGGTCCTGGTTGGCGTAGGTCTTGGCCAGGGTCGGCAGCAAGATGGTGCCCAGGGCCACGCCCAGCACGCCGGAGGGCAGCTCCATGAGGCGGTCGGCGTAGTACATCCAGGACACCGAGCCGGCCACCAGGAAGGAGGCGAAGATGGTGTTGATGATCAGCGAGATCTGGCTCACCGATACCCCAAGGATCGCCGGCAGCATCTGCTTGAGCACGCGCCACACGCCGGTATCGCGCAGGTTCAGACGCGGCAGCACGAGCATGCCGATCTTCTTCAGCGCCGGCAGCTGGTACAGCAGTTGCGCCAGGCCACCGGCCAGCACGCCCCAGGCCAGGGCCATGATCGGTGGGTCGAAGTAGGGGGTGAGCAGCACGGCGAAGGCAATCATCGCCACGTTGAGCAACGTGGGGGTGAACGCCGGCACGCTGAAGCGGTTCCAGGTGTTGAGGATCGCACCGACCAGCGACGACAGCGAGATCAGCAATATATAAGGAAAGGTCACCCGCAGCAGCGCGGTGGTCAGCTCGTACTTCTCGGTGCTGTCGACAAACCCAGGTGCCGTGACCCAGACCACCCAGGGCGCGGCGAGGATGCCGATGACGGTGACCACGGCCAGGATCAGGGTCAGCAGGCCACTGACATAGGCGACGAAGGTACGGGTGGCCTCCTCGCCCTGCTGGGTCTTGTACTCGGCAAGGATCGGCACGAAGGCCTGGGAGAACGCGCCTTCGGCGAAGATCCGCCGCAGCAGGTTGGGCAATTTGAAGGCGATGAAGAAGGCGTCGGTAGCGATGCCGGCGCCGAACACCCGCGCCAGGATGGTATCGCGCACGAAGCCGAGCACCCGGGAAATCATGGTGATGGAGCTGACCGCGGCCAGGGATTTGAGCAGGTTCATCGAAAAGTTTCACGCCAGGGGCAGAGGACGCTGCCAGACAGCGTCCGAATGTGCGATACTCCCGCGCCTTCGCAGGGGAGCCAAAAATTCCCGAGTTTACAGGTCGTGCGACAGAAAGGAATATTTCCCTCCTGTTGGCTCACCACTCGGCGGAACCTTGCAGGTGGCCTTGACATCCGATCGACTCATCGGCATGATTCGCGGCCTATTTTGTTTGCTATTTACCTAAAGTCTTTCGAGGAGCTCGACGGTGGCCAACTCACCTTCCGCCAAGAAACGTGCAAAACAGGCTGAGAAGCGTCGCAGCCACAACGCCAGCCTGCGTTCCATGGTCCGTACCTACATCAAGAATGTAGTCAAGGCCATCGACGCAAAAGACGCCGAAAAAGCGCAAGCCGCTTACGTTCTGGCTGTACCTGTAATCGACCGTATGGCCGACAAGGGTATCATCCACAAGAACAAAGCTGCTCGCCACAAAGGCCGTCTGAATGGCCACATCAAGGCACTGAAAGAAGCTGCAGCTGCCTAAGCGACGTTCTTGTCGAAAAAACCGACCCTAGGGTCGGTTTTTTTATGCCTGTGATTTTCTCGTTACTCGCCAAAACTGCATTAGCGTCGGTGCCTTCGAGGCTACCGGCAAGCCGGCTGCCACAGAATAACGAATGGCCCGAGGCCAATGCGGTCGGCGTGGGAGTCGGCTTGTCGTGACGAAGAACCACGGCGAAAGGGCCGCATAGCGGCCCATCCCATCATTACTTGCCGATCTGGATCTTCGGTGCCCACTGCATCCACTCATCCTCCGGCTTGTCGAACAGCGCAAAGGTCTGCTGCGGTCGCGCCGGGTTGCCCATCTGCTCGCCATCGGGCGTGGCGAAGGCAATCCCACCCTCGATCAAGGTCTCCACCGACTCGGTACGTACCGTGGCGCCCTTGAACAGGCCCCAGTCGAAGCCGAACCCACTGCTGTTCCAGAAGCGGCTGCCGCCACGCACCAGCCCGGCGTAGCGAGGCTCGATAAGGATGTGGATAAGTACCCGGTCGGCGGTCTGACCCAGCTCGAAGCCGGTGACCTTGCCCACTGCGATCTCACGGTAGGTGACCGGCACGCCCGGCTTGATCGAGCCACGACGCGCCGCGCTCAAGGTCAGCGGCAGGCCGACCTCCTCGCCTTTCACCTCGGGGGCATCGCCCAGGGCGATGAAGTCACGCTGCGGCCCTTTATCCTTGAGCGCTGGCAGCACCTCCAGGTATTGGCCGCCGATCAGCGTGTCGAGATTCTGGGTACGCACCAGCCCCAAGGCAGGCTTGACCACCCAGAACTGCGTACCCACGCGGGCGATACGCTCGGCCGCCTGGGTAATCCGCGCACGGAGCAGAACCGCCTGCAGGTCGCCAGTCAGGTCGACGCTCTCTACGCTGCCCACGTCCAACCCGCGGAAGCGGATCGGCGTGCCCGGCTTCAGGCCATCGGCGCGGTCCACGCGAATGGTGATCAGGGTACCGGCACGGTTGGCCGCGTCCTGGCTTTCATGCAGGCGGAAACGCGGGATGCGACGCTTGAGCGGTACATCCGGCTTCGGCGTGTCGAAGGCGATACCGCCGGCCATGAGCGTCTGCAGCGACTCACTCTTGACCTGGATACCCGACAGGCCACCGGTCAGGGTGATGCCACTGGCATTCCAGAAGCGCGTGGAACCGTTGACCAGATTGGCGTATTCCTTCTCGATGTGCACGCCAATCAGGATGCGCTTGCTGTTGCGAGCGAACTGGTAGCTCTGCACGCTGCCCACGCGCACCTGGCGGTACATCACCGGGCTGCCCACTTCCAGCGAGCCCAGGGTGTCGGCGAATAGCACCATGTGCAGGCCGGGCGCCTTCAGGTCCAATGGTGGCGCCTTGGGACGCGCCTCGAACTCGCGCAGGGGCTTGGCGCCTGGCTCGCCCGGGCGGACCGCAATGTAGTTACCCTTTACCAATGCCTCGAGGCCGGTGATACCGGCAAGCGAGATCGACGGCTTGACCACCCAGAACTGCGTGCCTTCGACCAGGTAGTCCTCGGCCAGTGGGTCGAGGGTCAGCTCGGCCGTTGCACTGGCAAGGTCATTTTCGACCTTGAGATCCTTGAGCGTGCCCACCTGGATGCCCTTGTACAGCACCGGTGTACGCCCCTTCTGCAAACCTTCGAAGTCACTGAGCTTGACCTTGACGCGGATGCCGGCCTGGGCTGCGTCGAAGTCCTCGTACAAGCGGAACGGCAGGCTTGGATCGGTGGGCGGGCTGTCCTTGCGGTTCTCCGGCGTTGCAAAGGCGATGCCCCCGGCCACGATGCTCGACAGCGATTCAGTGCGCACCTTGACCCCGGACAGGTCGGCATCGATGCTGACCCCGCTGGCGTTCCAGAAACGTGTGTGCTTGCGCACCAGGCTGGCATAGGCTGGCGCGATGAACACCTTGATCTCTACCGTGCCCTGATCTTCAGACAGCCGATAGCTCTTCACCCGACCGACCTGGATCTGCTTGTAGAAAATCGGACTGTCGCGGTTGAGCGAGCCCAGTCGCTCGGCCTTGAGGGTCAGGTGCAAGCCAGGCTCGGCATCGGACAGTGGCGGAGCTTCCTTGAGCGCGGTGAAGCGCTTGGTAGGCTCCCCCTCCCCGGGATCGACGGCAATGTAGTTACCTGAAACCAGTGTCTCCAGGCCCGAGATACCTGCCAGGCTGACGCTCGGCTTGACCAGCCAGAAGCGCGTGCCCTTGGTCAGGTGCGGGCCTGCCTCCTTGCGCATCTCGACGGTGGCGACGACGCCACGGCTGTCCCCTTTGTCATCCAGCACCAGGGCGACCACCTTGCCCACCGACATGCCTTTATAGATGACCTCGGTCTTGTTGGCGACGATGCCCTCGCCACTCTCGAAGCGCACCTGTATCTCGATGCCGGCATCCTTGTAGGCTTGCCAGGCCAGCCAGCCGCCGATCGCCAAGGCAATCAGCGGCAGGATCCAGATGGCCGACCAGTTCGAAGCTGGGCGGGTTTTAGCCGTAGGCAAGTCACTCATGGTCGTCATCCGACTCCGTGTTGTCCCAGATCAGTCGGGGATCGAAAGTTAAAGCGGCGAGCATCGTCAGGATCACCACAGTGGCGAAGGCGACAGCGCCCAGGTTGGCTTCGACACTGGCGATGCGGCCGAAATTCACCACGGCCACGAGAATGGCGATGACGAAGATGTCCAGCATCGACCAGCGGCCGATGAATTCGATGAAGCGGTACATCAGGATGCGCTGCCGTGCGGACAGGGGCTGGTGGCGTTGCACCGAATAGAGCAGCAGGGCGATACCCACCAGCTTGAAGGTGGGCACCAGGATGCTTGCGATGAACACCACGGCGGCGATCGGCAACATGCCGTGCTTCATCAGGGTGATGACGCCAGACATGATGGTGTCCGGGCTGCCCTGCCCCAGGGCACTGACGGTCATGATCGGCAGCACGTTGGCCGGGATATAGAGAATCATCGCCGTGACCAGCAGCGCCCAGGTACGCACGATACTGTTGGGCCGCCGAGCGTGCACCACCGCACCGCAGCGGGTGCAGGCCTGCGAGGTGCTGCCAGGCTCATGGCGGTTCAGCTCATGGCATTCATTACAGACCAGGATGCCTGCATCAATCGCCCGCATGGACATCCTCCCCCGACAAGGCCACCCAGATCTGGTGCGGCGACATGACCACCTCGAGCCAGACCTGCACCAGCAGCAGGCTGATGAAGCAGAACAGGCCCAGGCCGATGCTCAGCTCGGCCAGGTCGACCAGCTTGACGATGGCCACCAGCACGCCCATGAAGTAGACCTCGAGCATCCCCCACTCACGCAGGTGGTGGTAGATACGATAGATCAGCAGGCCATAGCTGCGACCGAAGTCGAAACGGATGCTCAGCAGCACCGCCAGCTGGCACAGCAGCTTCAGCAGCGGGATGGCCATGCTGCACAGGAACACCACCACGGCGATGCCGCGCATCTCTGAGTTGTACAGGCCGAGCACGCCACTCCAGACCGTATCGTCGGAGGTCTGACCGAGCAGGTGCAATTGCATGATCGGCAGGAAGTTGGCCGGCACGTACAACAGCAGCGCCGTCAGCACCAGGGCGAGGCTTCGGTTGACCAGGTTGTGGCGATGGGCATAGAGCTCATAGCCGCAGCGTGGGCACAGGGCCTTCTCGTCATGCTGCAGGGTTGGCTTGCGCATCAGCAGGTCGCACTCGTGGCAGGCCACCAGTTCATCCAGCCGCAGCTGCGCGAGCGCTTCGGGTTCGACAGGGTTAGGCATAAAGGGGTTCTGAATGGATGCGTCGGCTCTATTCTAGTGTTCCGACTCGAATTGTGGGAGATGGCCATATGAGGAACTGTATCGGTGTTCGAGTCACACTTTCCATGGCGTGGCCCCCAGGGCGCCGCTGACGCGGCGCATCGCCGGCGAGCCGGCTCCTACAGTGTTTTCCAGGCACAAAGACAAAACCCCTACCTGCTCGCGCAGATAGGGGTTTTGCGAAATGAATCTTGACGATGACCTACTCTCACATGGGGAAACCCCACACTACCATCGGCGATGCATCGTTTCACTACTGAGTTCGGGATGGGATCAGGTGGTTCCAATGCTCTATGGTCGTCAAGAAATTCGGTTGCCAGTACGTCCTTGCAGACATGCCAGCCAATTCGGATATGCGATATGTGTGGTTCGTCGCGAACTTTCGGTTCGTTTCGTCTTCACCACCACAATTTGGCCTCAGCGCAAATTGCTTGGGTGTTATATGGTCAAGCCTCACGGGCAATTAGTATTGGTTAGCTCAACGCCTCACAGCGCTTAC